>NYTN01000070.1 GCA_002683515.1 Rhodobiaceae bacterium
ACAGGCAAGCATCAATCTGTAGATGACACACCTTCTGGCGGCGGCGCAGGTATGGTTTTACGCGCTGATATAGCGGCTGCGGCCTATGATGCGGCAATTGCGGCTCATCCCGGTTTACCGGTTATGGCCATGACCCCACGCGGCAAACCTCTTACCCAGAAACGGGTTCAGGAGTTGGCAGACGGCCCGGGGCTTATAGTTTTTTGCTCACGTTTTGAAGGTGTGGATGAACGTTTTTACGACACACGCACAGTTGAGGAAGTGAGCCTTGGTGATTATGTATTGTCCGGCGGGGAGGTTGCCGCGCAGGTCGTGCTGGATGCGGCTTTGCGTCTGCGCCCCGGCGTCATGGGTGATGCGCGTTCGGGTGAAGATGAAAGTTTTTCAGCCGGCTTATTGGAATATCCCCACTATACGCGCCCGGCTGAGTTTGAAGGGCATAATATTCCCGAAATTCTTACCTCTGGTGATCACGTCAAAGTTGATGCGTGGCGACAAGAGATGTCAGAACAGATAACCCGCGAAAGACGACCAGATTTGTGGGAAATGTTCAAAAAAAAGCCCTAATCGGGTGAATTTTACCGATTTCAACGTCTATTATATCCATCTTATATTTATATAGTGAAATTAGCTGTTTTTATGGGCAAAAAGGGGTGACAAGGTTGAGTTTCCGTGGTAATTGCCCCCATCCGGTTAGGAACAATGTTCCAATGACCGTTACTCTTATTTGCCGATAAAATGTAATTAACATACTCGGCTTGGTTTTTTAGGGGTCTTATAGGCCATATTAAGCCAGTTTATAATGGATGATGCCATGAACTTGATTGATGAACTGAACCGCGAACATATTGCAGAAATTGCTGGTGATAAAAACGTGCCGGATTTCCAAGCTGGTGACACGCTAAAGGTGAATGTTAAAGTTAAAGAAGGCACACGCGAGCGTATTCAGGCCTATGAAGGTGTGTGTATTGCCCGCTCCGGCAGTGGCCTCAATGCCAGCTTTACTGTGCGCAAAATTAGCTACGGTGAAGGTGTTGAGCGAGTTTTTCCAATTTACAGCCCACTGGTTGATAGCATTGAGGTGGTTCGTCGTGGACGTGTTCGTCGCGCAAAACTTTATTATCTGCGCGGATTGACTGGTAAAGCAGCCAGAATTACCGAGCGTCGGACAGCTCGTAAAGTCACAGAAAATGTTGCTGTAGATACCCAGCCAGCGCAAAAAGAATCCAAAGTCGACTCGGCTGAAGCAACCACTACAGATGGCGGTGCTGAATAAGCCCCTGATTTCTTGAATGCCATTCAGTGTGGCATCTTTTAGTTTATGCCCTGGCCGTTAAATTTCATTCAATTCAGGGCTGTTTTGGAGAGGTGAACTCATGTCTCATACAACGCTCTATGATAAAATCTGGCAGGCGCATCTTGTCGATGAACAAGACGATGGCAATTGCCTTCTTTACATTGATAGGCACCTCATTCATGAGGTCACCAGCCCGCAAGCTTTTGAAGGGTTGAGAATGTCCGGTCGTCAGGTTCGCGTGCCATCCAAAACGCTTGCTGTAGCTGATCATAACATTCCGACAACCAACCGCGCCGGTGGTGTTGAAGCCATTGAAGACGAGCAAAGCCGTATTCAAATCGAGACACTTGAAAAAAACTGTGCTGAATTCGGCATTGACCATATTGGTATGATGGATTTGCGTCAGGGTATTGTGCATGTCACTGGTCCTGAAGAAGGGTTTACCATGCCGGGCCTGACCATTGTTTGTGGCGATAGCCATACCTCGACACATGGTGCGTTTGGTGCCCTCGCTCATGGTATTGGTACCTCTGAGGTTGAGCATGTGCTTGCCACGCAGACTTTGGCACAACGCAAAGCGAAAAATTTCCGCGTCAATGTCGTTGGAGATGCGCCCGATTATATCACTGCGAAAGATATCGCTCTTGCCGTGATTGGAGAAATCGGTACGGCTGGTGGTACAGGCTATGTTCTTGAGTATGCCGGCCCTGCAATTGAAGCACTTACAATGGAAGGGCGGATGACGCTCTGTAACATGTCCATTGAGGCGGGAGCGCGCGCCGGACTGATTGCGCCGGATGAAAAGACATTTGAGTATTTAAAAGACAGACCAAGAGCGCCAAAAGGCGCAGACTGGGACTCTGCTGTCGCTTATTGGCAAACATTGCGTTCTGACTCTGATGCTGTTTTTGACCAAGAAATTACAATTGATGCGGCTAATTTGCCGCCACTCGTCACATGGGGAACAAGCCCTCAGGATGTGATTTCCATCAATGGCCGCGTCCCTGATCCTGCCGCGATTGACAATGAAGCGCGTCGCAAGGCAACCGAACGTGCGCTGGCCTACATGGGGCTGGAGGCGGATATGCCGGTCCAGTCAATTGAGATAGACCGCGTTTTTATTGGGTCTTGCACCAATAGCCGGATTGAGGATCTCCGCGCTGCCGCAAAAGTGGTTGAAGGCAAAAAAGTGTCTGACCGAGTTAACGCGATGGTTGTGCCGGGTTCTGGTCTCGTCAAAAAGCAGGCTGAAGAAGAAGGTCTAGATAAGGTTTTCCTCGATGCCGGTTTTGAATGGCGTGATCCGGGATGTTCTATGTGTCTGGCGATGAATGCGGATAAACTATCACCGCAGGAGCGTTGTGCGTCGACGTCGAACAGAAATTTTGAGGGGCGTCAGGGTCGTGAAGGTCGGACGCATCTCGTTTCGCCTGCTATGGCGGCCGCAGCCGCCATTCGCGGTCATTTTGTCGATATTCGTGACTTTTAATCGGAGGCTATGCTAATGGAAAAATTTACAACCTTTGAAGGCATTGTCGCTCCGCTTGATATGATCAATGTTGATACGGATATGATTGTGCCAAAGCAGTTTTTGAAAACAATTAAGCGCTCCGGTTTGGGTGCCAATGTTTTTGATGAAATGCGCTTTCGTCCTGACGGGTCTGAAATTGAAGATTTTGTTCTTAATCAGCCGGATTATCGTCAGTCGCAAATTCTGGTTGCCGGCGATAATTTCGGCTGTGGGTCTAGCCGCGAGCATGCGCCTTGGGCATTGCTGGATTTTGGCTTCCGTTGTGTAATCGCGCCGAGCTTTGCCGATATTTTCTTCAATAATTGTTTCAAGAACGGCATTTTGCCAATTGCACTGCCGCAGGCTGAAGTCGACAAACTAATGTCCGATGCCAAGCATGGCAATGGCACAGTGCTGTCGATCAATCTCGAGGGGCAAACCATTACGCGCCCAAATGGTGAAGCGATTGCTTTCGGTGTTGATCCATTCAGAAAACATTGTCTGATAGAAGGTTTGGACGATATTGGACTGACCTTGAAAAAAAGTGAAAAAATTGACGCTTTTGAAGCCGAACGTAATCAACTTGCATGGTGTTAAATAAGTCTTAGATGGGTCTAGACACATTTAATTCTAGAAAATCTAGCTTTTAATAAGAGGTAACCTCATGGGTAAAATATTAATGCTTCCGGGCGATGGTATAGGTACGGAAGTAATGGCTGAAGTGCGACGTATCATTGACTGGTTCGGCACACAGCGTGGATTTGATGTCACCATAGATGAAGATCTTGTTGGAGGCTGTGCCTATGATGCACATGGTCAGGCGATATCCGATGGTGCGATGGAAAAAGCACATCAATCCGACGCAGTAATGCTTGGTGCTGTCGGCGGGCCTCAATGGGATGGTGTCGCCTATGATGTGCGCCCCGAAGCAGGTCTTTTAAGGTTGCGTGGTGAATTGGGGCTGTTTGCTAACTTACGCCCAGCAATTTGCTTTTCAGCCCTTGCTGATGCGTCTTCATTAAAGCGCGATATTATTGAAGGTCTGGATATTCTGATTGTGCGTGAATTGACTGGCGGGGTTTATTTCGGTGAGCCGCGCGGGATTGAAGATCTTGGTAACGGTCAGAGACGGGGAGTGAACACTCAGGTCTATGAGACATACGAAATTGAACGTATTGCTCGTGTCGCCGGTGACCTCGCCATGAAACGAGACAAGCGACTGGCTTCCGCTGAAAAACGAAATGTAATGGAAAGTGGCCTTCTTTGGAATGAGGAAGTCACCCGCATCATCGGTAATGAGTTTCCCGAACTTGAGCTTGAGCATGTGCTGGCTGATAATTGTGCCATGCAACTTGTTCGTAATCCGAAGCAATATGATGTGTTGGTGACGGATAATCTGTTTGGCGACTTATTATCGGATGTGGCTGCGATGTTAACTGGCTCACTTGGCATGTTGCCATCTGCGGCGCTCGGCGCGGCAGATGATGAAGGCCGTTCCAAAGCCATGTATGAACCCGTACACGGTTCTGCGCCTGACATTGCTGGACAAGGCATTGCCAATCCGATTGCGACAATCATGTCTTTTGCAATGGCGCTGAGATATAGTTTCAACCTTGGCCAAGACGCAGATCTTCTGGAAGCTTCCGTAACGCATGTTTTGGATAAGGGCGTTCGATGTGGAGATATTATGCAACTCGGCATGGAAAAAGTCGGCACTGTGGGAATGGGCGATGCGATATTAGCGTCGTTGAATGAGTTGCAGGAGCAATATTCATAATGGGCTATCGTATTGCTATTGCCGGTGCGACCGGAAATGTCGGCAGAGAAATTCTGAATATTTTGTCAGAACGCGGCTTTCCAGCGACAGAAGTTTTCGGGTTGGCGTCTCGCCGTTCACAGGGCAGAGAAATAAGTTTTGGTGACAAGACACTTAAAGCTTCCGCTATGGAACACTTTGATTGGTCAAAAGCCGATATCGCGTTGTTTGCTTGCGGTTCTACCGCAACAAAAGAATTTGCGCCTAAAGCTACAGCTGCAGGTTGTATCGTCATTGATAACAGTTCGCTCTACCGCATGGATGAAGATGTTCCATTGATTGTCCCTGAAGTTAATCCTGAAGCATTGGCGGACTACTCAAAGAAAAATATTATCGCCAATCCAAATTGTTCAACTGCTCAACTGGTGGTTGCCTTAAAACCTCTCCACGACATTGCCCAAATCAAACGCGTTGTGGTGTCGACTTATCAATCCGTTTCAGGTGCAGGTAATGCCGCCATGGATGAATTATTCACCCAAACTCGGGGCATTTTTGTGAATGATGAGATGGTGAAGGAGAACTTCACCAAACAGATTGCTTTTAATGTCATTCCTCATATTGATGTTTTTATGGATGACGGAAGTACCAAAGAAGAATGGAAAATGGTTGTTGAGACGAAAAAAATTCTCGATTCAGCCATTGAGATGACCGCGACCTGTGTTCGTGTGCCTGTATTTGTCGGGCATTCAGAAGCAGTGACGATTGAGTTCGCCGAGCCGATTGACGAGAAACAGGCGCGCGAAGCTCTACGAGAAGCCCCTAGTTTGCTGGTTGTCGATAAAAGAGAAGATGGTGGTTATGTCACGCCGGTTGAATGTGTGGGTGATTATGCGACTTTTGTATCGCGTATTCGTAAAGACCCGACTGTCGAAAACGGCCTGAATATTTGGGTGGTTTCCGACAATTTAAGAAAAGGCGCGGCTTTGAATGCTGTTCAAATCGCTGAGGAACTTGTCGAACGTCACTTAAAGGCCAAAACCTAAAATGAATTTGTACGACACCCGTCTTCGTCCAAGGCGCAGTGCGCTCTTTATGCCGGGAAGTAATGATAGGGCGCTAATAAAGGCGCGGTCTCTTCGTGCAGATTGTATCATTATTGACCTTGAAGACGCGGTCTCACCGGATGATAAACAGCTTGCGCGTGACACAGCCGTGTCGCATCTGCGTGAGGGTGGTTTTGGTAGTCGAGAACGGATTGTCCGGATAAATGATTCATCGGAAAATTTTGGCCAGGCAGATATTGTAGCACTTGCAGAACTCCCAAGTAATGAGATGCCGGATGCGATATTATTGCCAAAAATAAACGGCAAGGCAGATCTAGATATTTCAGGCTTACCGGCTGAGTTGCCTCTTTGGGTAATGATTGAAACTCCCCATGCAGTTTTAAATTGTCCCGATATTGCGGCGCATCCAAGGGTTACCTGCCTTATTGCTGGCACGAACGATTTAGCGAAAGACATGCAGATTGGGGTGACATCCGATCGTCATGTCAGACGAGATGGGATGCTCTATGCCCTTTCCAAAATGGTGACGGCGGCGCGTGCCTATAATATCAGCGTTCTTGATGGGGTGTTTAATGTCATCGCTGACCTTGATGGTCTGGGTCGGGAGTGTGAACATGGTACGGCACTTGGTTTTGACGGAAAGACCTTGATACACCCTAATCAGATTGAAACCGCAAATACGCTTTTCGCACCCACATCAGAAGAAATTAGTGAAGCTGAACATATTATTAATGCTTTTGAGAATCCAGAAAATGCCGGTAAGGGCGTGATAAAAGTGAATGGAAAAATGACGGAATTACTGCATCTGGAAAAGGCAAAGCGCATTGTTGCTATTGCAGCGGCTATAAAGTTATTGGAGACCTGAAAGCCACTTAAAAGTTACTTTAACGCTACATTTTTGATCTAGATCCCTGCGCCGACCTGTCGCACTGGCGAGGATGACATTATCAAATGTGAAGAGTATAATTGGTGGGCGAACTTAGGAAGTTATAATGTCAGATACATCAGACAAAACAGTTAACGGAGAAATCCATCAGCGGCCGCTTTCGCCTCATATCCAGATTTATCGCTGGACGCTGACAATGTTTTTATCCATTTTGCATCGTGCAACAGGTGTCGCTCTTTACGCGGGTACTTTATTGCTTGTTTGGTGGTTAATGGCGGCTGCAACCGGGCCTGAAGCTTTTGCCCTTTTTCAGGGCGTCGCAGGAAGTTGGATAGGACGACTGGTTCTGTTCGGTTACACATGGGCGCTGTTTCACCATATGTTTGGTGGTATTAAACATTTTATTTGGGATACTGGCGCCGGTTTTGAGCTTTCTGCGGTTGAATGGATTTCACGCGGAGCAACGGTGATACCTATCCTTCTGACCTTAATTAGCTGGGTTTTGGCTTATAAATTCATGGGAGCATTTTAATGTCTGAAATGCGTACACCGCTTTCTCGCGTGCGGGGTCTTGGATCCGCCAAAAAAGGCACGGAGCATTTTTGGCTTCAACGTGTCACCGCGCTGGCCAATATTCCACTTGCCATTTTCTTCGTCAGTGCAATGGTTGCCCATGCAGGGGCTGATTATGTGACCGTCACAGCCTTCCTGTCTCGCCCGATTGTGGCGCTTGTCATGCTTTTATTGATTTTAAGTATGGTTTGGCACATGCGTTTGGGTTTACAAGTCGTTATAGAAGACTATATCCATGGTCATATGGCCAAACTCTTGGCGCTTATTCTGAATACCTTTTTTGCCTTAGCTATCGGTACCTCAAGTGTACTGGCCATCTTGAAACTTACACTGGCCTAAACGGCCGCGCGTGGAGTAAAGAATGAGTGAATACGAATATATAGACCACACTTATGATGTTGTTGTTGTTGGCGCTGGCGGTTCAGGCTTGCGTGCTGCGCTTGGTTGTGCCGAACGGGGTCTCAAAACAGCATGTATTTCAAAAGTTTTCCCAACGCGATCACACACAGTTGCGGCGCAGGGCGGTATTTCTGCCGCGCTTGGCAATATGGGTGATGATGATTGGCGCTGGCACATGTATGACACCGTGAAGGGGTCAGACTGGCTTGGCGATCAAGACGCGATTGAATATCTTTGCCGTAACGCATCGGAGGCGGTTTATGAGCTTGAGCATTTTGGTGTGCCTTTCTCCAGAACCGATGAAGGTAAGATTTACCAACGCCCCTTTGGTGGTATGACTACTAATTTTGGCGAAGGTATTGCACAGCGCACTTGCGCAGCTGCTGACCGCACAGGTCATGCAATTTTACATACGCTTTACGGACAATCACTTCGTCATTCTACTGAATTTTTCATTGAGTATTTCGCGCTTGATTTGATGATGGATGATGAAGGCCGATGTATTGGTATCACTGCATTGTGCATGGCAGACGGATCACTTCATCGTTTCAGAGCGCATGAAACTATTCTTGCGACAGGTGGATACGGGCGTGCCTATTTCTCGGCGACGTCTGCCCACACATGTACAGGTGATGGTTCGGCTATGGCCGTGCGTGCCGGATTACCTTTACAGGATATGGAATTTGTCCAATTCCACCCAACAGGTATTTATGGTGCAGGTTGTCTGATTACCGAAGGTTCACGCGGTGAAGGCGGTATTCTTATCAACTCCGAAGGTGAGCGTTTTATGGAACGCTATGCGCCATCTGCTAAAGATTTGGCGTCCCGCGATGTTGTTTCGCGCTCCATGACGATTGAAATTCGTGAAGGGCGCGGCGTGGGGCCACAAAACGATCACATCTATCTACATCTAGATCACCTCGACCCCGATGTACTGGCAGAACGCCTGCCGGGTATTTCAGAGAGTGCGCGCATTTTTGCAGGTGTGGATGTTACGAAAGAACCGATCCCAGTTCTGCCAACTGTGCATTATAATATGGGCGGTATTCCAACCAATTATCACGGTGAAGTACTGAATCCGACTGAAAGCGAACCGGATCGAACTGTTCCCGGTCTAATGGCGATTGGTGAAGCCGCGTGTGTATCCGTTCACGGTGCCAATCGTCTTGGTTCCAACTCACTGATTGATCTTGTTGTGTTTGGTCGCGCATCCGCCATTCGGGCAGCTGAGTTGGTTTCGCCAGGTCAGTCACATGCGGCAATGCCAGCTGATGCCGGACAAAACGCAATTGATCGTCTAGATCACTTCCGCAATTCAGAGGGAAGCACACCGACCTCAGAACTTCGCCTTGAGATGCAACGTACTATGCAGGAAAATTGCGCAGTATTCCGTTCCGGTGAAGTATTGGAAGAAGGTTGCCAGCGCATGCGTAAGGTTGTTGAGGGCATGTCCGACATTTCCGTGTCTGATCGCTCCTTGATTTGGAATTCCGATTTGATTGAAACGCTTGAATTTGACAATCTTGTGGTTCAGGCAGTCACGACAGTTGAAGGCGCAAATGCCCGTAAGGAAAGCCGTGGCGGTCATGCCCGTGAAGATTTCCCGGATCGCGATGATGAGGACTGGATGAAGCATACTTTGGTATGGGTCGGCAGTACGCAAGAAGGTGCTAGGCCAACTATTGGGTATCGCCCTGTACACGAACACACTCTGACAAATGAAATCAGTTACATTGAACCCAAAACGCGCGTTTACTAATAAATTAAGGAAGCAGTTATGGTTGAGATTGCCCTGCCCAAAAATTCCCGTGTCCAAAAAGGGATTGTTCACAAAGCCGATAAGAGGCTTGAAAAACCTCGGACACTAAAAATTTATCGTTGGGATCCAGAAGACCCAGCAAACCCACGGATGGATACTTACGAGATTGATGCTGCCGATTGTGGGCCTATGCTTTTGGATGCGCTTATTAAAATCAAAAATGAGATTGATCCGACGCTGACATTCCGCAGATCTTGCCGGGAAGGTATTTGTGGCTCTTGCGCTATGAATATAGACGGACAAAATACGTTGGCCTGTACGAAAGGCCTTGATGAGACCAAGGGGAAAATTACTGTTCGTCCTCTGCCGCACATGCCGGTCATTAAAGACTTGGTGCCTGATTTAACAAATCTATACGCGCAGTATCAGTCTATTGAGCCATGGCTAAAAACCGATACGCCGCAACCGCAAAGTGAGTGGAAGCAATCTCGAGAAGATCGCGAAAAGCTGGATGGCCTCTATGAGTGTATTTTGTGCGCTTGTTGTTCTACATCCTGCCCGTCTTACTGGTGGAATTCAGATAAATATCTTGGACCGGCGGTATTGTTGCAAGCTTATCGCTGGCTTATTGACAGTCGGGACGAGGCGACAGGTGAGCGTCTGGATGACTTGGAAGATCCATTCCGGGTCTATCGCTGTCATACAATTATGAATTGTGCCAAGGCTTGTCCTAAAGGGTTATCTCCGGCCAAGGCCATTTCTGAGATTAAAAAAATGATGGTGACCCGAGAGGTTTAATTACTCTGGCTCATTTCTGCGACTTATTTCTGGGCTGGTCAAACGGCATCGATATCAGTAAACCCTCATTATGAACTCGGAGCCTCTCGCAAAATATAATGCGCTGATTGAGAGCGGTATTCTTCAGCCTGATATTGGTCAAGCGGATGTTGTTGCGCGCCTGAATAGCTTACACGACGCTCTCAAGCCGACAGGTCTTTCTCAAATTTTTAAAAAAAATCCCTCTCCACGAGGGATTTATATTTATGGCGATGTTGGGCGCGGTAAGTCCATGCTTATGGATTTGTTTTATGAAAGTATTACGGATCAAAGAAAAAGACGTGTTCATTTTCATGCTTTTATGCAGGAGGTGCATGATCGTATTCATCATTATCGTCAGCAACTTAAGCAAGGTCTTGTACGGGGGGATGACCCCATTCCGCCTGTCGCTTCTGCCTTGGCAAAATCTGCGCGACTGCTATGTTTCGATGAGTTTCAGGTCAAGGATATTGCCGATGCTTCTATTCTTGGTCGTCTATTCGAAGTATTGTTTTCTGCAGGGGTCATTGTGGTGGCAACTTCAAATCGTATCCCGGATGAGCTTTATCAGGGGGGGCTGAATCGCCATCGCTTTTTACCATTTATCGACTCGCTAAAAACCCGTGTTGATGTGCTGTATCTCGACAGTCCTACAGATTATCGCCTCGACAGACTGAAAGGCTATCCTGTTTGGTTCAAACCTTTAGGCTCATTCGCCAGAAGTGAAATGAATAATGCTTTTATCCGCATGACGGGTGGCGCGGAAGCTAAACGTACTAATATCAAAGTCAAAGGGCGTGAGGTGATTATCCCAAGTTCGGCGCAAGGTGTGGCGCGATTTGAATTTACGGATCTGTGTGCGGCCAATCTGGGGGTAGTTGACTATCTTGAATTGGCGCGAACTTTCCACACGATTTTCATTGATAATATCCCTGTTCTCTCACCTGAACGGCGCAATGAAGCTATCAGATTTGTAAATCTGATTGATGCGCTTTACGAGCATAAGGCAAAATTACTGGCCTCCGCTGAGGCTGAGCCTTCTGAGCTTTATCCTCTGGGTGACTCTGCATTTGAATTTCGTCGAACGGCTTCAAGGTTACATGAGATGCAATCGGAAGACTATTTCAGTCTCGGGCATAATTCAGGCGCAGATATGATTGAAGAGGCCTGAAGAGGTAAAGGTTGACTGTATCGGGGTTGCATCAAGCTTCTAAAAAAGGTAACTGAAAGATGCAATTCACTAATGGAGGTTTCCCATGGCACGCAAAAAAATAGCACTTATCGGTGGCGGACAAATCGGCGGCACGCTGGCACATCTTGCTGGGCTTAAAGAGCTTGGTGATGTTGTAATATTTGACATTGTTGATGGTGTGCCTCAGGGCAAAGCACTCGACCTTGCGCAAAGCTCCACAGTAAGTCATTTTGATGCGGATCTTAAAGGGACAAAGTCCTATGCTGCCATTAAAGGCGCAGATGTTGTTATTGTTACTGCTGGTATTCCCCGTAAGCCGGGTATGAGCCGTGATGATTTGCTGAGTATTAATCTTAAAGTGATGAGCCAGGTTGGTGAAGGCATAAAAAAATATGCACCGAAAGCCTTTGTGATTTGTATCACTAATCCGCTGGATGCAATGGTATGGGCGCTGCAAAAAGCGTGTGGCTTGCCTAAAAATATGGTCGTTGGCATGGCGGGTGTACTTGACTCTGCTCGCTTCCGTTATTTCCTTGCCGATGAAATGAATGTTTCAGTCAAAGATGTCACAGCATTTGTGCTGGGTGGGCATGGTGACACAATGGTGCCATCTGTGCGGTATTCCACTGTTGCCGGTATTCCTTTGCCGGATTTGGTGAAAATGAAATGGATTACACAGAAAAAAGTAGATGAAA
Organism: Rhodobiaceae bacterium; assembly: GCA_002683515.1. Classification (GTDB taxonomy): domain Bacteria; phylum Pseudomonadota; class Alphaproteobacteria; order RS24; family RS24; genus Micropelagius. The sequence goes on from NYTN01000070.1 coordinate 11,948, forward strand.
TTGTCCAGCGAACACGCGACGGCGGCGCTGAAATCGTTGCTCTTTTGAAAAACGGGTCTGCCTTCTACGCCCCTGCAGCCGCTGCAATTGAAATGGCTGAAAGTTATATGAAAGACCAAAAGCGTGTGCTGCCGTGTGCAGCGCATCTTAACGGTCAATACGGCCAAAAAGGTCTTTATGTTGGGGTTCCGGTGGTCATTGGCGCTAAAGGGGTCGAAAAAATAGTGGAAATAAAGCTTGATAATGCCGAACGTGCAGGTTTTAGAAAATCAGTTACGGCAGTAAAGGGTCTGATTAAAGATTGTCAAAAGATTGATCCCAAGCTGAAATAAGACTGCTGTGGGGGGTCTCCTATAGTAATTTCTTGCAATTCATTAATAAGTAATACTTTATTTATGAAAAATAGCCTAACAAGGCAACATGGCGACAAAAAAAGCTTATTTTTGCGGTTTAACGAGCCGATTAAGCTTGTCTGCCTTAGGTCAATCAGTTAGCCTCAGCTCAATTAAATTCAATCTGAGGGTTAATAATGAATATTCATGAGTATCAGGCCAAGGCTGTTTTAAAAGGCTTTGGCGTATCTGTACCGCAGGGAGGTATTGCTTTTTCCCCTGATGAGGCGGTTCAGCATGCTGAAAGCCTTGGCGGTCCGGTATGGGTTGTTAAAGCACAAATTCACGCAGGTGGTCGCGGTAAAGGCGGTGGTGTAAAAGTCGTTAAATCTGTAGATGACGTTCGCGCCGAAGCGGATCGTATGCTCGGCATGACCCTAGTTACCCACCAAACAGGCCCTGAAGGCAAAGAAGTTGGCAGGGTTTATATTGAAGAAGGCTCCGAAATTGAACGTGAGCTATATCTCTCAATTCTTGTGGATCGTGCGACCTCTAAAGTGTCCTTCATTGCCTCAACCGAAGGCGGTATGGATATTGAGGAAGTGGCGGCCGAAACGCCCGAAAAGATTTTAACTGTGGGCGTTGACCCAATTGCGGGCATGACTGATGCAAATGGCCAAGAAATCGCTTCAGCTCTTGAACTGACCGGTAATCAAGTCGATCAATGTGTATCGCTTGTCAAAAATCTTTACAAAGCTTTTGTTGATACTGATATGAGTCTGCTTGAGATTAACCCGCTGGTTGTTAACGGTGCCGGTGATTTGATTTGTCTCGATGCAAAAGTCAACTTTGATAGCAATGCCTTATATCGTCATGACGATATTGTGGAATTACGTGATCTTTCTGAGGAAGATCCAGCTGAAGTTGAAGCGTCAAAATATGACCTCAGCTATGTCAAGCTGGATGGATCAATCGGCTGCATGGTGAACGGCGCCGGGCTGGCTATGGCGACCATGGATATCATTAAGCTCTATGGTGAAGAGCCTGCAAATTTTCTGGATGTAGGCGGTGGTGCTACTAAAGAAAAAGTTACCGAGGCCTTTAAAATCATCCTGTCTGATTCAAACGTCAAAGGTATTTTGGTGAATATTTTTGGTGGAATTATGCGTTGTGACATTATTGCGGAGGGTGTGATTGCGGCGGCGTCTGAACTTGCTCTTTCTGTGCCTCTGGTAGTTCGTCTTGAAGGGACGAATGTCGAAAAAGGTAAGGAAATTATGGCGGCTTCGGGCCTAGCTATTATTCCTGCCGATAATCTTGAGGATGCTGCAGAAAAAATTGTTGCCGCTGTTAGGGAGGCCGCGTGATGTCAGTACTCGTTGGAAAAGAAACCAAAATTATTTGTCAGGGCTTTACAGGTAGCCAGGGCACGTTCCACTCAGAACAGGCGATTGCATACGGCACACAAATGGTCGGCGGCGTAACGCCAAAGCGCGGTGGTGAAACCCATCTAGGTCTGCCCGTTTTTGATACAGTGGCAGAAGCAGTTGACAAAACGGGCGCAACGGCAAGCGCGATTTATGTGCCGCCACCTTTTGCTGCCAACGCAATTCTCGAGGCTATTGAAGCTGAGATTGAGCTTGCTGTCTGTATTACCGAGGGAATCCCGGTTATGGATATGATTAAGGTCAAAAGTGCGTTGCAGGGATCTAAGACAAGGTTAGTTGGTCCGAACTGCCCAGGCGTTATAACGCCGGGCGAATGTAAAATCGGTATCATGCCCGGTCATATTCACCGGCCTGGCAGTGTTGGTATAGTTTCGCGCTCAGGTACGTTGACCTATGAAGCAGTGGCACAAACAACTGCGGCGGGTCTGGGTCAGTCGACTTGTATCGGTATTGGCGGTGACCCTGTTAACGGCACAAACTTTATTGACTGTTTGGAATTGTTTATTGGTGATGAACAAACCGAGTCTATCATTATGATTGGTGAAATCGGTGGTTCAGCTGAGGAAGAAGCAGCAGAGTTTTTAAAATCATCAGCGGTTAAAAAGCCGGTTGTTGGTTTCATCGCTGGTGTTACCGCACCTCCCGGGCGTCGTATGGGCCATGCCGGTGCTATTATTTCAGGCGGTAAAGGTGGTGCTGAAGATAAAATGGAAGCGATGCGTTCAGCAGGAATTACGGTGTCTCCGTCACCTGCAGCATTAGGCACTACATTGTCCCAGATATTAAACGGCTAGCTGTTTCAGACCGTAAGGAAAGTTTACGTTTATGAGTACACAGAGTGATAATGAAAACATGGTGACCGGAGAGGCTGGTCATCGAACATCTTTTCTAGATGGTGCTAACGCCTTTTATATCGACCAACTTTATGAGCAATATCTTTCTGCGCCTAAATCTGTAGACCCAGGATGGAAAGAATTTTTTGATAATCTTGGTGATGCTGAAAAAGGTCATGAAACTTTACGTCCAAGCTGGGAAAAACAACATTGGCCTGAAACACCTAATGGGGAGATTACTTCTGCCCTAGACGGTAACTGGGGAGATGATATGCCCCCGGTTCAGATCGCCGGACAGATTGCCCAAAAAATTGTAACCCGTTCAAACGAAAACGGCGAAGCCCCTAATGAAGAGTCCCTTAGGTCAGCGACGATTGATTCAGTCCGCGCGATTATGATGATCAGGGCTTATCGTGCGCGTGGACACTTGGCGGCAGATTTGGATCCACTAGGTCTTGAGCCCCCAAAATCGCACCCCGAACTAGAACCTGAAAGCTATGGTTTTAAGGCAGAGGATTATGACCGTAAAATCTTTATCGATTATGTTTTGGGTTTAGAATTTGCTTCTATCAGAGAGATGTTGGAAATCCTGAAGCGCACGTATTGTGGGCGTTTGGCATTGGAGTTCATGCATATTAATGATCCTGAAGAAAAAAGCTGGTTACAAGAGCGTATGGAAGGTCCTGATAAGGAGATCAGTTTTACAACCGAAGGAAAAAAGGCGATTTTCGCTAAACTTGTCGAAGCCGAGGGCTTAGAGAAGTTTATCGATGTTAAATATACTGGCACCAAGCGGTTTGGGCTTGATGGTGCTGAGTCAATTGTGCCTGCGCTTGAGCAAATTATCAAACGCGGCGGTAACCTTGGCGTTAAGGAAGTTGTTATTGGCATGCCTCATCGGGGGCGTTTGAATATCCTGACCAATGTGATGTCCAAACCTTTCCGCGCGTTGTTTAGCGAATTTAAAGGTGGTGCAGCCCATCCCGATACGGTTGAAGGATCTGGCGATGTAAAATACCATTTGGGTACCTCATCTGATCGTGAATTTGACGGCAATAAAGTTCACCTTTCCCTTACGGCTAATCCGTCGCATCTGGAAGCGGTGGATCCGGTTGTGCTGGGTAAAGCGCGGGCGAAACAAGATACCTATAAACTTGAAAACGGTAAATCAGATCGTTCAAGAGTCATTCCATTGCTTTTACATGGTGATGCGGCTTTTGCCGGCCAGGGCATAGTCGCTGAATGTTTCGGTCTGTCCGGTCTTATCGGACATAAATCCGGTGGATCTATCCATTTTATTGTTAATAATCAGATTGGGTTTACCACCAATCCTAGATTTTCGCGCTCTTCACCCTACCCGTCTGATGTTGCGAAAATGGTCGAGGCACCGATTTTCCATGTAAATGGTGATGATCCCGAGGCCGTTGTTTATGCGACAAAAGTTGCGACAGAGTTCAGGCAGAAATTTCTAAAACCTGTTGTGATTGATATGTTCTGCTATCGCAGATTTGGTCATAATGAAGGGGACGAGCCAGCATTCACTCAACCGCTTATGTATGCGCGCATCAAAGAGCACCCTTCCGTTGTAGGTGTCTATGGAAGCCAACTTGTTGAAGAAGGTTTGCTTTCTCAAAAAGAAGTGAACGCTCAACTGAGTAATTACCGCGCCATGCTTGAAACCGAATTCGAGTCTGCTAATGAGTTTAAACCGAACAAGCCTGACTGGCTTGATGGTCGATGGTCAGGTCTTGAGAGCAAGCGCCGAGAGGAATTTATCAGGGGTGAAACGGGCGTTGATGCAGATCGGCTGCGTGATATTGGTGAAAGACTGACAGAAGTGCCGGACGGTTTTAATTTGCATAAATCACTTACTCGCCAATTAAAAAATAAGCAAAAAATGTTTGAGACCGGTCAGGGGTTTGACTGGTCAACTGCGGAAGCACTTGCATTTGGTAGCTTGATGCGTGAGGGATTTCCGGTTCGTTTGTCCGGTCAGGATAGTGAACGGGGAACGTTCTCTCAACGTCATTCCGTCTGGACCGACCAACAAAATGAAGACCGTTATAAGCCATTACAAAACCTAGCAGAGGATCAAGGCTCCTATGAGGTTATTAATTCCATGTTGTCCGAAGCTGCTGTGCTTGGGTTCGAATATGGCTATTCACTGGCTGAGCCTAATGCACTGGTATTGTGGGAGGCACAATTTGGTGATTTTGCTAATGGTGCGCAGGTTATGGTGGACCAGTTTATTTCCTCTTCCGAAGCTAAATGGTTACGCATGTCAGGCTTGGTGATGCTTTTGCCGCATGGTTATGAAGGTCAAGGACCGGAACACAGCTCTGCGCGTCTGGAGAGATATCTGCAATCCTGTGCTGAAGAAAATATGCAGGTTGCCAATGTGACGAGTCCTGCAAATTATTTTCATATTTTGCGACGTCAGCTCCACAGAAATTATCGTAAGCCGCTTGTTCTAATGACGCCAAAGTCACTTTTGCGTCACAAAGAATGCATTTCCTCGCTCGAGGATATGTCCATTGGCTCTTCATTTCACCGTGTGTTTTGGGATCATGATGATGTGCGTCTTGACGGGCATCTCAAAGAGGCTGATAAAATCCGCCGCGTCGTGATGTGTAGTGGCAAGGTCTATTATGATTTACGCAAGGCGCGGAATGAAGCTGGGCTTGATGATGTTTATATCATGCGGATTGAGCAACTTTATCCCTATCCGGAGACTGCAGCACGGCAAATGCTGAGCGCCTTCCCACAGGCCGAGATGATTTGGTGTCAAGAAGAACCGAAAAATATGGGGGCTTGGACATTTATTGAGCCTTATCTTGAGCAGACACTGCTATCGATTGATGCAAAGCATACGCGGCCGGTTTATACGGGCAGGTCAGCTTCTGCTTCAACCGCAACAGGTTTGATGGCACGCCATCAGGCTGAAATGGAAAGATTCATGAATGATGCGCTCGGATTATCTAAATAGAGACTATCGAAAGAGAGATTACCGGCATAAGGCTTTCCACTGTGGCAACAATGTAAATGACCCGATACAATGAAAGAGTGAGGACTTAAAATGAGTACAGAAATCCGCGTTCCAACTTTGGGCGAGTCCATCACAGAAGCGACCGTTGCTCAATGGTACAAAAAACCAGGTGAAGCCGTTTCTGCAGATGAACCGCTTTGTGAACTTGAAACTGATAAGGTGACCATTGAAGTTCCTGCACCCTCAGCGGGTGTTATGGGAGATTTAGCCGTTGAGGATGGTGCGACAGTCGAAGTTGGTGCTTTGCTCGGTGAAATTCTCGAGGGTGCGGGTGTACCGCCATCACCTGTAAAAGAGGCGACTGTTTCAGCAGCATCGGATACCCAAGCACCGGCATCCGTTGCAGCCCCAAAAGAAGAGCCAGATACAAAACCCTCTTCAGATGAAGTTTTAGCACCTTCTGTCCGACGTCTAGTTGACGAGCATGGCCTCGATGCCGCCGCATTGTCGGGCTCAGGTAAAGGTGGACGCTTGACTAAAGGTGATGTGCTTGAGGCTGTTGAAAAAGGTGTCACAGCACCCCTGGAAATCCCTGCACCTCCGATGAGCGCAAGATCTGACGATACAGGAGCGCAGCCTGCACTTGAAGAACGCGTGAAAATGACACGCCTACGCCAAACTATCGCCAAACGCCTTAAAGAGTCTCAAAATACGGCTGCGATGCTGACGACTTTTAATGAAGTTGATATGTCGGAACTGATGTCGGTTCGAGGCGCCTATAAGGAACAGTTTGAGAAAAAACACGGCGCCAAGCTCGGTTTTATGAGTTTCTTTGTAAAAGCTTGTGTCGTTGCTTTGCAGGAAATACCTGCGGTGAATGCTGAAGTTGACGGTACTGACATCGTCTATAAGAATTATGTGAATATGGGCGTTGCAGTTGGTACCGATAAAGGCCTTGTTGTGCCGGTTGTTCGCGACTCACATATGATGGGCTTTGCTGAAATTGAAACCACCATTGCCGAATATGGCAGAAAAGCCCGTGAAGGGTCGTTGGCGATTAATGATTTGCAGGGAGGCACATTCACCATTTCTAATGGTGGGGTTTATGGCTCTCTCATGTCGACACCAATTCTGAATAGCCCACAATCAGGTATCTTAGGTATGCATAAAATCCAGGAACGTCCGATTGTTGTTGATGGTGAAATTGTCGTGCGTCCAATGATGTATCTTGCCTTGAGCTATGACCACAGAATTGTAGACGGTAAAGAAGCTGTGACTTTCCTTGTGCGCGTTAAAGAGGGATTAGAAAACCCTGAGCGGCTCTTATTAAATCTCTAGGAGAATAGAATGTCTGAAGAAGTTGGTGGTGATTTTGATCTTGTGGTTATTGGCTCAGGCCCAGGCGGATATGTTTGCGCCATCCGTGCTGCCCAATTAGGTTTGCGCGTTGCCTGCGTTGATAAACGCGAAAGTCATGGCGGGACATGTTTAAATATCGGTTGTATTCCCTCTAAAGCTCTATTGCATGCCACTGAGGTGTTCACTGAAGCATCACATGCGGGCGATATGGGTATTCAACTCGGCAAACCGAAACTCGATTTACCAGCAATGATGACGTACAAAGAAAATGGTATTACCGGCAATACGCAGGGTATTGATTTCTTGTTTAAGAAAAATAAGGTTGAGGCATTGCACGGATCGGCGTTAATTGTCGCTCCCAGTCAGGTTGAGGTCAGCCTTTTAGATGGGGGTACACGGACCTTGAACACGAAAAATATTGTGATTGCAACGGGTTCTGAAAGTACGCCGCTTCAAGGTGTTGAGGTTGACGAGAAACTTGTTGTGTCTTCTACTGGTGCGCTTGAATTTGACGCTGTGCCAAAACATTTACTGATTGTTGGCGCTGGTATTATTGGGCTGGAGCTTGGTTCGGTTTGGGCGCGTCTTGGTGCGGAAGTGACAGTCGTTGAATATTTAGATCGGATAACCCCCGGTGTTGATGAAGAGGTGTCAAAACAATTCCAGCGGATTTTGCAAAAACAAGGATTCAAATTTATGCTTGGCAAAAAAGTAACTGAGGTGAAACCTCTTAAGGCAAGTGTCAAAGTGACGATTGAGTCAGCCCAATCTGAGGGTGAGGCGGAAACGCTGTCGGTTGACAAGGTTTTGGTGTCAATTGGTCGCCGTCCTTTCACAGAAGGGCTCGGCTTAGAGTCTGTTGGTGTTCAGCTAGATGTTGCAGGTCGGATTGAAACGAACGGCTTCAAAACAAATGTTGATGGCATTTATGCAATAGGTGATGTCATTATTGGGCCGATGTTGGCCCATAAGGCCGAAGATGAGGGTGTTGCTGTCGCTGAGATGCTGGCTGGTATGTCAGGTCATGTAAATTATGATGTAATTCCAGGTGTAATTTATACTGCGCCGGAAGTTGCATGGGTGGGGCTTAATGAAGAAGAGCTGACCCAGAAAGGTGTTGATTACCGTATCGGGAAATTCCCTTTTATGGCTAATGGTCGCGCCAAGGTTAATAATACCACAGATGGTTTTGTGAAAGTTTTGGCGGATACAAAAACTGATCGTATTCTTGGGGTTCATATTGTCGGACCTGAGGCTGGGAATATGATTGCTGAAGCTGCGGTTGCTATGGAATTTGGCGGGAGCGCAGAAGATTTGGCGCGAACATGTCATGCGCACCCAACATTGACTGAAGCCGTTAAGGAAGCGGCCTTGGCCGTGGAAGACCGTGCGATACATATGTAGGTTTTAAAGTTTTGATCTCGGATGGGCGTTTTTATAAATTCGTCCCAATTCGGTGTCATCGATTTCAGTATAAATCTGTGTTGAACTGAGACTGCTGTGACCGAGCAATTCTTGAATGGTTCTCAAATCACCACCTGCGGCCAATAAATGTGTTGCGAAACTATGTCTAAAGGCATGCGGTGTTACCTCATCCGGTAGACCCATTAAACGGCGACATTTTGCGACAATCATTTGAACCTGTCGGGCTGAGAAGCGCCCGCCTTTAAGTCCTCTGAAAAGAGGATCGTCATCTTTAAAGTCAAATGGTACGGCTTTGATATATTGTTGTATGGCATTCTCTATGAGCGGCAAGATAGGTGTATCTCTCTGTTTTTTACCCTTACCTGTTATCCGGACAGAAACATTACCGGGTTTTGGGCGCTCCCGATAAGACAGATTCAGTGCTTCTGAAATCCGCAACCCGCATCCATAAATCAGCATCAGTAAGGCTTGATTTCGTAAATTCTCCCATGGGCGTGAAGATATGTCTCCTGCCAGCGCTATCATTTGTAGAGCATCATTTTGAGACATAGGTTTTGGCAGGGATTTGGGAATTCTGGGTGATTTCACACTCTTGAAAGCGGAACTTACAGGATAACCTTTTTCAGAGAGATATAAAGTGAAAGAGCGCAGACCTGATAGGCTTCTAGCAAGTGAACGGCTTTGTGTGGTTTCCTGCTCACGCCGTTTTGCCAAAAAACTTCTAACATCCATAGCTTTTAACGCGTTAAAAGAAGCCGGAGTGACCTCCTGCTCATAATGCCCTGCGAGGAAATAAATGAATTGTCTGACATCACGCTGATAGGCTTCAAGCGAATGTGAACTAAGATTTCGTTGCTTGAGTTGTTTCAGCCAAGCGTTAATCAAAGTTTGTAGTTCGGCATTGGCTGGCATAAAAAGACACCGCAAAATGAGATTAAATGTTTTCCTAGTAGCATTTGGTCAAAATCAAAGCTTCACTTATGATAAGCCAAATTATGCCATAAAAACAAAGAATGGGACACGCAACATTATGCAGAGGACAGAAAATGACGATATGCTAATTGTTGCCGTTTGCCTGGCTGCGATTGTGCCCAAAGTATTTCATTATGCTGTGCCACAAGATGTCCCAATTGTGCCTGGACAATTTGTGCTTGTTCCTTTCGGTAGAAAAAAACTTTATGGGGTGATATGGGAAAAACCGCGCCCCTGGCAAGAAAATGACCCGCCTAAAGAGAAGCTTAAGTCCGTTGAGCAGTTTTATGATACCCCGCCACTATCTGAGGAAAATCGAAAATTTGTGGATTGGGTATCGTCTTATGTGATGAGCCCACAAGGGGCGGTTCTTAAATTGGTGTTAAGTGTGCCGGACGCCCTTTTTCCTGAAAAGCCTGTTACTGGCTGGCGTGTTTCCGATAAACGCCCGTCGCGGTCGACTGATGCCCGAGAAAGGGTCTTTGCTACGCTCTTGCCCGGCAAGACGATGCAAACCGGAGATTTGACCGAGGCAGCATCGGTATCGACTTCCACCCTGACATTGTTGGAAAAAGAAGGCGCCCTGATAAAGTCTGAACTCCCGGCCGGAACGTTATTTGATGTGCCTGACCCTACCTATAGCAGTGTGCAATTTTCAAATGAGCAACACGAAGCCGTGAATATGTTGATGGATAAAATCGATACAAGAGGTTTTCAATGCCATTTGCTAGATGGCGTAACGGGATCCGGCAAAACGGAAGTCTTTTTTGAAGTTATCGCGGCGGCGCTAACCAATGAAAAGTCTGCACTTGTTCTTTTGCCGGAGATTGCCCTCACCAAGCAACTATTAGAAAGGTTTGAAGATCGTTTTGGTTGTCCTCCTGCTTTATGGCATTCGGGACTGACGGCGTCGGAACGTCGGCGGACATGGCGAGCCATTGCGGAGGGTAAGGTCAAGGTAATGGTTGCCGCGCGTTCTGGGTTGTTTTTGCCGTGGCAAGATCTGGGCGTGATTGTCGTGGATGAGGAGCACGACCCGGGATTCAAGCAGGAAGAAGGGGTAATTTATAATGCCCGAGATATGGCGGTGGTGCGTGGGCGGTTGGCTAATGCGACAGTTATTCTTTCATCTGCAACGCCGTCATTGGAAAGCTATGTCAATGCGCGTGATGGAAGGTATAATCTTGTCAAACTCCCAAGCCGCCATGGTTCAGCAGGCATGCCGGATTTATCTTTGATTGATATGCGGATAGACCCACCAGCGCGTGGGCAATGGTTATCTCCGGCAATGGTTTCGTCCATGCAAGATGCGCTTAACCGCGGAAAACAGACCTTGCTCTTTCTCAACCGCAGGGGATATGCCCCGCTTACCTTATGCCGAAATTGTGGGCATCGTTATGCTTGTTCGGATTGTGATGCATGGCTGGTTGAACATCGGAGCAAAAACATCATGGCCTGCCATCAATGCGGGACTGTGCGCAATATGCCCGATAAATGCGAAGAATGTGGAGAAGTTGACTGTTTGACGGCATGTGGTCCAGGCGTGGAGCGTCTACTGGAAGAGGTTGGACATGTTTTTCCTGATAAAAAAGCCGCTGTTTTGTCTTCCGATATGGTTGGACAGACCGGAGAACTTCAAAGTCAGCTGAGCCTTATTCAAAGTGGCGCGATAGATATTATTATTGGCACTCAGATTATCGCCAAAGGTCATCACTTTCCTGAATTGGGTTTTGCGGGGGTTGTTGATGCAGATTTAGGGCTTGGTAATGGGGATTTGCGAGCGGCTGAGAGAACATATCAGACATTGCTACAGGTGTCCGGCAGAGCAGGACGAGAGGCATCAAAAGGCATTGCGATGTTGCAAAGCTATATGCCCGACCATCCGGTTTTAAAGGCTTTAATTGCCGGGGAAAGGGATATATTTCTTGAGCGCGAGGCCGAAATGCGCGCACAGTCCTGGATGCCCCCTTTTGGGCGTTTGGCAGGACTTGTGCTGTCCGGTCCGGATATCGCAGCATTGAATAATTTTTCAAGAGATTTGGCGGCTTTGATACCTGCTTCGGACGATGTGCGCGTTCTCGGCCCTGCACCCGCACCCATTGCACGTATCCGTAACCGATATCGGCTCAGATTCCTCATAAAAGCTGGAAAACAGGCGAAAATACAGCAATTTATTGCCTCTTGGTTGTCTAAGACAAAAACACCAAGTCAGATTCGAGTGGCGATAGATATTGACCCGTATAATTTTTTATAAACCCTATTCTAAATTACTGACGGTCAACATAATTTAATCCCCAAAAGCTGTGTCAAAACGCCTTTATCGTCTATTGCAAGCAGGTTCATGCTGTGCTACCTCACTCGAATTATTAATGTCATTCCTGCACATAATTGCTCATCTATTTTTAGCAAAAACGG
>NYTN01000071.1 GCA_002683515.1 Rhodobiaceae bacterium
CGAAGAAGGAGCATCGGCAGAGGCCCTGGCCGGTCTTGTTGAATATGCCAGGAAAAAGAACGAAGATGAAGCCGACCTCGACAAACAACGCAGCCAGCGTGTTCTCGCAATTCAGAAACTAGAGAACGAGATCGAGAACTACAAGTTCCAGATCGGTCTAAAAGTCAATGAGCTTAAAAAGCAAGGAGCAAAGATTGATAAGGAAGCTGCTGACTATGTCAAAGCAGTGCATGAGCAAATCATGCTGCAAAGGGGAGAGACCGCGAAGAAAGAAGCAGAAGCGGCGGGTACGCAGTTACCTGCAGCTGCTAGTGGCGTAGCTAGGACAGGAGACACTGGAAGATCAAGCGGTCCACATCTTGATATCCGAGGTGGAAACAAATCGCTGGTTAAACAAGACACACTCGCGCTAATTAAAGAATTTCAGAGGCAGGGCGCTGCGATTATTAAACTCAGCAATATTGGTAGAGACGTCACAAATATCACAGACCAAGCAATCCTCGCAGACTTGGTTGAGCAGGAGATCGCAGCGCACCGGGCACGACCAGGGTTTGACCAGTCCGTTTTTGCAGCTGATATCGGAGTTGATGAAGGGCTTGTCATCCCAGGTGCCACTACTCCTTCTGCAGAACTAGATCCTGGTGGTGGAGGCCACGTAGCACAACTACCGAGCGGTAATTCCCTTCTCCACCTGATGAATCCTGGTGCCGCTGCATCAATGAGCAGGCCTGATGATGCTGCTCTACAAAAAGCCTTAGACACGTCGCAGAATTTCACCCCACCTGACATCTCCGGTATTGAAAATGCCAAGAGAGACGTTAATGAAATATTAAACAGTATCCAAGACTCTCAGGCACGACTTAAGGCGATTGCTGCTGACAGGCAGCTACAGGACACACTTGAACGGCTTGCTCCTAAAGCGCAGATCGAGCAGTTCGAGGACGCCACTATTCAAGCTAAAGCACTTGGTGAAGCGTTGGCTGATAACCAAAATGTCGAACGCGCAGAGATCATTGCTGATCTGGCGGCTAGAAGGACTATTGCTGAACGAGAACTTAAGCAGTTCTTGGTTACGAATGCAAAAACATTTGAGCAAGACGCTGAAACACGGGAGATGGTGGCAGCACGGGCCAAGAAACTCGTTGCTGAACGGCTTGAGCTATTTACGAAAGAGAAAGATGCCCGTCTTGAAGCTCTTGAGATAGAACGCGCTATCAATCAAGTCAGATCACTTGCTGCAGACTCAAAAGCTGGGACTTTGAGTACAACTCAGAACTTGATTACTGGTTCTGCTCAGATGAACGCTGGTATGGAGTTCGACAAGTTCAGAAGTGCAGAAATTCTGGCTCAGGGTCGTATTGATGCGCGTAGAGCTGAATTGGAGCAGGACGGTCCAATGAGCGACGATACGTTACGGAAGTTTGAGGAGTTCTCGCGAATTGAACTTTTCAACGCAGAAAAACAAGCTCAGATGGACGCAATGCTTGAGCGTTTCCAAAAGCTTGGAGATGTCGCTAGCGGCGTGGGACAGGCCATCGGTGGAGCAATGACACAGGGTGTCGCCGACATCATGTCTGGCGCTGCGAGTGTGGATGAAGTCTTGAGCGGGATGTTTAAAGGTATCGCGGATAGCTTCATGCAAATGGCTACGAAGATCATCGCTGACATGATCAAGATGATTGTGCTCAAGCAGCTTGTCGGCCTTTTCGGAGGCCCGACAGGTGGTGGCGACTTGGGTGGAATGTTCGGAATGGGTGGTGGTGGTGGCCCCAATCAAGGACTTACTGTCGATAATGTAGGTCTTATGGAGTTTGCTAAGGGCGGCATTGTTACCGGCCCTACAGCCGCAATGATCGGCGAGGGCGGCATGAACGAGGCAGTCGTTCCTTTACCTAATGGAAAGTCTATTCCTGTTGACTTTGGTAAGAAAGGTGCTGCAGGAGCTGTAAACACAAATATCACTGTGAATGTCGATCAAGGCGGTAATACTTCTACAGAGATGACAGGTGATCAAGCTGGCAAACTAGGTAAAGCCATCGATGTCGCGGTAAAACGAGTCATCATGGAAGAAAGAAGATCAGGTGGTATGTTAGCCAATGGCCGACGTTAATTTAAGCGTTGATTTGCTCTCCAATGTGAGCGAATCTGTCACAACCCGAGTCCGTAAATTTGGATTTGGGGATGGGTATGAGCAAATTGCTGAAGACGGTATCAACTCACGAATCGCGGAATACAACATAACGTCGCGTCCGATGGCAGCAGCCGATGCTACTACCCTTGAATCGGCCTTGTTAGCTGCTACTAAAGGCGACTTTCTTCTAATGACCCTCAAGCCATTTAGCTACTTACAGCGGCGATATCGGCTGAAAGACAATACGTTTACGAAGCAGTTTATGAAAGGGCCGGCTGACAACGCTGGGATCAGCACAAACGGTCCTTCGTACATCATCTATCAATTTGGGCTGATTGAGGCCTACTCAAGCTAATGGCAAGATATCCAACTATTGATATGGCGATAGTCGATTTGACTACACCCAACTATTTGGCCTTAGAGAGATCCATAGAAGCTCTCAAAGAGGCTGAAAGTCAATTTTATAAAAAGAGGGCCACAGAATTACTAAGTTATCCAGGACAGGTCAATGTTACAGAGCGTCAAATAGAGAACGAATACGATTTCTTATTAGGCACTCAACCTTGGACGTACACTGATCAACTTGTAGCTAGTGGTAACACCCTAAAGACGTCGAGTAGTCAAACCCCCTTTTACGTACAAATACCAGAGGCACTGGCGTCACGGGTAGGTAACACAGTGAATGATGATGATCAAGGAAGCGGTAACGAATACGTCTTATATACTCCAGGCTTAGGCCTTCAAGAGGTTGATTTAATTTTTGGCGATATTGGTTTTTTTAGTACCGGATCATCCGGGACAACTGATATAGGAACCGCTGACGACCCTTTATTGATAAGCTATCAAACTGGTTTTGGCGAAACACCAGTTGCCTACAACACAAATAGCACTCTCTTAGGCATAGCGGCTCAATCGCTATATGTGGCTGGTTCTGATTGGGATAGTCTTGTCAGAGAACAGTATCGGCGTTATAAACAAGAGCTATCAATATATGAGGGAAGTACAGGGGGTGGCAACTTTGAGGTCTATAGGGGAGGAACGCCAGATCAACCGTATAAAGACTATAAACCTGATGCAAATAATTTTGGATATAACAGGCCAAGCTCTCTAAGTATCAAAATAGTAGAAGAGGCACGAGGCTATAGCTAATGGCACTCAAAGAAGACACTCTAATTTCCCTGTTCATTATTGATGGTTATAGGTCAATATCGAACGGGAGCTTTGGTCGAATCAACATCGTTAGCCCTGAACTGACAGGAGGACAGACAGTCACCTATGTCAATGAAAAAGGTACAAGCGTGGTGTACAACCCTGTACCAGTGGCATTCGGCGGCGTAGAGATTTCTGCGAGTAACAAACTGCCTACACCTAAGATCAGATTTGCCAATGTTGACGGCGGTATAACAGATTTGAGTAGAGACTTCGATGATCTAATTGGGTTTCGGCTTATTCGAATGAGGACATATGCCAAATTTCTTCAAAAGGTAGGCACTACCAACGGTTCCTCACCAGACACTAACGCCCACTTCACACCGGATACGTGGTATTTCAACCGCAAGTTGGAGGAAAGCAAGCTGAGTGTGAGCTACGAGCTTGCATCGATATTTGACGTAGAAGGTCTGACTCTGCCAAAGCGTCGTCTGTATTCGAACTTCTGTCCCTTCTCCTATAGAGGGCCGGAGTGTCAATACTCAGGACCAAATGTGCGAACGAGTGGTCAAGCCGATGGGTGCTTGAAGACACTTAGCGCCTGCCAACAGCACTTTGGACAACAAGGACTGGACCTTCGATATGGAGGATTCCCTACAGCACAGAACTCATGATTAAAAGGCTGCATCAACAAATAGCAAAGTTGTCCATTCAGGCTCAACCTGAAGAAGTTTGCGGTGTCGTTAAAGGCAATAAGGTAATACGGTGTGAGAACAAGGCAGATGTTGCAACAGAGGCCTTTCTCATTGATGCCGAAACTTACTTAGAGCACCTACCCGACACCATTTTCCATTCCCATCCAAGAGGATCAAAAGGGTTTAGTGAACACGACTTGGCTGTAGCTGCGAATATGGAGTTGACATCATATGTCTATGTCGTTCAAGCAGACAGACTAGAAAAATGGTCGGCTGCAAAAGGTATAGAAGTATTTGAGAAGGTATTGAATCCATGATGCAGATTACGCTTGAAGGAGTTGCAGGTAAGCGGTTTGGCCGTAAGCACAACCTCAATGTGCGTAATCCGAATGAAGCTTTACGTGCTCTATGTCAACTCATCCCCGGTTTTAGAGAGTTCCTCACGTCAGCACATGAGTTCGGCATTTTCTTTCAGGTAATTACTAATAACAACAACAAGGTTGACTATGAGGGTTTAGGTCTGGGTTGCCAGTCATTCTCGCTGGTTCCGGTCATTACGGGGGCGCTCAATTTCTCCATGAAGAACATTGGATTGATCTTGGTAGGAGCGCTGCTGGTAGCCGTCTCTATGGGCGCTTTCGGAATTACATATGGAGCTGCAGGCACTATTTCGGCTGGTATGAAGATGGCTGCCTTCAGTCTTGGCGCGGCGTTGATCTTTACAGGTATCGCAGGGATATTTGCGCCTGGTGTTCCAGAAGACGGAAAGCAAGAGGGTAGTGAAGCAGATGATTCCGTATTCAGAGGTGGTTCAGGCACCTCAAGCCAGGGCACTGTAATACCACTGCTGTATGGCGAATTTCTTTGCCAGACAATGCCCATCATCTCCTCTTATGTGGATGGAACTGACGGTCACATTCTGATGATCATATCAGAGGGCGAGATTGAAGGCTTGGCAACAAGTAGCTTCGGCAAGGATATCTATCTTAATGGCCTGCAAACGGCTTCAACTTCAGTAGAAGATATTACATTAACAACTGGCAATCAATCAACCAGAGTCATTACGAATATAGATTCAGCAGGGTTTCATTTGGCGGTAGGCCAAAACTTAGGCCAGACCGAAGCGGATGAACCGAACCCACAAATAACACGCTCATTCAATCAACCCGACGCCGACAAACTAAAGCTGCGAATTGTTCGAGGGCCTAGTTACCAGATCCTTAATAAGCAGAAGAGAACTGGCGGATCACCAACAGTTAATTACCGCGACTACAGAGCTGCTCCAAAAGAAAATGAGCCTTTGCCCGATCAAGCTGAGGAGGTATTGACCTGGAATATAAGAGTAATAGACGCCAATGGTGACGTCATCAAAGATGAGACTGTACAAGAAGATAAACAGCTCAAAGCGAGAAAGGTCTATGACGAACTAGATACCATAAATATTACGGGCAGACCCCAACCCATTGCCATTCAAATGACCCGCCTTGATAAGGGCGGTGTACCAGAACCCTTAAATGTGGAAGGTGGTCTTAATGCCTACTCACACCAGTGGGTAAAGGGTGATGTCGAGTTTGTAGCAGCAGACATCATGTGGGACGAGAAACTGATATACCCGAGAAGCGCCTTGTTAGGGATGAAGTTTACAGTGGGCGAATTTTCACAAATGCCTACGGTGCAAGGTCTGTTTAAAGGTATAAAAGTACCAACCCTAGACAGCAACCTAAAGGTCAGCTACGCATTCAGCAATAACCCTGCTTACGTACTATTAGATTTACTGACAAACTCCCGCTACGGCTGTGGTGGGCGCATCTACCAAACTACTGGCAATAACCCTCAGGACGTCACAGAACCCGGCATCGGTATAGAAGATATTGACTTAGCTTCGTTCTTAGTTGCTGCTGACTATTGCAACGCAAATAATATTGAGTTCAACGCTTATATAAATAGAAAAGGGGATGCTTTAGATCTTATCAGAGCCGTTGCAGCAACCTTTCAAGGAAGCTTGATCTATGCAGGTGGTTACGTATCAGTGATTATCGATAAGAAGTTAAAACATACGGATAAAGTGCAGTTCAGGCTGTATTCAGAGGCAAACACGATTCAGGAAACGGATGATAGTGGGGAGGTAACTGCACCCTGCTTTGTGTATGAAGGCACAGCCAAGCAGGCGAGAACAACCGCTGTCGAGGTCAGCTACGTAGAACCCAGTGAGTTCTACATCGAAAGAAAGGAGAGCATTGAAGATCGAGCAGCGATTGAGAGATATGGATACAATCAAAAGACCATCCGAGCGTTGGGGTGCACAAGCCGAGCACAAGCTCGCCGATTAGGTCGTTACGTCCTGGGTAGTAATCAGCTAAACACTGAGACTGTTTCGTTCACTGTGGGAACAGAAGGGGCAATGCTTTTGCCTGGTGATATCTGTTTGATTGCTGACCCGCTGAAGACACGAATGACATCTGGAGGCAGGATAAAAATTGCAACGGCTACATCGATAATCGCGGATAGAGAAATAGTCAAGTACCCGAGTTCTAATTCATTGCGTCTTTACGTCTATGGAAGTACAGGGATCGCTCAGGTCTATCCAGTTGGTTCTATCACTGGAAGTACTATCAATATACTGGGACCAGTAGTCATGTCTCCAGTCCCTACAAGCATGCAGATGTGGATTCTGGTGGACGAATCTAATGAGAATAAATTCCGCCGGTATAGAGTCCAATCCGTCAAAGAAGATTCCAACGGATCATATGATGTAATTGGTGTACTTTATACAGATCGCAAGTTTGAATATGTAGACAGTAACGACGAACTGGACTATGGACGATCAACAAAAACCTATTACAAGAACCGCAACCCTGCATTAAATTCAAAAAAAGTTAATTTCAGTATTCGTAATCTGGAGACCTAATGGCCCGCACAATGATTGTTGAGTGGGAAGCGCCCGTTAACTATCCGGATGCTGCCCTAGACGTAGTGTTTCCTGGCGGGTTCTTTTCTCAGGGGATCCCTGACGAAAGGGTCGACCACTATGAAGTCGAAAGATTCGATCCAGGTGAAAGCGTATTTATGACGATTGGTTATCCTAGATCTCCGAGAATTGAGTTTGCAGCTGAGGATTTTGAGAACGCTACAGTTAGAATACGAGCGGTTTTGAATAGTGGCAGTAAAACGCCATTTATGACTACGACGACGCTTGTATTCAGTATGGTTGCTGAATTTAATAGCCCTAATAATACGATCCTACTGTCCTTTATCTGATGTCACTCTACGGACGCGATGCCAACGGAAATGATGCCTATATCCGGGGTTCAGGATCGGGCAGTACAACTGACGGCTTTGTAACTTTCCACGACACTTTCTCCAATGACATCAAGTTTGCGACTGTGGCCCAGGCTGCAGCCACCGCAACCTCTGATCTAGTGTCTGCAGTCAGCGCGAAGAAACTTCGTGTCTTGAGCCTGACAGTCAGTGCAGACGCCGCTTGTAGCGTCAAATTTGAAACAGGCGCTTCTGCAGCGATAATTGCTGAAGATATTTACTTACCGGTCAATGGCACGGTCACTCAAGCAAGCGAACTCGGACTATTCGAGACCGCCCTTGGTGACAAGTTGATGATTAGTAAAACAGGCTCTGCAAATATCACGGTCTCAATTAGTTATCGAGAGGTCTAGTCATGACCCGTGTCTTTGGTCTCTTGTTCGAGGATGAAAGAGATGGCATTCTTGCTATCAAACCCTCTAGGCCTTTCTTTGGCTGTCAGGGTGATGAACAGCATGTCGACGTTATTAATGGAACAATTGATTGCGATTTGCTTCCTACCCCTAATGGCATCACGTATCTGGTTGGGTTTAAAGGCGTAGGTGATACTCGACGAACGAGCTTTACTTTGCGTTGGAGGATTGCTAATCAGACCGAGATCGACATTACACCAGCCAACAGTGTTAATTCCAAAACAACAAACTCCCCCTCTGATCAGACGGTATATGAACGGGTGCAGCTGAAGCGGATTGCAGGAGAGCTGAACGAAAGCCTAGAGGACAAACAGGAAATCACCTCTCAACTTGAAGCAGCAGAAGCACGAGTACAACAACTTGAAGAAGAACTACAGTCATTTAAGAACTCTACAGACACTGCGCTCGCAGGAAAAGATGCAACTATCGCAAAGCTAAATGTGCAGAAAGAACCTGAGATAAAAACAGTATATCTAGAGAAACCTGTTCCTCCGAAAGCCCTACACGACCGCATCAAGCGCCTAGAGCAAGACAATCAACGATTGATCGAGCTGAATGCGGAATATTATAAATCGGTTGTAGATCTTCATCAGCTAAAGTTAAATAGAGCGCAGAGTTTACCGTCTTCAGGACCAATTATCACTCCTGAAGATACACCAAGGCAGCGTCTTATTAAAAAGCTAATTGATAGGTAGACATGAGTTTCGACAACATCGCTGTAACAGTCCGACAGGGTGATACCTTCGATGAGTTGCAGCTCATTATCGAAAAACCGTGGGGGACTCCTTACGACTACTCGAATTCTGTATTGGTGGCTGACATACGTCGGTTCTTCAACGCTTCAACAACACCTCCGTCTGCTGTAGATACTTTTGGAATCGTAGAAACAGATCCGTCGAAGGGTATGCTTTCTCTGCGTCTATCAAGCCGTCAAACCGAAGCACTTGGACGCAATGTCCCGTTGGGATATACAGAACGTGGGTTTGCCCCATCTGGTATTTCAAACGGTGTTGATCAATCCGATGAGCTACAAGGTGTTTTTCTCTGGGATCTACGTGAATATTTTTCTACAATACAAGCAACCATTTTAAATATTAGCGCTGGTAGTTCCTTTACAGCTCCTGGCGGTGTTAGTACATCCAGAGTAAGGGTCACAACAGCAGCAGTTCATAATCTGACAACAGAGGATCAGGTTATTCTTTCCGGAACTGGGCAAACCTCTTACGATGGTGTTGATTTCTCAAGTAATAAGTTAGTAATAGTAAGCCCAACAGTATTTGAAATAGAGCCTACAAACGCCGGAGTACCTGCCTTTACTGCTGGTACGACACAAGGAACGGTATCGTTATATCAGGAGGATACTCTGGCAATCGGAACTTTGGAAGTAATTCCTCGTATCTCCCGAGATAGTACAAACTAAGGGTCACAACTAATGTCATCTGTCCAAGAAGGCACAACTATTATTACTGCGGGCAGGACAACTCCTATCCCGGCAGGCCAAGCAATCAGCGACAAGTCTGTTCCGGTTGTAGTTGCATCCGATCAGAGTCCTGTACCTATTCTCGACAATCTGTCGGCTCCTTCACAAGTCCGTGATGACTTGCTGGGTATCCCTAGAGTACAGACACCGCTAGCAACCTTTGATGATGTAAACCTCATCGACATCGACCCTGATGTCTGGGCAAAAACTGAAGTTACATCAGGCGGTTCAAGGGTTACTCAGGTTAATCACATTAGTCAACAGTCTTCGGCTGAAGTACTCCTAACTCCCACAGCAGCTAACGGAAATATCGCCTCGCTTATCACAAAGCAGGCATTCCCGTACCAAACAGGCCGCATCACAAGCACAAGCTTCGGTGTGTCGATGAGCCGCGACTCCAGCGCAAAAATGGAGTTTGGCATGTTCGACGCATCTGATGGATATCTTATTCGTGTACAGGGTAATTCCCTGTTCTTTGTTCGCCGGACATCATCGGGTGAGAAGCCCAAAGATCACCTGAACGGTTATACCGCGCAGGGAGTAGATCCAGCAACATTCACCGTTGACGCCGCTGTAATGGCTGCACAACCTAATAGAACCGACGAGGGCACTATTTACAGTTTGGTCTCAAGCTCACCAACGGTGATGGAAGAGATTGTACCCCGCAGTAAGTGGAATGGGGACAGAATGGTTGGTGAAAATGGTGCAGTTCGTATTGGCGAAGAGGATACAAATTCACTGCACGATTTGAGCCTAGTTAATCTCGTAATGTGCAGAATAGAATACGGTTGGTATGGCGGCACAGGCGCAAGATTGCTCTTCTATGTACCCATTGACGCGAATCTGGCTTCTGGTGAAACAGCTAAAAATGCACGTTGGCTGATAGCACACAACCTAAACTGCTCAGACAGAATAGCCTACCCTTCATTGGGTAACCCAACACTTCCGATGCATTTCCGCATTGAGAAGACTGGAACCTTATCAGCTAATTCATATCTGAGAAAATACGGCGCTCAGATCAGTATTGACGGCGGTGACTACAGCAAGCTTTCTATCTTCTCGGAGGACGGGGCGAAGATAACTGGGGTAGGACCAGGAGCTTTCTCACCAGTTCTGGCACTCCGCATTAAAGAAAACATCACCAACAATCAGGGGGAGGTGAAGCGCAACTTGCTGCGTGTCTTCCCGCTGATCTTGTCGATGGTCAGTTCAGAACGAACTCAGTTTGTCTTGGTCAAGAACCCCGACACCATGAGTGACTCAACGTCCAGCCCGGTAACGACCTTTACAAGTACAGGGACTCTTTCCGCAATCGAGGTCAATTCACCGGGCAGCCCTACAAACGCTATTGAATCCTTCACAGGTGGGACACAGGTGGCGGCGTTCTACACAGGAGATGCTGACGCAAACTCCGTTTCACTGACGGATATCTTCAGTTTTGCTCGTCAGTATCTAACCAGGGAAGCTAACGCAGCTTCTGGAACGGCAGGGGATGTACTGGTCATTGCTGCGAAAAGTATGGGACCCGGATCTACAAACACTGTTAAAGCGAGCCTTACTTGGGGACAGCGCTGATGACCACTGCCTATCAACTGCCGGAGGACATCGGGAGGAAGGCAGTAACCCGAAATGGGGAAGAGGTCCAAGCTGACGGAACATTTCCGGCAGGACAAAAGAAAGCTACAGACTCGATGCCTGTCGTCCTTCCAAGGGAGGGCGTCTCGGTTCCAATTATCGATAACTATCGATTTGAAACCGAAGTTGATCGTGACCAACTAGGTATCAGGCGGCTGACCAGAGCATATGCATTTCAATCACTGCATGACCCTTATGAACTGAGTAAGGATGACTGGCTGTATGACGTAAGCGGTTTAGACGAACGTCCTGAAGTTGATTCAACCCAGTCTGCCCGATGGACGCAGCTCTTCGGAGCAAGTGCTGATTACTCACCCGTTCCAGATGGAGAGGTAAAGCACAATATTAAAGCTGGCTCAGCCCAGTTGATTCTAAATAGCAACGACGGTGGCTTCCAAAGAGCGCGTATTGCCTCTAAGAAACGTTATAGATACCAACCGGGGAAAATCGCACGCGTCAGCTTGGCTGTGCGTATGTCGACAGATGAAACACCCGTATCATGCACACGCTTGTGGGGTGTTGGCGATACAACTGATGGCTTTTTTATTGAATGCACAGGTGATGGTAAAGGTGATCGATTAGGAGTTCTATACCGTAATAGTGCAGGTAATGGGCTTAAGCATGAGACACGCATTCCAAGATCACAATGGACTGGAGATAAATTAGACGGGACAGGACAGTCTAGACAAACATTAGATTTGTCTAAGACGCATATGTACCTTATTGAGTGGGGATGGTACGGCGCGTCAAACGTAAGATTTTATGCCTTTGTAGTTGATAAGGACCAAGAGTTACCTACATCAATTTCTCAAATTCCAAGGGCTCGATGGATCCTATTGCATGAACTGATGATTGCGGACACCTTGGTTCGCAATGACCTGACAGAGGAAGACGGTGGTGGTAGTACTCGCGGATACGATGTACCATCTCTGAGAAACCCAAGTCTGCCGGTATGGGTCGAGATCAATAACAGTGGCAATATCGCCCGTTCAGAATTCATCGAGAAATACGGTGCATCTGTTTTAATTGACGGTGGTACAGACGACAGAGCAAAAATTCGAACGATTGATGCAAGCTTTGGTAAATCCGCCGATCCTGTAGTCGGAGGTAACTACAACAACGCGGGTGTAGTCGCTATGACTCTCCGCTCTC
>NYTN01000072.1 GCA_002683515.1 Rhodobiaceae bacterium
ACTGCCCAGCCGCCAAAGATTGGCATGCATATCTCTTTCAATATCTTGTCGATAGGCTTGTTCGCGCGCGACAATAAAACTGGGTTGAGTAACTACGCCGATATTGAGTTGCTTTATCCAATCCAGCGCATCTTGTGTAACGATGGCGGCGTGTTCAATTCTGTCTTTTTCGCTTGGACCTGCTGCTTCAATTGCTGAAAGTGTCAACAACAGTTCAGCATGGGTGACGCAATGAGAAGCTACCCCGCGTCCCTGAGCATGAGCCGCCTCAATTTCTTGGGTAAGCGTATCAAGTGAGGGTAAGTTATAATCGTGATAATGCAACTTAACATGCCCAACACTAACTCTAGCAGTGGATTTATCTATCACATCAATAAGCGTTGGGCGGCCCATAACGGCTATTTTTAAAGGGGCAGTATGTTTTAAGTAATTTAAAAAATCTTTGGGTGAGTTGCGTGGTGTCACTTCCGTAATACCTGTAATGCCATAACTCAGGAGAATGTCTATCAGCTCAGAAAGGTTTTGCGGATCAGACGCCAGCGCCTCATGCACAGATGTATCCGCATCATAAATATGACCTGTACTGAGGATATCAGCACCAAGTGAGGTGCCTGTGTTGTTGATTGCGTCCAGCCCTTTTGTGTTGAAAATCCATAGGCGTCCGCTCCGATGTTGTATGCGGACCGGACAGTACGGGCCGTTTTTGTCTAGCCAGTCGCGATCAATAATATTGTTCTCTTCATTGCCTTTGAAAGGATAATAGCCAACACCGCGCACCCATTTTTGCGGACGCTGGGCGGCGGCTTTGTGAAGCGCGGCGGCCAGCTCTTGTTCGGATGATATGTCAGGTGGACCACAGCTGAGTGAATGTAACGATGCGGCAGTCGCGTTTATGTGAATGTGATGGTCGTGAAGTCCGGGTAGAAGTGCGCCCCCATTGGCATGAATGACTTTCTCTCCTTCTTCTGCAACCAACTCAACAGCAATATCCAAAATCCGGTCGCCCCGAATTCGAACATCGTGAACACTGTTTTCTAAATCAACTTTTTTAAAGAGCATTTAGCTTCCTTAAAACTTCTTCATTATGATGCCCAGGTAACGGCGCAGTCTTTATGGGATTCCTTATAGAATACAGATTTTCGTTCGACATGTTTATAATATCAGTCCAATCAGAGGTTCGATGGATTAAGTCACTTTTATTAAAGTCTCTTAAAAATGGATCTTGTGATAAAGCAAAGCCGATTACTTTATAAAGAGCTAGGTCGATTATGCCACCGCCGTTCATCCAGCAAGACCATGCAGCCAGTGCGCCGTGCAACCCTCCCAGCGGGTCTGCAATCGCGTCACCAACAAATAGTGGTTGCCCATGTATGATTTCCATTAACGACGATAATCCTGCGGCGACACCTATGTCGTCACCAAACCCGATTATGTTTTCTGTTGCTATCCCACGACCATAAGCCGTTAAAGACAGCCAGACTTTGCCGGGTTTCTCCGCAACCAGCTTTTCGGCGTGAATACCAAGCTGGCGGAGTGCGCGAGGACGAGAGGACTCAATCACAATATCTGCCCACTCAATAAGTTGCAGGAGTTGTTGTCGCCCATTCTGAGTTGTGAAATCGCAGGTGAATGATTTCTTGCCGCCATTCATTAGGTCATAAAATTCTCTTTCACCCGCAGGGTCGTTTTCATTTCGGCGTGCGCCATCCAAACGCTTGCTCGATTCAACTTTGATAACTTCTGCGCCCAACGAAGCCAGCAGACTGCCTGTCAATGGGCCTGCCCATAATGATGAGAGATCAACCACAAGGGGTAGTGGCTTGGTTGCAGGGCGTTGTGGAGTTGTGGAGTGTGAAACGTCAACCCAATTATCAAATGAGTTGTAATCAGGAAGAGTAACGGGTGCGATTGCGAGACCTAGGTCTCGACCACGGGAAATAAGGTCTTCAATGCAGAATTCCTTTAATATATTTTCCAACATTTGTTTTTCGATGGGTGCAGAGACTTTCCCATTGGTAAGTGCCGGAAGCAGGTCAGTGTCTTCATCTCGCGCTAGATTGATAGCCAAATATCCGTCTAGGGCTTTAAATAAATGACAACTTCCACCGGCTGATACCGGCTGTCCTGTTTGGGTGTTAAATAACGCCATACGTTCCCCGAGTAGCCTCGCGCCACTTTCGGGTAGATTATTTTTTAAAGTGTGGTTGCGTGCGATGTCTTTCAGGGCGAGAAGCGCCCCATCCGCATAATCTGCGAGAGCTACCGGAATTATTTTACTTTTACCTGGAAGAAAGCCTTGCACACCCGAACGGGCATTATTAATTGCCGGATGTATATCAGAGAAGGTTGCGTCAGATAGGGGAGGCAGGTTTAAACCCGCAAGCAGAGTATGGGCGTAATTAACGGCGTGAGCGTTATCGTTATGTTGAAAAGACATCCCTTAAAACTCGGCGTAGAAGCTTGCCGGTTTCATTATAGGGCAACTCTTCCATGAATTTGACTTTTGTCGGCACGCGGCTGGAGCGAAGTTGATTTTTAACATGGGATTTTATGGCCTCAATTTCTGGTAGGGTCGTCATGTCAGCCGGTACAATTACCACGCCGACCGCTTCGCCCCATTCATCATCCGCGACAGCTACTGCGGCAACATCTTTGATATCTGACATTTCAATCAAAACATCTTCAATCTCGCCGGGGGAAATATTTTCGCCGCCTCTAACAATAACATCATCTGCACGCCCGTCTAAAAAGAGGTAGCCGGCATCATCTAAATAGCCTCTGTCGCGAGTTGGGAACCAGCCATTCTCATCTAACAAAGAACCACTGCCGTGATATTCACCGCTGACTTGTTCGCCACGAACAAATACATACCCGGCTTCCCCAGCACCGCAGGGTACATTATCGTCGTCTCGGATTTCTACCTCAACAGCCGGCAGAGGTCTGCCAACTGAAGACAAGCGCGCCCGCACTGCGGGATCCCCAGACTGGATGGCATCGTGGTGGTCATCTGGGTCGAGCAGACAAATGGTCGAGCTGGTTTCAGTAAGTCCGTAAGCATTCGTGAAATTTACATGCGGCATTAACGTCATAGCTTGCTCAATGACAGAGTGCGGCATCTTTCCGCCACCATAAGCAATGGCTTGCATGGCAGGTAGATCAAACGTTTCATTATTACTGGTCGTATATTCGATAATGCGCTGAAGCATTGTCGGGACAAGAAAAGCTTGTGAGACATTTTCTTGTTTTGCTAATTTTAGCCATGCTTCAGGTGAGAAATTTGGTAACTGCACCATGCGTCGACCCGCATAAACAGAGCTAAGTATCGCTGAGATGCCGGCAATATGATAAGGCGGCACACTGACCAAAGTGCTTTGGGACTGCTCGGCGCTCATAAATTCAATCGTGCCGAGAATATATGCCATTAGATTGTCATGTCGCAAAATAGCAGATTTAGGGTCGCCGGTTGTTCCGCTCGTGAAAAGTTCAATAGCAATGTTGCCTTCTTCATCGGGGGCGAAACCATCCCATGATGTAACGTGTGAGAAAACCTGTACTTGGGAAATTTTGGTGATGCCTTTCACCTCAGGTGCATCATCACTAATTAACAATGCAGGTGAAACTCTTTCCAATAAGGACGTAATTTGGTCTTCAGCTAGACGATAATTTATTGGCACATAAGGGATGCCCCGCAAAGCTGCTGCAAACATGGCAACCGGAGCCGCTGTCCCTGTCTCGGCTAAGTAAGCGAGTTTCTTGGCACCCTCGAGCTTGTTAGCAAGCGAATTCACTGCATCCGAAAGGTCTTGATATGTCAGTCTTTGAGATCCGCAAATAACGGCTTCCCTGTCCGGCATGCTGTCTGCGGCCATCTGAAGGATGAGGTGAATATTCATTTAACTGTCCGGTTTAATAAGATTAATCAGATGAGGGGAGACGTTTAGCCTGTTTAATTTCCAGCGCGACCCCATTCACTGAGATGTTTCCTTCGCCGCCTCGCGTACAAAGAAATTCCATGGTTTCGGCTTTATCAACATAGCGTTTGCCGACGAGACTACCTTCACCCGCATTATCTGAAATTAAAGATTTTTCAGCAGCTTCTTCAGTTTGCATGGGCAAGCCGCCACATGTCACATCAAGATCATCTTTGGGTACGCGCAGAACCATGATTTGTGTATCACAGACTGCGCTGAAAAGTTTTGTGCCTGCTTTAATTTGCATCATTTTTTTCCTATTTACCTAAGATTGCACCGGCAACACCTGAAGCGATAAAGGCTGTTTCGACATTATCTACTTGATTTGCTGCTGTACCACGAATCTGGCGAACGGCTTCCGTAATATTATTCATGCCATGAATGTAACCTTCACCAATCAGACCCCCGTTAGGGCTGAGAGGTGTTTTGCCGTCAAGTTCCATATTACCATCAGCAATGTAATCCTTCGCTTCACCTAGCCCGCAGTATCCAAACCCTTCCAATTGCCGCAAAACTTGTGGTGTAAAGTTATCATAAATCATAGCAATGTCCGTATCTTTTGGAGCTATGCCTGCGTCAGCAATTAATTTCTCAGTGACCCTTTCGCTAAAAGCTAAGCGAGTAATATCCCCTTCATAAAAGTCTGAAATTATTTCATGGTTGAACAAAAAAGAATATTGTGCAGACAACAAGCGGGCGGGAGTTTGTTTTAAATCTTTAGCTTTGTCCATTCGCGTAACAATAATGGCAACTCCACCATCCGACTCCTGACAGCAATCCAGCAGGCGAAGCCAAGGCTTCACAATCCATCTACTGTTTTGGTGATCATCCAATGTAATCGGCTGTTTGTAGAACCAGGCATTAGGGTTAGTGGCAGCATGCTTTCGCATTAAGACTGCAAGATTACCTAGATCCTCAGATGTTACACCATACTGATCTAAATACATCCCGCAGGATAATGCCTCCCATGTTGCCGGAGTTTGAGCGCCAAATGGAAAACACCATTCTATAAAAGTTGATCCATTAGCGTCAGGACTAATCGAAACAGTTGGCTGACCGAAGCGATATTGCGACCTTTCATTCATGGCGCGCCATATAACGACAACATCACAGACGCCGGCCTCAACTGCGTTTTTCGCATGATAGAGTGTTGCGGCATTTGCGGCGCCACCTTGGGGCAACCGAACTGTATAGTTTATCTCTTTGCACCCGACAGAACGAAGAAGGTCAACTTCATCAGAGTTATCGATAGTGTAGGTAATGCATCCGTCAATTTCTTCAGGGTTAATACCGGCGTCTTTACAGGCGGCAATAACAGCTTCGGCGGCGAGCTGTTGTTCTGAACGACCTGAATCTTTTGAAAATTCGGTCTGACCAATTCCTACAATAGCTGCTTGGTTGTTGGTTTTTGACATGCGAGTCTTCCTTTAATGTGACTTTTTAAAACAGGTAAGGTTGAATACCTGTGCTTATTCTGAAACGGGTTTAAAAACGGGGACTTTTTTACCACCTGATGTATCTGCAAAAGCTACCTGAACCCGAATGCCAATTTGCATATCTTCTTCAGCTACCCCTTCAATATTTGAAATAAAGCGTAATCCTTCATCCAGTTCTATTAGGGCGGCGATGGGTGACTCATCAAAGCCAAAAGCTTGTGGTCTGACCGCAACGCACCAGCTAACAACTGTACCTAGACCGGATAACTGCTGGACTTCTTTTTCAATGCTATGGCATTTGGGGCACATAGGCCGTGGTGGATGCCATAACCT
>NYTN01000073.1 GCA_002683515.1 Rhodobiaceae bacterium
GGATTGCGGCGGAAGCGATAGGGAGAACGACGTAGCCCGAGGTGTCTAGGAAATCGAGATCAATTTTGAGTGGTGGAACGGCATCGATTTCGGGGCCCTTTGGCTTGAGGAGAAAGTAAGCGTAAGGAGTAACAGTCCAACCGTCTTGGGCATCAGTTCGGGATGCGACCTTTGAATTATGGAAGGTGAGTGAGAGGATCTCAAAATGTTCCTCGAGAACGCTGCGAGCTCCCTTTTCGAACTTGTCTCTGTAGTCCTCTGTAGGACGACCGTAGTTGTATGAATATGGTGAGTTATTTTGGTTGATAAGATAGCGCTGGAAACCGCCAGACTCACGCTCGATTTCCTTGGTGTGGCGGAGATTGACGAAAAGACCAAAAGGTTTATTAGCGTCAATTTGGTCAGGTCCATCGAGATGAACATCGAGTTCGATTTCGGTGACTAGATCTTGATAGTATTCAAACACGCGTGCTGCTTCTTCAATGCGCTGATGCTTGCCGGTGATCTGAAGAGCGGCTTCTAAAAAACGGTATTTGAGATCTGCTTTTACGTTTGCGAGGCGGGAATTGAGCGTGTTAGCAAACTCGTCAAAGTGTCGTTGGCGGCAAGATTCTGGAATGCTTTCAAGTGCAGCTTTGATCTTCGCAAATTCTGCTTGGATAGGTTGGTGCTCAGTTTTGAGTGCGGCAAGATCAGGGGAACCCAGCGCAGCATAGAACCAGGTTGTGAAGGCTTCGGTGGATTCCTCATCTTCGTCCTCAAGAGGAAGTTTTGAAATATAATCTGAAGTGGCGCTGGCGAGGTCTTCAAGCGCTAATCCCTTGGTTGTCGAATGTTCGGGATGTGAGGCGAGGCCCGCCTTGTAGTTAGACTCTTCGTATTTAATCGAAGCAAGTTGTAACTTCAGAGCCCAGTCGTCGGGGTGCTGATCGAGCGCGTCGAGGCATAGGTTTTTGGCAGCGGCGTAGCCTTTAAAGATTTGTGCAATGAGTTCTTTGTCTTTGCGGTTGGTTTTAGCCTGCTCTTGGAGCTTGGGATTAGGCCAAAGAAGAGCCAGGTTTTGTCGCATGCGGCGGAGTAGCGAGGTAATAGTGCCGGCGTCTAGCTTAGAGGTTTCTCCAAATACGGATGTAAGAGCTTCAATTCGCCAGACTTCGGCTTGAGAGTGGGCCCGAATGAAGGCATCGGCAAATTCCTCTTGAAAGTTCTCATCAAGTCCAAGGGCCTTAACCTCCAAAACCATATTACCTAAAAGCTTGAGGTTACGTTCTTGCTTCGAGCGGGTGAGCGGGATGGTCTCTGCTCTTTGGTTGTATCCGTAGTAATAAGAGTAGCTTGATCGGTAGCGGCTTTTTTGGTTTGGGTTGTTGTTCTCGGCCCAGACTCGGATCATTTCGCGAACCAGTTCTTTGCTTTCCTCAGGCTTTATTTTTGCAAGCTTCTTGAGAATCGGGAATGCCTTCTCTTCTTCTTTTACTTTAAGGAAGAGCTTAGCGGAGAGAATGATGTTTTCCAGTCGTACTGCGGAATCGACTTGGGTGAGCCATTGCTCGCTTGGGCGTGTCCGGAGCAGGTCGCCGGAAGGGATAGCTGGAATGGTTCGTGAGCTGCTTTGCTGAGTGGGTGGCTTGTAGCGGGAGTAGAAAAGATTACCATAAGCATCGACTTGGGCCTGCGGGCGCATTGAGTTTGAGTTGTCGAGTCGGTAGGACCGTTCGGCTTCTGCATTCCAATTACGAACGTAGAGAGTTAGGATTTCTTGCCATGGTTTAAGGTCGATTTTCTCGTTGGAAGTAAGTGCTGCGACCGCTGCGGTTTGGAGCTTGAGTTGTTCGAGTCGGAAGTCCGGCGAGCGATGCTCGCGAACTTGGGATGCCATAGTTCCAACGGTTGCTAGGATTTCAAATCCCTGAGCAGATGCATTGGAGAATGTTTGGGTCAGCCAGTTGCTTCCCGTGCCGTCTTCGAGATCAGGGACAAGAGAGAGCGCGCGGTAAAGGGCCTCAGCCCGTTCGTTAAGTGGGGCTTTTTTTTCGCTAATAATTCCGAGAGAAATTTGCCAAGCGTTTTCGAGGTGCTCGTCATCGCGATCTGCCGAGTAGGATTCGGCATAGTAGCGACCTATTAGGTTAAGAGCAGCGTGGTTTTTCTTCTCCTTGGCCACCCTAAGTGAAGGGAGAAATGTGATAGCTTCTTCAAGGTGTCCGGCCTCAATTAAAAGACGGGCCGTGCGAGTTCTTGTTTCCTCGTCGCCAAGACCAAAATAACGAGTTCCTTTGGCGAGTGTTACAAAGAAGTCTCGTGGAGGCTTTCGCTCACCCTTGATTAAGCTGGCGAGTTGGGGAAGAACAAAGTTGTCTGGAGCCTTCTGTGAGGCGTCGGTTAAGGCAAGGAATTCCTCGGGCCGGAGATATTGTTGTTGCTGGTGTTGTTTAGCACCTAGGCTGGTAAGTTCCTTGCGCGGTCGGACGGTGACTGGCGCGTTGAGTTGGGTGACCATTTGACGGAAGGCCAAGGTGGCATCGCCGGAAGGAAGGCTTGCGAGGTATTCTTTGACTTTGATCCATCGTCCCAAGGTGATGTCGCGGGTAAATTGGTTGAAGTCGTTTTTGAAGGTAGCGAGTTTTGCCTTATCTTCCCGCTGCTTTTCGATTTGAGGGTTTGCTAAAGGCTTGGCCTCGGGATCTTTGGGAGGGTTTGGAATGATCGTGGTCGTTTTTCCTTCCTCGTTTTTCTCAGCAAGCCGGTTGGCGAGAATCCCGGAGGTAGTGCGATCGATTTTTAGCCCCTGTAACATTTTAGTTCGTTGCTGTTCGGGTGTTAGGGGTGCTTTGGAAGGAGGGGCTATTCGTGAAGGGTTAGCAGTGGGAGTTTGTCCACCTCGCGCCTCTAAAGTTTGGATCATTTCTGGGGTGATCTTTGTTGTGAACGAGAGGGGGGTGGGTTTCTGAGCTGACGCTGAGATCAGGGTAAGCGAAAGCAGTAGGATATGCCTAAATTTCATGATGGTAGGATCGTGAAGTGAATGCGTGGACTATGAGCCGGAGCCATCCGCCGGTGGTCCCTGACCAGCGCCGCGGGAATCTTGGGGCTTTTTCCCTGGCTTAGCTTTTGGGTTTGGGCGACCGCCCGAACTACAGCCTTGTCATTGGCTCGGAATCGGTAGGCCGTAAAGCTCGGTTGGTTCGGCACGAGCTAAGCGGATTGCTGACTCCAGATCAGAGAGGTGCTTTTCCTTATCGGATCCAGTCTGTGCGAGGAGCTTATATTCCTGTCTGGCGGCTTCGATTTCAGGTTCCCATTCCTCGGCAGACAGGCCCTCTAGCTTCATGAGGTAGGTCATGTAGTAGCGGGCGTTGGCCAAAGTAGAGAGGGTTTCTTCCTTAAGCTCGGACGAAATAGTGGGATCTTCGTTAAGTTGTGAAACGAGGTTGGCTAGTTCTTCGCGGGCCTCGGGAAGGCCTGAGTTCTGCATCTTAGCCTTGGCGATCTCTAGCTGAATCCGCAACGAAGTTTCCTTGTTCTCTTTAGGAAGTTTAGCGAGCGCCTTTTGATACGACTCAATAGCGGAGGCCCAGTTTTTGTTTTGGACAGCAGATCTAGCTTGGGCAAGGAACTCTTCTGCGTGATCAAGTTTGACCTGTTCTTGTCCAGGGCCGTAGTGGTAGGCGGCAAAGCCAAGGGGAACAAGGAGCCAGAGGGTAGCGAGGATGATTCTCATGAAATTAAAACTTCTTAATCAGAAAGTAGCACTTTCCGCTCCTCAGAAAAAGGTCCCTTTTCAGGGGGACGAAGTCGGCTTGGCGTAAGGGAGTCGGCAAATTTCATTGATGGAGAAATAGGTGTCGAGGGCGGTGGAAGCGACGGTGCCAAGCTTGGGAAGGTCTATCGAGCCATCTTCGCTGAGGGTATGATCTGGCAGGTTAATGAATTTCGCGCGTCCCACTATGAGCTTGGTGTTGTTTGAAGGGATATCAATGATTTCCTCGAGAGTGAGCCCAACGTGAAGTGGACTTTCTTTGACGAAGGGGGCCCCAAAGTTTGGGTGGTAGGCTTCGGTTAGGCCAGTTTCATCAAACTCAGAGATTCCGGTAGGGTAGCGGGCCGAGCATTGGTGGGCTTTTTCTAAGATTTCTTCCGTGACGTGGTTGAGGCTCCATTCCCGCGTCACGAGAATATTTTTTAGAGTGTGCCTATCAACAGTGTCGGGACGGGTCACCATTCCAAGAAGAATCGGGTTGGATCCAAGATGAGTGATGCTTGAAAATGGTGCGAGATTAGTGATCTCGGCAGTGGAGCGAGTCCCGATGAGACAGATCGGTTTTGGACCAGGAAGAGAGGTGGCAAGTTGGACGCGAGTCAGCTTGGCCATCGCTTCCAGTTCCTGAGTTGAGATAAACATCCCCGACCCTCGGGCCAATTCACCTTGTGGCAAGTATGAGATTACTTTGAGCTCCTGATAAGGTTGTGCGTAAAGTGATCCGTCAGCGGGTTTTGATTCGATCGCTCCGGGATTGGATTAAGAAATCAGAGTTTAGTTTGCCCCTGAGGTGAAAATCTATTTGGATTTATTGAGAATGAATAGTTAGAGTTTCGGCTATGAAATGGACCGGAGTTGTTTTTTGTTCAATTGGATTGCTGTGGGGCGAGTTGCGGGTGGGTCAGTTCCGAACTCTTGACGAGAGTCGGAAGGAGCTGCAAAATATTGGGGATATAGCCAAGGATCAGGAGAGTTGGCAGGTGAGGCGGGGGTTGGTCCGAGGTGGCATCCGGGATGGGATAGGGTTCAAGAACTGGCCTAAAAAAACCAAGATGCGGATTGTTAGGCATTCTCGAGTTGAGCGAGATGGATACACCGTCGAAAATGTCGGGATTGAAACAATCCCTGGATACTTTTTGTGCGGTAATCTCTATCTGCCCAAAATTGCCGTCGATAAAATGCCGGTCTTTCTTTGTCCCCATGGCC
This sequence comes from Rhodobiaceae bacterium, assembly GCA_002683515.1. GTDB lineage: Bacteria > Pseudomonadota > Alphaproteobacteria > RS24 > RS24 > Micropelagius. Next base: position 4,967 of record NYTN01000073.1, read on the forward strand.
ATTGGTCTAAGGAGGATCTTCACCATCATGGAAGACACCGCGATGAGATGCAATATCGCTGTGGTGCATTAGCGCGCATGGGTTGCGGAATCTTTGCTTATGAGATGGTTGGGTATGGTGACTCCAAACGGATGGGGTGGGAGCACCGCTGGGATCCTCAAGTCATGGCATTACAAACTTGGAATTCGGTGAGAGCTCTCGATTATGTACTCGAGTTGCCAGGTGCTGATCGGAAACGGGTGGGTGTGACGGGAGCTTCAGGTGGTGGGACGCAGTCGTTTTTGATTGCGGCCCTTGATGATCGGATCACTCTTTCAGCGCCGTGCGTCATGGTGTCCTGTCATTTTTTCGGCGGTTGTCGGTGTGAGAGTGGTTTACCGGTTCACGTTCGTGACACTCATGTTACAAATAATGCTGAAATCGCAGCACTGTTTGCTCCCAAGCCGCAGTTACTTGTTTCGAATGGCGATGACTGGACTAAACACACTCCGACTCTAGAATACCCATTTCTTCGGAAAATCTACCAACTTTACGGTAAGGAAGAGAAGGTGAAGAATATTCATCTCCCTGAGGAGAAGCATGACTATGGGAAGTCAA
>NYTN01000074.1 GCA_002683515.1 Rhodobiaceae bacterium
GCCGTAGCCAGTTGATAATATATTTGACGGCGCATTCGGTCAGGCCGGCGCTGAACTCGTAATTGAAGAGTTTATGACAGGTGAGGAGGCCAGTTTTTTTGTCCTCACTGACGGCGTAAATGCTCTCCCACTGGCTACGGCTCAAGATCATAAGCGTGTCGGCGAGGGTGATACCGGCCCGAATACCGGCGGCATGGGCGCCTATTCACCTGCTAAAATTGTTACGCCTTCTTTATTAGAAGACACCATGCGGCGCATTATTCAACCAACATTGACCGCAATGGCAGATAAGGGGACACCGTATCGTGGTGTGCTCTACGCAGGTTTAATGCTGACCGAGGACGGGCCAAAACTGGTGGAATATAATGCACGCTTTGGCGATCCAGAATGTCAGGTACTGATGTTGCGACTAAAAAGTGACCTTGTCCCCGCCCTTATGGCAACGGCAACAGGGGACATTAGTGATCTTGATCTTGAATGGTTCGACGAAGACGCGATGACGGTTGTTATGGCGGCAAAAGGGTATCCGGGTAGCTATTCCAAAGGCACAGAAATTGATGGGCTTGATGCAGCCGTGGCAGATTCAGATACACAAATTTTTCATGCAGGTACAAGAACCGAAGATGGAAAAACACTTGCAGTTGGTGGACGTGTGCTTAATGTCACCTCTAAAGGTCAAGACTTAAATGCCGCAAGAGACAAAGCCTATGCTGCGCTAAAAAAGATTGACTGGGAGGAAGGGTTTTATCGTCGCGATATTGGCTGGCGCGCACTAGATGAAATATAGCGTTTCTTTCTAACAGAGACATTTCAGAGAAACGCGAAAGAGGGAGTTAAAGGGTCATAAATGAGTGATAGACAGGAAAAGTTCGGCGGTACAAAAGAAGTCGCTGAAACACTTAAATTTGATGTCAAAAATCTTGAAGACTACATGCACGCACATGTTGAAGGCTTTCAGGGCCCTCTTGAAGTGACGCAATTTAAAGGCGGACAATCAAACCCGACCTATCAGCTCATCACCTCTAACAAAAAATATGTTCTGAGACGCAAACCGCCAGGAAAGCTTTTGCCTTCAGCGCATGCTGTTGACCGCGAATATCGCGTTATCACTTCGCTGGCTTCAGTCGGGTTTCCTGTGCCACGCAGTTATTGCCTATGCGAGGATGAAAGTGTGATTGGAACCATGTTCTATATTATGGATATGGTCGAAGGGCGCATCTTATGGGATGTGACCCTAAGCGATTACGCTAAAGAAGACAGATGGCCGATTTTTGAAGCGCAGGTCAAAACGATTGCCCAGTTGCACTCGCTTGACTATAAAGCCATCGGCTTAGGCGATTACGGCAAGCCGGGCAATTATTTTGAGCGCCAAATTGGTCGCTGGACAAAACAATACATCGCCTCTGAGACTCAAAAAGTCGACAATATGGATAGGCTTATGGCATGGCTGCCGGGGCAAATTCCACAAGATGACGCGAACTCAATTGTCCATGGTGATTTCAGGCTTGATAATATGGTGTTGCATCCGAACAAACCAGAGGTGAGCGCTGTGTTGGATTGGGAATTATCTACGCTGGGTCATCCGCTTGGCGACTTCACTTATCATTTGATGCAATGGCACATGCCGTCGATTAAAACCATGGTGTCAGCATCACTTGCTGGCAGAGATTTGGACGAATTAGGGATTCCGACAACCGACCAATATATCCGTATGTATTGCGACGCAGTTGGACGGGACGGCATTGAAAATATCGACTTCTATCTGGCTTTTAATATGTTCCGGCTAGCGGCGATTTTGCAGGGTATTGTCGGGCGTGTCAGAGACGGCACTGCAAGTTCGGCACATGCGGGTGAAATGGAAAAGAATATTCCACCTTTAGCAGAAGTAGGCTGGGCCTTCGCGCAAAAAGCTGGCGCAGTTTAATTCTTCAAGAAGTATATGAGAGCAAGGTGATTTCTGTATCACCATAAGCGCGCCTATTGATTTCATCAAACCCCAAAGGCGTCATAAAATCCGCGCGCTTGTCTTCCTCAACCACCAGCAATGCATCCTCTGCCAACCAGCCGCCCTCTTTCAAACAAAGCAGAGTTTTTTCCGCCAGCCCCTTACCATAGGGGGGATCGAGAAACACAAGATTAAATAAAGGTGCTTGCTTGTCGTGGTTTCCCAATTTAATCGCATCACGTCTCAAAAGATGTGTTTCATCGCCAGCATCAAGCACGTGAATATTATTTTCAATAACAGCCCAAGCAGCAGTCATTTTTTCTACAAAATAGCAGGTTTCCGCACCGCGCGATAAAGCCTCAAGTCCTAATGCACCGGTTCCGGCGAAAAGGTCAAGAACATGAGACCCATTAAGCTCGATACGGCTTTCAAGCGCAGAAAATAATGCCTCTCTAATACGATCAGATGTCGGACGTGTCAGATTATTTTTGGGCGTTTGAAGGGTGTGCCCTTTCCATTTTCCGGCAATGATACGCATATCAGATCATTTTTTTTTAAGCTTTAGCATTTTCTTTTTTGATGTCGTTTTAGTCTCGGACATCTTCCAGGGTGTCACATTTTTTTCGGGTAGATTTTTAGGGGGCTTATCACTTTGAGATTTTTCTTTATGCGATTTTGCCTTGAAAGAGGTGTCCGATTTGGAAACTGATTTAGAAACTAGTTTATTTTGCCCCCGTGCAGGTTTCTTTTCTGGGCGGTCTGCCGTTTGCTTGCTTCGGGTTTTCGGTTTGACCTGCGGCACGCGCCCCTCTGCAATATCGGACCATGTTGAGCCCAGTTGCTGACGCAAAACACGACGAGGAACTTCTTCAACAGCACCGGTTTCCAAATTGCCGAGTTGAAATGGCCCAAATGAAAGCCTAATCAAGCGATTAACTTCTAAGCCGACATAGCTGAGAAGTTTTTTGACCTCACGGTTCTTGCCTTCTCTAAGCGAAATTGTTAGCCAGACATTCCCGCCTTGCTGGCGTTCAACATCTACATCAACACCGCGATAATGAACATCCTCAAGGGTGATACCTTTTTTTAGCTCGAGTAATTTTCGCTGATCAGGTCTACCGTAAGCGCGAACACGGTACCGCCGCAACCAGCCAGTTTCAGGTAACTCAAGATAACGCTTAAGCCCCCCATCATTCGTTAGCAACAACAAGCCTTCGGTATTAATATCCAGTCGCCCGACAGACAATACACGCGGCAAATTATCGGGTAATTTTGAAAAAATTGTTGCACGGCCTTGCGGGTCACGTTCAGTCGTGACAAGGCCACGCGGCTTATAATACCGCCATAGTCGCGGTGGATCAGGTTGAGCCAGTTCTTTCCCGTCAACCGTGATACGATCGGAGGGTAGAACATTCAATGCAGGCGAATTAATGGTTTTTCCGTTAACTGTTACACGCCCAGCCTGAATAATCGTCTCAGCCTCTCGCCTAGATGACAGACCCGAGCGAGCCAAAACCTTGGCTATGCGGTCGCCTTTAATTGCCTGATTTGTCTTGTTATTCATAATGCACCATGTAGCATTATATTTTCTGAAAGTCCTGAGAATGTTGACCACCTAATGAATGACCCAGTAACACCATTAAGCAAACCTCAAGCCAAGCCGAACACTTCACCTATGCAACTAGCCCTTGAGCAAGCTGTTGCCGCTGCAGAACGAGGAGAAGTGCCTGTTGGCGCAGTCATCACAGATGCAAAGGGGTATGTAATTGCAGCAAATGGCAATAGAATTATAGAATATGCCGACCCCACAGCGCATGCCGAGATTTTGGTCATCCGTGAGGCAACGACAGCGTTAAAAAATGAACGGCTCGTTAATTGCAATCTCTATGTAACGCTGGAACCTTGCCCAATGTGCGCTGGGGCAATCTCGCTCGCTCGAGTCAAACGGCTTTATTATGGGGCTGCAGATGAAAAAGCCGGCGGCGCAGAGCATGGCATAAGATTATTTTCTCACCCATCATGTCATCACCGCCCAGAGGTTTACGGCGGGATAGAAGAAATTGCATGTGCGACAATTTTACAGAGTTTTTTTGCCGCTAGGCGTCAATCATAACTTGCATCAAATCTCCATTCATCTGAGTATAATGTTCAATAAGGAGAAGCCCAATGAATTTCGATTATTCTGATAAAACCAAGTCACTGATTGATGATGTCTCAAGCTTTATGGATAAACATATTTATCCTGCTGAGCCGATTTACAATCAGCAGATGAAAGATTTTGGAGATGATCGCTGGCAGGTCGTTCCGGTTCTGGAGGATTTGAAAGTCAAAGCGCAGGAAGCAGGCCTTTGGAATTTGTTTCTGCCTGAAAGTAGTTTAGGTGCTGGCTTAACTAATTTGGAATATGCTCCCCTCGCCGAATTAATGGGTCGGGTAGTCTTCGCCTCCGAAGTGTTTAATTGCAGTGCGCCTGATACAGGCAATATGGAAGTGCTTGTCCGTTACGGCACACCAGCACAACAGGAAAAATGGCTGACACCTCTTCTTGCTGGAGAAATCCGCTCTGCGTTTTTGATGACTGAGCCTGATGTCGCTTCCTCAGACGCTACAAATATCAAAACCTCTATCACTCGCGATGGTGACGAATATGTCATTAATGGTCGCAAATGGTGGTCCTCTGGCCTCGGTGACCCGAGATGTAAAGTGACAATCCTGATGGGAAAATCCGATTTTGATGCCCCCCGTCACCAACAGCAATCCATGATACTTGTCCCAGTCGATACGCCCGGCGTGGAAATTATAAGGCCCCTGACTGTTTTCGGTTATGATGATGCCCCGCATGGTCACATGGAAGTAAAGTTGGATAATGTGCGCGTACCGGCCGAAAATATGCTGCTGGGCGAAGGTAGAGGATTTGAAATCGCCCAAGGACGTCTCGGCCCAGGTCGTATCCATCATTGCATGAGAACAATTGGTCTTGCCGAACGCGCTCTTGAAAAAATGTGCGCGCGCCTCGCTTCACGCCAAGTTTTCGGTAAGAAAATCTATGAACATTCACTCTGGGAAGAGCGCATTGCTGAAGCCAGAACTGATTTGGAAATGACCCGTCTCCTATGCCTTAAAGCTGCCCATATGATGGATACAGTCGGAAATAAAGTGGCACAAGCAGAGATTGCCATGATTAAAGTTGCCGGTCCGAAGACAGCGCTTAAAATCATTGATAATGCAATACAGTCCCATGGCGGCGGTGGTATCAGTCAAGATTTTGATTTGGCTAAAATGTATACAAATGCGCGTACCATGCGTTTGGTTGATGGTCCTGATGAAGTTCATAACCGCGCTATTGCCCGTATTGAAATGAAAAAATATATTGATCAGTCGCAAGCCTAAAAACTAGCGACGTCCAAATAGTTTTTCGATATCAGCCAATTTTAGCTCCACATAGGTTGGGCGACCATGATTGCATTGCCCAGCATGTGGCGTGGTTTCCATCTCGCGTAACAATGCATTCATTTCCGTGCTATTGAGCCTACGCCCTGCCCGCACCGAGCCGTGACAAGCAAGCGTGCTGCATATTTCTTCAAGTTTTTCCTTAATGGCAAGTGCTGCCCCAAGCTCCGCAATTTCATCCGCCAGATCCTGCACGAGCTGCTTGACATCCGCGCTCCTAAAAAGGGTCGGAATTTCTCGAACCAGAACCGCACCATCGCCAAAGCTTTCAAGTACAAATCCAATCTCCGCAAGCTCTTTACTTCGCGCCATAAGTCGGTCAGTCTCGGTGCTATCAAGCTCGACAACTTCGGGCAGGAGCAAAATTTGACGCTCGACCCCTTTGGCCGCCATATCCTCTTTCATGCGCTCATAAACCAGTCTCTCATGAGCGGCATGCTGGTCAACAATCACCAACCCGTCACCAGTCTGGGCGAGAACATAAGTCTCGTGAAGCTGTGCGCGTGCCAACCCTAGAGGGTAAGAAACTAAACTCTCAGTTAGGTTTTCACTCCCACCCATCTCGGCTTGACCGGTTTGGTCTTCACTAATCTGGGCTTCGCCGGCATGAGGTGGCGCTTCATAACCACTAATTTGGGCAAAACCCCCCTGTTGCCCATCGACTTCACGGGGTTGCGTCATATCCAACATGGGAGGCGCTGAGGGTCTTTCACCTCGACTACCAAGCCCATAGGACGGCACGGAAAAAAATCTTAATGCTGTATCCGCCACCGTAGTTGAAGCTCGGTGGCCCGCTTCTGCGAGTGCTGTTCTGAGCGCTCCGACAATCATACTACGTATCAAACCTGGATCCCGAAAACGCACCTCGGTTTTAGCCGGATGAACATTCACATCAACCTCCGAGGAGTCAAGATCAACAAAAAGCGCTACTGCAGGGTGTCGATTGCGCGCCAGAAAATCCTGAAATGCCCCTCGCACCGCACCGTTAAGAAGACGATCTTTAACAGGACGGCCATTCACAAAAAGATACTGCATTTGCGCGGTTGCACGATTAAATGTCGGCAAACCGGCAAAACCCTTAAGACACATATACCCTTTTTCTGTCTCCCTTTCGGCAGAAACAGGCACGGCATTAAGTCCAAAATCCTGCCCCATAACACCAGCAAGGCGGTTTAGTCGCGATGTATCTGAAACATCAGGCTCAGCTGTAACTGCAAAACTCCTTCGCCCCTCCGAAGTCAGACTAAAACCAACCTCTGGATACGCCATGGCCAGTCGGCGAACCACATCGCCAACAGCTGTGGTTTCAGCTCGGTCGCTTTTTAAGAACTTTAAACGCGCTGGGGTTGCGAAAAATAGATCCCTAACCTCTATGCGCGTGCCATGTGAGCCCGATGTCGGCTTTAAATCACCAACTTTTCCAGCCGTTAACGTTAATTGCATAGCTGAATTTATATCGTTCTCGCCACCAGAAGCATGGTCTTGCAGAGGTCGGGATGTAATAGTCATTTTCGACAC
>NYTN01000075.1 GCA_002683515.1 Rhodobiaceae bacterium
CAAAACAGGCTCAAACGCCTGAATGCCGAGACGGTGAAGTGTCGGCGCACGGTTCAGCAAAACCGGATGCTCACGGATAACCTCGTCAAGAATATCCCAGACTTCGGGACGGGCTTTTTCAACCATCTTCTTGGACTGCTTAACAGTCGAGGAGAGACCCTTGGCCTCAAGCCTTGAATAAATAAACGGTTTAAACAATTCCAGAGCCATCTTCTTCGGCAGACCGCATTGATGAAGTTTCAACTCAGGCCCGACCACAATCACAGAACGACCTGAATAGTCAACACGCTTACCAAGCAAGTTTTGACGAAAACGACCCTGCTTACCTTTCAGCATATCGGATAGTGATTTCAAAGGACGCTTATTAGCACCCGTAATGACACGACCACGACGCCCATTATCAAATAGAGCATCTACAGATTCTTGCAGCATCCGCTTCTCATTCCGGATAATGATATCCGGCGCACGAAGTTCTATTAATCTTTTCAGACGATTGTTCCGGTTAATAACTCGGCGATACAAATCATTCAAATCTGACGTCGCAAAACGACCACCATCCAGCGGCACAAGCGGGCGTAATTCTGGCGGAATCACCGGAATGACTGTCATAATCATCCATTCAGGGCGATTATTAGACTTCAAAAAGGCTTCCACAACTTTGAGACGCTTGGCGAGTTTCTTGGGCTTCAGCTCAGTCGTAGCTTCCGCGATTTCGACTTTCAGAAAGTCACGCAGTTCCTCAAGGTCAAGCTCAGAGAGCATGGTGCGAATGGCTTCCGCCCCGATACCGGCGACGAAACTATCATCGCCATATTCATCCATGGCTTCATAATATTCGTCTTCAGTCATCAACTGGCTTTTAGTAAGACCTGTCAACATCGGGTCGAGTACAATAAAGTTCTCGAAATAAAGCACCCGTTCAAGGTCTTTCAATGTCATATCCAACAACAGTCCGATACGACTTGGCAGAGATTTCAGGAACCAAATATGTGCGACCGGGGCAGCAAGCTCAATATGACCCATACGCTCACGGCGCACTTTGGTCAGTGTCACTTCAACACCGCATTTTTCGCAGATAATATCTTTATATTTCATGCGCTTATATTTGCCGCACAGACATTCATAATCTTTGATTGGCCCGAAAATTCTTGCACAGAAAAGCCCATCACGCTCAGGCTTGAAGGTGCGGTAGTTGATCGTTTCAGGCTTTTTTATTTCACCATATGACCAGGACATAATCTTTTCAGGACTCGCAATTGAAATCCTGATCTGATCAAACATTTGAACGCCCCCTTGGGGACCGAAGATATTCATGACCTCTTGATTCATAGGTCGTTTCTCCTTCTATGGTCAGCAGATCATCTGCCGACTGTGATACGAATTAACTACTCGCTCTGTTTACTTTCGGTCAGCTCGACATTGAGGCCAAGTGAACGAATTTCTTTAACTAGGACATTGAAGCTCTCTGGAATACCCGCCTCGAAAGCGTCATCACCTTTGACAATGGCTTCATAGACTTTGGTTCTACCTGCCACATCATCTGACTTAACAGTCAGCATTTCTTGCAACGTATAGGCAGCACCATAGGCTTCCAGTGCCCAGACTTCCATCTCACCAAATCGCTGACCACCAAATTGTGCTTTACCGCCTAGTGGTTGTTGCGTGACAAGACTGTATGGACCGATTGAGCGTGCGTGGATTTTATCATCAACCAAGTGGTGCAGTTTCAGCATATAGATATACCCAACTGTCACTTTACGGTCGAAGACTTCACCTGTCCGCCCATCCCTAAGAACGACCTGACCGGAAGTGTCCATACCCGCATTGGTCAACACATCAACGATGTCCTCTTCAACTGCGCCGTCAAAGACCGGCGTCGCCATAGGCACACCTTTTTTAAGGGTATAGCTCATCTCAACTGCTTTACCTTCGGAGAGCTCTTCAACACCTTTATCGCCTTGGTAAATACCCGCAAGTGTCTGTTTAACTTGTGAAGCATCTCCGCTTTGTTCATAGGCGGCAATCGCCTCTGAAACCTGCTTACCGAGACCCGAACAAGCCCAGCCTAGGTGGGTTTCCAGAATCTGACCGACATTCATCCGGCTCGGTACGCCGAGTGGATTAAGTACAATATCAACAGGTGTTCCATCTTCAAGATAAGGCATATCTTCAACCGGCATAATCCGACTGATAACACCCTTGTTACCATGACGCCCGGCCATTTTATCACCCGGTTGAAGCTTACGCTTAACGGCAACATATACCTTGACCATTTTCATCACGCCTGGCGGCAATTCATCACCGCGCTGAAGCTTATCAACCTTGTCCTCAAAACGAGCCTCAAGAGAACCTCGACTATCCTCGAACTGCTTTTTCAAGGCTTCGACTTCAGACATAGCTTTGTCATTTTTGAGAGCAATCTGCCACCACTGAGTCCGCGGTATATCCTCAAGAAGAGCGTCTGTGATCTTTGTTTCCGAAGTGATATCATTTGGACCGCTGGAGGCAACTTTGCTGTTCAGCAATTCTTGCAATCGGTCATAGACGTTGCGTTCAAGAATAAACAATTCATCATCGCGGTCTTTGGCGAGGGCTTCGATTTCTTCTCTTTCAATCGCCAACGCACGCTCGTCTTTTTCAATCCCGTGACGATTGAAAACTCGAACCTCAACAACTGTACCCGACGCTCCGGGCGGAAGTTTCAAGGAGGTGTCTCTCACATCAGAGGCTTTTTCACCAAAAATGGCACGCAGAAGTTTTTCTTCCGGTGTCATTGGGCTTTCACCTTTTGGGGTAATTTTCCCGACCAGAATTTCACCTGGATTCACTTCAGCGCCGATATAAACAATGCCAGCTTCATCGAGGTTACGCAGGGCATCCTCACCAACATTTGGTATATCTCGCGTGATTTCTTCCGGCCCCAACTTCGTATCGCGGGACATAATCTCGAACTCTTCAATGTGAACAGATGTAAACACGTCATCGCGCACAATACGTTCAGAAATCAGAATTGAGTCCTCAAAGTTGTAGCCATTCCAAGGCATAAACGCGACAAGTACGTTTCGACCAAGTGCCAATTCACCTAACTCTGTAGACGGACCGTCAGCAACAACATCACCGGCCTGAACACTGTCACCTACCCGCACAAGCGGGCGCTGATTGATGCACGTGGACTGGTTAGAACGCTGGAACTTCCGAAGATTGTAAATATCAACACCGGATTTTGATGCATCGACCTCTTCAGTCACCCGCACAACAATACGGGTCGCGTCAACTTGATCAACAACACCGGAACGACGGGCCGTCACAGCAGCGCCACTATCCCTAGCAACAACTTCCTCCATGCCTGTGCCAACGAGAGGTGCATCTGCTTGCAACAGCGGTACAGCCTGACGCATCATGTTTGAGCCCATAAGCGCTCTGTTCGCATCATCGTTTTCCAAGAAAGGTATCAATGCAGCCGCAACAGAAACAATCTGCTTGGGAGATACATCAAGATAATTTACCATTTCTGGAGGTACCATCTCAAAGTCGCCATTCACGCGGCAGTTAATTAGTTCATCAACAATTTCACCTTTATCATCAAATTCAATTGTCGCCTGCGCCACACGGTAACGTGCTTCTTCCATCGCAGACAAATAATCCACCTGATCAGTAACTTTACCGTCAACAACTTTACGGTAAGGGCTTTCAATGAAGCCATATTTGTTGATACGTGCAAAAGTCGCCAACGAGTTAATTAGGCCGATATTTGGGCCTTCCGGCGTTTCAATCGGGCAAATTCTGCCATAGTGAGTTGGATGCACATCACGCACCTCAAAACCGGCACGTTCACGCGTTAGACCACCCGGGCCCAGCGCTGAAAGACGACGTTTATGAGTAATCTCTGAGAGTGGATTAGTTTGGTCCATAAACTGAGATAACTGTGAAGAACCGAAGAATTCACGAACGGCAGCCGCAGCAGGTTTGGCATTAATCAAGTCTTGCGGCATCACAGTATCATTATCCACAGAACTCATGCGCTCGCGAATAGCTCGCTCCATGCGCAGGAGACCGACACGATACTGATTTTCCATCAACTCACCGACGGAACGTACGCGGCGGTTTCCGAGGTTATCGATATCGTCAATCTCACCTTTGCCATCGCGCAAATCAACCAGCGTCCGCATTACAGCAACAATATCATCCTTACGAAGGATTTTGACATCATCATCACAATCCAAATCAAGTCTGATATTCATCTTTACACGACCAACAGAAGACAGATCGTATCTTTCCTCGTCAAAGAAAAGTCCGTCGAACAGGGTCTGAGCTGTTTCAGCTGTCGGCGGCTCACCCGGGCGCATAACCCGGTAAATCTCTTCAAGCGCGGACAGTTTGTCAGACGACTTATCCGTCTGTAATGTGTTGCGAATAAACGGACCCTTGTTAATCGGGTCCGTATTCAGTGTAGAGACTTCTGTATGACCATTTTCAAGTAATGAAGCCAGCATGTCTTCAGTAATTTCGTCACCGGCTTCAGCATAGATCTCACCGGTTTCCATATTAATGACTTCTTCAGCCAAAAAACGACCAATGACTTCTTCATCGCTGACGAGAAGATTCTCAAGTCCACCTTCTTCAAGGTTTTTAGCAAGGCGCGGAGTAATTTTCTTACCAGCCTCAACAGCTAATTTTCCTGTCTTAGCGTCAATCAAATCAAGAGCAGGTTTTGTTCCGCGACGGGCATCCTTATCAAAAGGCGTGACCCACTTATCATCCTTGCGCGTAAAGTTAACGCTTTCATAAAATAAAGACAAAATTTCTTCATCGTCAAAACCCAGCGCATGCAACAGCATAGTTGCAGGGAGTTTCCGACGTCGGTCAATCCGAACAAAAAGAAGGTCTTTAGCGTCAAATTCGAAATCTAGCCAAGAGCCGCGATAGGGAATAACACGGGCTGCAAACAAAAGCTTACCTGAGGCGTGTGTTTTACCTCGGTCATGGTCAAAGAATACGCCAGGGCTACGATGCATCTGGGAAACAATAACCCGCTCAGTGCCATTAACGACAAATGTACCGTTAGAAGTCATCAGAGGTAAATCACCCATATAAACTTCTTGTTGCTTAATACCTTTAATTGAGCGCGCCTCAGTTTCCTCATCCACATCATAAACGATAAGATTGAGGGTCACCTTCAAAGGAGCGGCAAAGGTCATGCCACGCTGTTGACATTCCTCAACATCATATTTTGGCTGTTCAAATTCGTATGATACGAACTCCAGCCGTGATGTTTTTGCAAAATCATCAATAGGAAAAACCGATTTAAATACGGCCTGTAGCCCAGTATCCTCTCGGCCACCATCAGGCTCATCTGCCTGCAGGAACTGGTCATAGGAATATTTTTGAACCTCAATGAGGTTAGGCATATCCAGAACTTTAGGGATACGTCCAAAAGAGCGTCTTATACGTTTACGTCCGGCATAAGCTTGCAACATGTGGTTTCCTCGCTAGCAGCACAATTTTTAAGGAGTAATAAGTTATATACGCACCCCCACACTCCGTGGATGAGGATGTCAGGGGCGGGATTGACCCCGCCCCATCATATTATTTAAGCTCTACAGTAGCACCTGCAGCTTCGAGTTTTTCTTTTAACTCGTTAGCTTCTGCAGTAGGGACGTCTTCTTTGACTTCTTTCGGTGCGCTTTCCACGATATCCTTAGCTTCTTTCAAGCCAAGGCCGGTAATCGCCCGAACCTCTTTGATGACGTTAATTTTCTGGTCGCCAGCAGCAGCCAGAACAACTGTGAAGCTGTCTTTTTC
>NYTN01000076.1 GCA_002683515.1 Rhodobiaceae bacterium
GAAACTATTAAAGGCTTTAAAGGTCTGTGTGCAGGTGATTATGACCACCTGCCGGAGTCAGCGTTCTACATGGTCGGCACAATTGATGAAGCAATTGCTAAGGCTGAAAAACTTGCTGAAGAGGCTGCATAAGCATTATGAGCGCACGTCTTACATTCGATATGGTATCTCCAGAGGAGCATTTATTTTCCGCAGAGGTTGACGTTGTCACCGTCCCAGGAAGTGAAGGTGATTTTGGGGTGCTTGCCAATCACAGCCCGATGATGTCGGTGTTGCGTCCTGGCATTGTTCTTGTTGAAGACGGCGGAACCACCACGCGTTATTTTGTTCAAGGTGGTTTCGCTGATGTGACCCCGGACGGTTTAACCATTTTAGCCGAGCTAGCTCTTGATGTGGATGGCGATGATAAAGATGCCCTGCAAAATGCAGTCACTGAGGCGAGGAGCCGTGTTGAGATTGAAACTGATGAACAGAAAAAAGCTGAAGCTGGGAGCATCTTGAGAGTTCTAGAAGAAATCCAATAAATCTAGGGTTCTTCACGAACCTCATTCTAGTCAAAAACGACGGTTTTACCTTCATTTAATAGAATCCGATGTTCGGTGTGAGCGCGTATAGCCTTTGCCATAACGCTTTGCTCAATCTCTTGACCTGCACCAATCATATTTTCAACAGACATATCATGCCTCACCGGAACAACCTGTTGCGCGATAATTGGCCCTTCATCAAGATTTGGGGTTACATAATGTGCGGTTGCGCCAATCATTTTGACGCCGCGGTGATAAGCCTGACTATATGGCTCAGCTCCTTTAAAGCTCGGTAGGAATGAATGATGGATATTAATTATCTTTCCGGGATAGCTATTTGTCAGATCTGATGAAAGAATTTGCATATATCTGGCAAGAATTACTAATTCAGCCCCAGTCTCGGAAATGATTTTTCTGATTTGCGTCTCAGCATCCTGTTTGGTGTCGGCGGTAACTGGAATATAGTGGAAGGGAATGCCCTCGCGGTAAACAAGTTCTCGGGCAGTATCGTGATTGGATATAACAGCAGTAATATCCATGTTTAATGTCCCGATGCGGCATCGATATAGCAAATCAACAAGACAATGATCGAATTTTGAGACCATTATTATTGCTGGCGTGTTAAGATTCATATCAAATAATTGCCAGTCCATCTCAAATTTTTCAGAAATGTCTTTAAATTTATCTTGTAGTTCCTTCTTTTCAACGTCGCCTCCCGGGTCTGCTGTCGTAAAAGCGACGCGCATGAAGAAGCGTCCGGTTTTAGGATCCCCAAATTGATTGCTTTCAAGAATATTCAGACTGTTTTCATAAAGAAAGGAGCTTACAGTGGCGACAATACCCGGTTGATCAACGCAAGATAGAAGTAAGGTGAATTTTTTCATTTCAGAGCTACCTATTTTTGTTGATAGCTAAAGCTATCCTCGATTTTTTGTAACAAATGATCTAAAGCGGTTTTGTGGTCATCACCTTTTTCATTTTGTTCAGTGAAATCATTACTTAAATTAACTAAAGGTGTATTATAAGCAGGGTCGTAAAAAAAGGCTAAACTGTGCCGCGTTCCGCCGCTTCGGTTGCTCACCTTGTGAAGAGTCGAGCGGTATTTACCCCCTGACCAAAACGCCAGCATGTCCCCAATATTGACGATAAGTGTGTTTTCAATTGGAGGGACACTTAACCATGTTCCGTCCGGCATAGCGATTTCCAATCCCTCATTATCATCTTGAGCGAGCAGTGTTAGACATCCAAAATCCGTATGTGCGCCTGCGCTAAATGCAGTCTCAGCCTGGTCAAGCGCCGGGTAGCGAATAGGGCTGAGAGTTGCCATTGGTTCGGACTGCGGACGGGTAAGCCAGTAATCAAAGTAATCAGTCTTAAGATTTAACGCCATGGCGAAATATTGCATCACTTCGAGGCCAGTTTGACAAAAATATTCATAAGTTGTCAGCATGGTTTCTTGCCATAAAGCTGTGTCAATAGTTGGAATTGTCTCAAAATTTATTTGAGGCCATTGGTTCGGGCCGTGAAGTGGAATGCCATTTATCACCAGCGGGTGGTTTAGCGGGAGGTCATTACCGATTTTAAGACCCTCTTTAATATCCCCTTCCTGTTGATGAACTGGATCGAGAACTTCACCGCCTAAAGCATACCACCCTCGGTGACAGGGAGACTTTTCAATAGCAATTTTATTTTTTTCAGTGGTGGGAAGGTCAAAAAACGCTTCGGCGGCCTTAAAACAGTCAGCAATAAGTTGTTTTGGGATTTGATAGCCAGTGAGATAAAAAAACCCGTATTGACATGCTGCATTATCGATATCTGACGCAATTTTTTTCTTCTGCGCAACCTGATCCCCTTTAGAAAGGGAGATATTTATAATTGGTAAATTAGAATGAGGCATTAAGCCTTTTTAAGCATGTCTGTTGCCGGATGCAACAAAAGGTGCAAATTGTGCTGCAATGCTTAAATAGATATCACGCTTAAAATCCACCACCATGTCGGGGCATTCGGCAAGATGTCGCCATGTCCAATCGTCAAATTCCTGATGTTCAGTTGCCAAGATATTTATATCTTCATCTGAGCCTTCAAATTGCATTGCAAACCATTTTTGTCGCTGACCGCGAAAGCGGCCTTTAAATGCTTTGCCGATAAGTTCTGGAGGCAAATCATAGGTAAGCCACCCTGGCATTTCATAAATTATATGAGCATTGGTAACACCGGTTTCTTCTACCAGCTCGCGTTTGGCGGCAGTTTCGGGAACTTCACCTGCATCAATACCCCCTTGTGGTAATTGCCATCGTGAGGCATCTGGAGGCAGATCACCCATTACGCGATGCCCTGACCAGACTAGCCCATCGCGATTAATCAGTACGATACCGACACAGGGGCGGTAAGGCAGGATGGTATCAACTTGTGACATTTATCAGTTCTCTAGTAGACGTTGTCTTGAGGCATCCATAGCCAGCATAATTTCAATGGCTTTTTGGAGTTGTATGTCTTTTTCTAGTTCGCGAGGAACATATGCGAAAGATTTACCTTTTTCTTTAGTTTTGTCGTCTGAATTATTATCACTTTTTTCTTCTGAGTCAGTGTTGCCGTTACCATCTGCTGCGTCATCAGCATTATCTGTAGCATTATAATTTTTTGTCTCCAGACTTTCTTTATCATTTTCCGGACTGCTACTGAGGTGCCCCCTTAAGCTCGCTTCGCTTCGTCTGGGGCGGGGTTTCATATCCTCGGGGAGTTCCTGATCAATAATCACATCAGGTGTCACACCTAAAGCCTGAATTGAACGCCCTGAAGGCGTAAAGTAGCGCGCTGTCGTCAGTCTTAACGCCCCTTCATTAGGAAGTGGAATGACAGTCTGAACAGACCCTTTGCCAAAACTCTGTGTGCCGACAACCAAGCCACGATGATGATCCTGCAAAGCTCCAGCAACAATTTCAGATGCAGAGGCTGAACCGCCATTTATTAAAACCAGAACCGGTGCCCCTTTGGACATATCTCCTCGGCGCGCGTTAAAACGTATATTGTCTTCGGCTTTGCGCGCGCGTGTGGATACAATCTCACCCTGACTCAGGAAACTGTCGGAAACTTTTACCGCTTCACCCAATAAGCCACCGGGGTTATTTCGTAAATCAAGAATATAGCCTGCGAATTTTCCTTTACCTGCAGAAGCTGAAAGCTCTGCCATGGCCTTACGAAGGTTTTTGGTGGTGTTTTCGTTAAATGTTGTTAACCGAATATAAGCAATCTGACCGTCTGGTCCTTCAGCACGATAACGTACAGCCTTAATTTCGATGATATCGCGAATAATATCAATTTTGAGTGGATCTTCTTCACCTTCGCGCAAGACCGTTAAGGTAATCTTGGTTCCAATTTTGCCGCGCATAATATCAACGGCTTCTGATAGTGTGAGGCCAAGAACATCCTCTCCATCCAGACGGGCGATGAGGTCATTTGTAAGAATACCGGCCCGTTCTGCCGGCGTGTCAGCAATTGGAGCAACAACTTTCACCAAACCTCTTTCCATGGTGACTTCAATGCCTAGCCCGCCAAATTCACCCTTGGTTTGAACCTTCATATCCTCAAAGTTTTTCGGCGGCATATAAGCGGAGTGCGGATCAAGCGATTGCAACATGCCGATCATTGCAGCTTCAATTAACTCGCGATTCTTTGGCTCATCCACATATTCGCGCTGAACCTTCTCAAGAACACCGCCAAATATTTTTAATTGCTCATATAGACTTTCAGACTCAGATTTGGCGGTGGGCGCCGATTGAGCATCCTCTGCCATGGCCTTAACAGAGAGAATTGGCGTGAACAGGAATGTAAGTAAAATTGTAAAAATGACTAAAGAGGAAGCGCGTTTCATATCTATCTTATGTGACCTATTTTCGACTAAACCAACCAACTTAAACCATTTGATTTCATATTTATCTATACCATGAAAGCGCATCTTGAGGCTGACCTTTATACCTTACTTCCATATAAAGCGTTTTTGGCGTATTTGTAAGGGGTTCCTGGATAATTTGCCCGACAGGTTCCCCAACTAGAATGACTTGACCGACATCCACAGAAATCGCGCTCAGACCGGCAAAAAGCAAATGATAATTTTTGCCGACTCCAAGAATAAGCATATTCCCATAATCACGGAAAGGACCTGCATAGAGTACCTGCGCATCATAAGGAGCGGTTACAAGTGTTTGAGCGCGGGTCACTATATATGCGCCCTCACGCCCCGTTTCAGTGTTTTTGCGGATGGTCTCAGGTCTTGAAAGTAATTTCCCGGAAACTGGCAGGGGAAGCTTCCCTCTGGTACGGGAGAAACCTTTAATCTGGTTATGCTGTTTTGCGCGGCGTTTCTCCAGTTTAGTGACAAGATCTTTTAGGTTTTTAGCCTTGGCAGCGAGTTGTTTGATTGCTGCTTGCTCGTTTGCCGCTTCCTGACGACGAACGGCTTCAGCTTGTTGCTTTTCTGCTACGAGTGAGTCGAGTTTTGCGCGATCACTCTCGGCTTTTGCCAGAGCATCGTCTAACTCTTGCTGGCGTTTAATAATCTGGCGACGAATGGCAGATAGTTCATCAAGCCTAGCGTGGATTTCATCTACTTTTTGTTTGAGGCTTGGCACTATACCTGCCATTGCGAGCGCGCCGCGAATACCCTCAAGAGCGTCATCAGGCCTGACTGCGAGTGCAGGCGGGGTAGATTTCTCAAAGCGTTGCAGAGCAGCAAGAGACTGAGAGAGATTAACGCGATCTTTATTTAGAGCGGTAAGCATATCAGATTGTGTGGTTAATAGTGCCTCTAGCTTTTTGTTAATCTTGATTTGTCTTTGTTCATTAGCCCGGATCTGCTCGGCAATGAAAATTATATTTAACTGAAGTTTGCGGCGTTGCGTCGCAATCTGCTCTGCCTGTTTTTCCAGCTCAACTCTTTTTTCATCGCGAGCTCTTATTTCTTTTTCGAGACTTTTTAATTGGCGTTTTTCCTTTGTCTGAGCAACAGCTTGATGTAGCGTCCCATCCGTCAAAGTAAAGGCACCGCATAAGCCGAATAAAAGAAATACTGCAATCACGTTTGATTTCAAAACAGGCTCCAAAGGGATTTTAATCCCTGTGATAGGGGTGATTGGTAAGAATTGATACGCTCCGCCACAACTGCTCAACCAACATGACACGAACAAGTTGATGCGGCCATGTCATGTTACCAAGGCATATTTTATCCTCTGCCAATTCTAGTACAGTTTCGGACAAACCGTCAGCACCACCAATAACAAAACAAAGGTTTTGTAAACCTTGATTGAGGTTTTGTTGGATTAAATTTGCCAGTTCGCGGCTGGTTACATGCCTGCCATGTTCATCAAGGGCAATGACTTTTCTGTCATTAGGCAATTGTGAGACAAGAAGTTCGGCTTCCAGGTTTTTTTTGTTTATCCTCCCGCCACCGTTAGCGGAGCGTTCTTTGGATTCGAGTATTTCTACTTGTGAAATGCCGATTTGCTTAGCTGGCCCGCGCAATCTTTTGAGATAATCAGCAACTAGGTCCGTCTCGGGGCCTTTCTTGAGTAGGCCAATGGCACTTATAATGAGGCGCATTTAGTCAGGTAACGGCTGACTCATTGGGAATATCTACATCCCACATTTTTTCCAGATTGTAGAAATGTCTGACTTCAGGTCTGAAAATATGAACCACAACGTCCCCTGCATCCACCAACACCCAGTCGCAATTCGGCAGCCCTTCAACCTGAATATTCTTCAGGCCACGGCCTTTCAAACTCCTCAGGAGATGATCGGCAACAGCACCTACATGACGTTGTGAGCGGCCTGAAGCTACCACCATATAGTCAGCAAAAGCCGTTTTTCCGCGAAGGTCTATTGTTAGAATCTCTTGAGCCTGGTCGTCATCAAGGCTCTTAAGTATATTATGGATGAGACTGGTTTCGTCGTCAGGGAACAAAAATTTCATCCTTATATTTTATATGGGCTTTCGTTAAAAGCATTATTTTATTTAGCCTCAATATTCGGAATTTTTCAATAATTTAAGAAGAATTATTTCTAAGAGTAGTTGAAGAGATATCATCCATCTTACCAGTGAGCATCACCCATGCAGGCGCATCAATATTTTTGAGGTTTGCAGCTTGGTCGGCGGCGATGCGATAATCCCTAAATTGCTGTGCCGCAGGGCTGAGTCCTGCTTTGACAACATATCCCGGGCGCGGATAAATCGCCATAGGAACATCATGCATCAAGACTTGCCAATCTTTCCAGCGATGAAGTGACGCCATATTATCGGAGCCCATAAGCCAAATAAACCTGACCTGCGGGTAAAGTTGCTTCAGTTTTCTGACGGTATCTACCGTATTACGCGTGCCTAGGTGAGTTTCTTCATCAGAGATGTAAACGCGAATATTTGAGGTGCCAACTAAATCCTGACAGGCTTTCAGGCGTTTTTCCATTGCTTCTGGGCTGGTTCTTTTGAGAGGGTTTTGCGGTGCAACCAACCACCAAACCATATCAAGGCAGAGCGCTGTCTGTATCTTAGCACTTACCAGAGAATGCCCCTTATGCGGCGGGTCAAAACTTCCCCCGAACAGACCGACTGTCATGCCGGGTGAAAATAGTTTGCGCCTGCTGAACATTTCTATCTGGGGCGTGTTTGCCCGCTGCCCCGCACCTGATATTTGAACGTTGTCAGTTGTTCTAACCCGACAGGGCCTCGAGCATGAAAGCGTCCCGTAGCGATACCAATTTCTGCACCCATACCAAATTCACCACCATCAGCAAATTGAGTTGAGGCGTTGTGCATGACAATCGCGCTGTCAACGCCATTAAGATAAGCTTCAGCGGCAGACGCATCTTCTGAAATGATTGCTTCTGTGTGCCCAGAGCCATGCACCGCAATATGAGAAATGGCGTCTTCCACCCCTTCGATGAGTTTGACGGAAATAATACTGTCGAGATATTCTGTATCCCAATCCTGCGCCGTAGCTATAACAACGCGCTTATCCACGGAGGCAACATCTTCATCACCGCGTACTTCGCAACCTTCATCCAGCAAGGCTTCAACCAGTGGTTTTAGGTGCGTATCGGCGCATTGGCGGTCGACGAGCAAGGTCTCAGTAGCTCCGCAAATACCTGTACGGCGTAATTTAGCATTTAACGTAATGTCTTTTGCCATTTCAAGATCAGCGGAGGCATGAATATAGGTATGACAAATGCCATCAAGATGAGAGAAGACAGGAACACGGGCATCATTTTGAACCCGTTCTACAAGGCTTTTACCGCCGCGTGGAACAATCACATCAATCGTCCCCTCAAGACCTGCCAGCATCATGCCAACGGCTTCTCTATCAGGAGTGGGAACTAGCTGGACGCATGTCTTGGGTAAGCCGACACCCTCAAGCGCGGCATCAAAACAGGCCGCAACAGCTTTTGCTGAGTTTTGAATTTCAGAACTACCGCGCAGAATAACTGCATTGCCCGACTTTAGGCAAAGTGCGGCAGCATCAGCGGTCACATTCGGGCGGCTTTCGTAAATTACCCCTATTACTCCCAACGGCACACGCACGCGAGAAATATCGAGCCCATTTGGACGATCCCAGCGTGCCATTAAATCGCCTACAGGGTCGGGCAGGGCTGCAACATCTTCCAATGCCTTAGCGATACCTTCAACACGTCCTGTATCTAGAGCAATTCGATCAAGACGGGCATTATTAAGACCTGCTTCTTTGGCAATATCCATATCTAGCCTGTTGGCGGTCAGGAGTTCTTCAGTCTGGGTCCGTAAATTCTGAGCTGCTGAAATGAGGGCCTTATTTTTTTGCTCGGTGGTGGCTCTGCCCAGTTCACGCGCCGCTATAGCGGCTTGGGCGCCCATGGCATTCATTGTTTCTTCAAGTGAAGTATTAAGCGTCATACTCGACTCCTCGATTCTGTGTCATTACCAGATTGTCTCTATGTACCATCTCGGTCCGCCCGTCATAAGATAGCTGATTAACGATTTCAGCGGTCTGCTTACCGATAATATTTAAGGCTGAATCTGATGAATGTTCCACCAGACCACGAGCAATCTCTGATTTATCTGGACCTAGTATGGCAACACAATCACCTCTTTCAAAGTCCCCTGAGATACTTTTTATTCCAATTGGCAATAGACTTTTCCCGTCTTGCAAGGCCTTGACCGCGCCGTCATCTATATTGATATACCCGCCAAGTTGAAGGCTGGCCGCAATCCAGTCCTTTCTGGCTGTACGTGGGCTTGCTTTCGTGCCGAAGAGTGTGCTTTTGCCATTCCCGTTCAAAATATTGCTTATGGGATTCGTATTTCGCCCACTGGCGAGTATCATGGATGCACCAGCATCGGTTGCGATCCGTGCAGCTTCCAGCTTGGTTTTCATACCGCCGCTTCCAAAATGTCCTGCATTTTCACCCGCCATAGCAAGTACATCCTGTGTAATGTCAGAAATTTCCGCAATATGTGCCTTTGCATCACCAATGCGGTCAGCATCGCTATAGAGACCGTCAATATCGGATAGCAAGACCAGACAATCCCCCGAGACCATACTTGTCACACGCGCCGCCAATCGATCATTATCGCCATAACGAATTTCTTGTGTTGCGACAGTATCATTTTCATTGATTACAGGCATAGCTCCTAAATCCAGCAAAGCATTTAGTGTGCTTCTGGCATTTAGATATCTGCGCCTTTGTTCGGTATCTTCGAGGGTCAGGAGTATCTGTGCTATCGTCATGCCATGCGGACTCAGAGCTTCTTGCCAAGCATGCGCCAGGGAAATTTGTCCTGCGGCGGCTGCTGCCTGACTTTGTTCCAAAGATAAAGGTGCATCTGAGAGACCAAGGCATCCACGCCCCAGTGCGATGGCACCTGAAGATACAAGAATAACGTCTTGTCCACGTGCTCGTGCGGCGGCGAGATCTTCGCCAAGTGTTGCCATCCAAGCCGTGTTAAGCGTCCCGCCTTTGCCCTGCATGAGTAAAGACGAGCCAACTTTTACAATCAGTCTCTTGGCCTGTGTCAGCGTCATGGCTGTCTTATGTTGTGTCTCTGTATTCATCTTGATTATGTGCGTTAAGGTTGCCAGCTTCCACTTTGAAGGTCTATAGCTGTGTTTCTTTGTGAAACATGCTCTAAAATATCCGACAGAACTTGTTTAACGCCATCGCCTGTTGCTCCAGAAATTAACTTTACGTCTTTGCCGCTGGCTTTTGAAAGGGCTGATTGCTTTTCCTTCAATATTTCAGAGTCAATTAAATCACATTTATTTAATGCTAGGATTTCCTTTTTATCCGTCAAACCATTCTCATAGGCAGCAATTTCCTCTCTAATTGTTTTCCAGTCCCCGACGACATCATCTTGTGATGCATCGACGAGATGCAAAAGTATCTCGCATCTCTCGACATGACCGAGAAATCTATGCCCCAAGCCGGCGCCTTCGCTCGCACCTTCAATGAGGCCGGGGATATCCGCAATGACAAATTCATTTCCCTTTACTGCGACAACACCAAGATTCGGATGAAGGGTTGTAAAGGGATAATCGGCTATTTTTGGTTTGGCGCGGCTGACTGATGCCAAAAAAGTTGACTTACCAGCATTAGGTAGCCCAACTAGCCCGGCATCGGCGATGAGTTTCATACGTAACCATATCCAAGCTTCCCGTCCGACTAGTCCGGGATTTGCATGACGGGGAGATTGATTAACCGGCCCCTTAAAGCGCGCATTGCCAAAACCGCCATTTCCACCTTTAGCCAGAACAATCTCGTCGCCTATTTCGGTTAAATCGCCAATAAGTGTTTTTCCATCCTCTGCAAAAATCTGTGTTCCGACTGGTACTTTCAAAATTTTATCGGGACCATCTGCCCCGGTGCGGTTTTTGCCCATACCATGGGTGCCAGTGCCTGCTTTGAAATGTTGCTGATATCTATAGTCAATCAATGTGTTCAGGCCATCTACACATATGACAATGACATTTCCGCCACAGCCGCCATCGCCGCCGTCAGGGCCGCCAAATTCGACATACTTTTCGCGCCGGAAACTAATACACCCTGCGCCACCGTCACCGGACCTAATAAATACTTTGGCTTGATCAAGAAATTTCATAACAGTTTATTATACAGTTTTGTCCAGAAAATAAAAAAGGGAGATACGGCGATCTCCCTTTGAAACACTTAGGTCGTATGGCCGAATCACTTTACTTCGCAGGGCTCTCCGGTGCTGTGTCAACAGACACATAGGTTCTGTCTCCGGTAGATTTGGAGAAACTGACCTTACCCTCAGTCAGGGCAAAAATTGTGTGGTCTTTACCGATACCAACATTGTTACCGGGATGCCATTTGGTACCGCGTTGACGAATAATGATATTGCCGGGAATAACATGCTCTCCACCGAATTTTTTGACGCCGAGGCGTCGGCCGGCACTATCGCGACCGTTACGGGATGAACCACCAGCTTTTTTAGTAGCCATATCAGTTACTCCTTATCAGCTTGTGTGTCAGTTGCGGTTTCAGCAGGAGTTTCTTTAGCAGCTTTTGCTTTGCTTGCTGATTTTCTAATTGCTGAGATCTTAACCTTTGTGAGTTGCTGTTTGTGACCGAGTTGACGATGGTAGTTTTTACGGCGTTTGAATTTAATCACATCAATTTTGTCACCACGAACCTGGTCGAGGACTTCGAGTGTAACGCTGGCGCCGCTCACGAGTGGATCTCCGATTGTGGGAGATTTACCGGCTTCGCCAATCATCAGAACTTCATCCAGCTTGATTTTGTCCCCGGTTTCACCGTCCAGGCGTTCCAGTTCTAAAACATCGTCTTTAGCTACCCGGTATTGTTTTCCACCGGACCGTATTACGGCATACATTATCTTCATCCTTAAATAGGCTGCCCGCCAAAATATTAACCATTAGATAGGCATAAGAACTGCGCGATGAATAACCGCACAATTAGATGCGCAATATACATTTCCACCTTGCCAAGTCAAGCGAGTTTAAGCCTTTTCTGGTGTCATTATACTTTGGCGGATACTTTGAAATCATATAAGTTTTCAAGATTTTTCTCTTTGGTTCCGTAGAGGCAAACAAAACCATATGATTTGAATATGTATGACACAATTGTTACATAACTGTTTCAAATGACGGTTTTCCCAAATGTTTGGTGATGGGTCTTTAGCTTAACTTTTTACAGTGGAGACGACTTCATCTGTAGTCATAATCCGTGCCCATAATCGCCCGAGCATATTCAGGGTGCTGTCCTGCATTTCCTGACTATCCGTGCCTGTAGCATCACTCACTACAATAACTTTATATTGGAGGTCACAGGCTTCCATGGCGGTCATGCCGACACAATTATTGGTCGATACACCAACACAGACAAGCGTGTCCACACCGGTGGCGCGCAGGACCGTATCAATTTTGGTTGAACAAAAGGCACCCATGGTGGTTTTGTTGAGCACAGGCTCATTGGGGAGCGGCGTTAAATCGGCAACGATTTCATGCTCCTTCTGGCCTTCAATATTATTTGTTGCGGTAACGATTGGCTTTAAATGTTGTGGTACATCATGTGAGTCAGGTGTTTCAGCGCCATAGGTTACGTAAATAACCGGCCAATTATTATCTCGAAATGCGGTCAGGAGTTTTTGAATATTCGGCACGAGCAATTGCTCAATCCGGTCAAACCTGTAAACGGCTTGCTCTGCTTTTCCGCCCTCTGCGAGCAATTTACCAAGCCCCATAGTGCGGTTGCCGGTAGCATTTTGCATATCAACTACGATAAGAGCTGTTGAAGATGGATTGATTTCTATGGGTTGCGTAAAAGCATCAATAAAAGTTGGCTGGGTCATTTATACAAACTAATGACAATAGTCTGGACTTTCAATATGATAATGAAAATTAACGGGGGATAGGATGAGTAATTTTGATAAAGCAGGTTATGGGTCGGATAATATCGGCATAGGCGAGAAATGTGCGCTCTTGATTGTGGATTTTCAAAACGGTTTTACCGACCCGTCGAGCCAGATTGGTGGGTCGTCGCATGTAAATGCTGCTGTCGATAAAACTGCTAGACTGGTTAAGTTTGCGAGAAGTGTGGATATGCCAATTGCCTCTTGCCGGACAAGTTGGAGCGGACCCGAAGAAATGTCTTACTGGAAAGTCGCGCCGCTTTTCGAGGGTGGTTTTTTTCACGGCCATAAATTTACTGAAATTGACCCGCGCCTTTCTGACCCGGATAATCATTTTGAGTTTATCAAATCTGCGCCATCCATATTCTTCTTGACCCCGCTTCTCACGTGGCTGACTAAACACAATATTGATACAACTATCATAACCGGATGTACGACGAGCGGATGTATTCGTGCCTCCGTCATAGACAGTTTTTCATATGGTTACAGAACAATTGTTGCCGAGGATTGTTGTGGCGATCAGGATGCAGATGCGCATGCTGACAATATCAGAGATGTTGGCAGACGTTATGCCGACATAATGAGCTGTCAGGAAATCATCACAGCTTTAAGGTAGGGACTAAATCAAGCTTAAGCAGAAAAGAGCGCTTCTGCGATATTGTTTCGGCTTTCCAGTGACAAAATACTGTCGGAGAGTCGCGCCATATCACCATCCGACATATAGGGTGCGCATAAGCTGTTAAACTTGAACAAAAACTCATCGCCCGACATGAAGTTTTCAGGCTCGCCTTTTGGAATTTGGACAAAGCGTTCATAGCTTTCATCGCCGGCATGAATTTTTACCTTGGCGCTCATATTTTCTGGACTGAAATATTCTGCTTCATCATCAATATAAACATTGATGTTCTTACAAAGTTCCAGCGTGTCATTATCGTCAAGACATTCGCGGTAATCGTCCCAGACCAGCCCGTTCTTTTTAAAAGCAACGGCAGCACTGAAAGGCATGGAAAACTGACCGTCTACAATGCTTTTGGGCTGTTGCTTCTGATCCAGTGGATTACCGATAATTCCATAGCCTCTTTTAGAAAGGCCAACATCGATTTTAATATCGTTATTGGTATTGAGGTTGCTTTCCTCCAGAATATCCAGAATTCCGTCAATTGCAGCATGACTATAACGACATGACGGATAGGGCTTCACTCCCAGTGTCATGGTTTTCCAGCTTTTTCCGAGACCTTCTGTTGCCCGATCATGTTTGGCTGCACTGCTGTAGCTGTTGAAAAAGCCCCATTTACCTTCGAGGGCTTCTTCAGGTCCCTTAAAACCTTCATGCGCATAGAAAGCTGCCATCAGCCCATTTTGTGAAGCCTGACCGACATGCAGTCTTTTCGTCCAAGCACCATCCGTTAAAAATTGCATAGACCCGGCTGATTGGCTGAGAGCAATACCAAATGCATATCTAAATTGTTCGCTTGTGAGTTTGAGGATTTTACCTGCTGCGGCGGCGGCAGCAAAAATCCCGCAGGTTGCTGACGGATGAAAGCCACGCTCATAATGATCTGCTGCGCCAACTGCCTCACCTAGCCGTATATGGGTTTCATATCCAACAACACAAGCGGTTAAAAGTTCACGACCGGAAGCCCCCGATAATTGTGCGGCGGCAATTGCAGCAGGAATAATTGGTGCGCTGGCATGAACCGAGGCTTCTGCATGTGTGTCATCAAAATCAAGCGAATGAGCCAGCGTGCCGTTAATAAGAGCCGCTGCCGCAGGGGCATAATTCTGGGTATCACCGAAGACACTGCAATTGCCGTCATTAAGACCAAGCTTGTCGATACCTGCGAGTAAACTATCTGTCGACTCGCTGTCATGCCTGGCGCGGACAATAATACCAATGGTATCCAACAGAAGAAGTTTTGTGCGGTCAATAACGTCCTGAGGAATATCCTCATAGGCAATGTTTTCACAGAATTCTGATAAAATACGGGTTGCTTCAGACATAATTATTTCTCACTTATAAATTGCAGTTAACACTCATAATCGTGTTTTGCTTGGTTTGTATTAATACAGCGGGGCTTTAACTTGCCTTGCTCAATTCAGCCAGTCTTTACTCAGCAGGTCTGGGTGGCATATCAATATTGAAATGCCGTTTTAGGATATCGCTGATATTCTCATAGCAACAACCAAAACGAACCACCTCTAGCGTCTCGACATTTAAAAGAGTCGATGACATCCCTTGATGGGTATATTTCACGGGACCATAATTCACGATGAAATCTGCCGCTTCTTTAATCTCATCCTGCACATCCTCTACACGGAAACGTGTACCGGTTGTTGAAACATTGGCAGATGAACCAAAGAAAAGCTGACCCGCCTCGAAAGATAGGCGTGTAATTTCTGAGTGAAAACGTCCGGCATTTGTGAGCATAGCAAGCGTGTTGTCCACTGTGCTTCGTGTGTAAAGCTCTTCTTCAATTGTACCAAACAACTCGTGTTCCGGGTTA
>NYTN01000077.1 GCA_002683515.1 Rhodobiaceae bacterium
AGAGGAACTTGTAAAAACCAAAACAACTTTTGACGTCGTGCTAAACATGGAAGTTGTTGAGCATGTCGGCGATGTTGAACTCTTTATGAAATCATGTGGTCAACTCGTTAAACCAGGTGGATTGATGTTCTATGCAACCCTTAATCGATCGGCAAAATCATATTTGCTGGCTATATTGGGGGCAGAATATATCTTGCGCTGGCTACCTAAAGGAACACATGACTGGCATAAATTCATCACGCCACATGAGTTGACAGATTATCTAACACTGAATGGCATGCATAATATTGACACTGCCGGTATGAGCTATATGCCGCTGACGGGCAAATGGAATTTATCAAAAGATCTCGGCGTTAATTATATTGGCCTTGCACAGAAACAATACGATTAATTCCGGTTTCCAATTCCTAAATGATTTTTCATAATTCTCCATATACCCTCCCCGTCGCTATCATAGGTAGATACACAAGTTAAGGGGAGTTTTAGCAACAACGCGAAGAACACTGTCCCCTTCGCTGACACCTGCACACATCCGAACAATAAGATCACTGGTCTGAATAATAAAATTATCTGAAGTTAAGCTCGGTGCAACCATTCAATTAATTGTACTATTCACTTCTAATGTGGGTGGTGGGTGGTGCATAGTGTTCGTCTTATCTTAAAACACCCTGACCGGTTTCAAGGTTGCAAACAATCTCACCGCCAATCTTTTTTTAAACTAACAGGGTTCTCCTTGGTTGCCAGCTCAATAAGTGCAACAGAAATCATCAAGCCCATAATTTGTTTCCTTTATTTTCAAAACGCGATGAAAACAAAATGGAACAAACGCAAATATTAATTTTTTAACTTATCCGGTACGCCGGGAATTGGGGCAACGGGTATACCCTCTTCGATAAGCTCTGTTGCTTCCTGTAAAGTAGACTCGCCATAAATATCTCTTTCCTCAGAATCACCATAATGCATGGCGCGCGCTTCACTGGCAAATTTATCGCCCACATAGTCAAAATTATTTTCAACATGTTCACGCACATGGCTCATCATCTGCGTAATTTCTGCAGATTTATCTTTCTCGGTAAGCGCACCGGATGTGTTGGACTTTTTACGCAGGTTTGGGGCCATGATGGATTTCGAGACTTTGGTAGACGCACAATGTGGACACAATAAATCGCCTGCAGCCAATTGAGTATCAAAGGCCTGACTGTTCTGAAACCACGACTCAAATTCGTGGTCATTTTCACATATTAAATCGTATTTAATCATTTTCTAATCTGGTTAAACTGGAGGCTTAAATTGCCGACCATGTTCTAGAGCAGGAATTTGTCGCCGCGCCATTTGCACTTGGTCAGTATCTATATCGGCATAAATGACTTGTGTTTCAAGTCCTGCATCCGCCAGAACCCGACCCCAGGGGCTTACGATGATACTATGACCATAGGTTTTCCGACCATTTTCATGGGTTCCAGATTGAGCAGGTGCAAAAATAAAGCATCCAGTTTCTATAGCGCGTGCGCGCAGCAAAACATGCCAATGCGCCTCACCCGTCATTTTGGTAAAAGCTGCCGGCACGGAAATAAAATCAGCTCCATGCATTGCCAACGCTCTGTAGAGAGCAGGAAACCTTAAATCGTAGCAAATCGTCATCCCTAATTTACCATAAGACAGATCGGCGATAACAGCTTCCTGCCCTGCCTCATAATGCGCTGACTCGCTATGGCGTTCGCCATTATCCAACTCGACATCAAAAAGATGGATTTTGTCATAACGCGCGACAACGTCTCCGAGAGGGTTGAAGCATATCGACCGATTTACGGCCTTATCACTATCTCCGGTCAATATGAATGAGCCTGCAAGCAAAGTAATCTTCAATTCAGCCGCCAGCGCGGCGAAGGATGCAACCATCTTATCATCGTTCTCAAATTGCATGGTCGAGCGACGAGTCTCTTTATTTAGCGGCATAAAATTGCAGGTTTCCGGCGTAAGAATAAACTCGGCCCCCTCTTGAGCTGCTTCCCTGATAAGGGATGTCAACGCGGTAAAATTATCTTCGGGGGTCGTCCCTGTACATGTTTGCAAACAGGCAACACGAAATTCACTCATTTTGATTTTCCTGAAATTAGGAAATGATTATACCGCGACAGTCTTATGCATTACAACCCGCGCTACACTCAGAACATCTATACGCGCAACCCCAGTCTTGGGAAGTGTTTTGGCACAAGCAGCCAGTGTCGATCCGGTAGTAATCACATCATCAATAAGAATAACATTTTTTCCCACTAGGGCATTAACCTTATTAGGCTTTACCTCTAATGCCCCTTTGAGGTTTTTTCGACGCATATCGCAGGTCATACCAACCAGTTGAGATGTTTTTTTGACCCTCCGTAACCATTCAACTTTCATGGGGACACCGCTTGATTTTGATAGCGTCCCTTCCAGTTCCGCTGATTAATTATAACGACGACTGACGATACGGAATAAATTTAAAGGGACAGGGATGAGATAATCTGCATCCTTGAGTAAATCCTGCCCACGAGGTAAGAAGGTCAGCGATTTCAGGCCGATTATGAAATTTAAATTCATGGATTAGCTGACTCGCTGTTCCATTATACATCAGCCCACTGCGGGCACGATCATAAGCAGGGGGAAACCTCATCGCGGAAAGCGATATGCTTTCAGGCCCTTAATCAGAGGAAGTGGAACCCCGTGCGCGCGCATTTCGGGCTTTTGATAGAATGCAAATCCATCAAGCATGTCGGGCATAAAGCGGGCGCTTTTGCAAGTTCGGCCATCCAGACAGAAAATCGACGCGGTAACAAGAAGTCTGCTAATTGTTCACATTGAACTTGAGTAGCTTGCCAAAAATTTTTAGCATGGGCAAAATTGCTGAAAAATTGCATTATATTTTTATTCTTTTAATAGATTTACAGGTCAAACATACATTTGTCATACTGCCTGCATGATTAGTGTGCCGCAATGAACAACTCTGTTCCAGACCTTTTTGACCGACAACTCTATCTCAGAAGGCGCGAAAAGCTTTTGCTAAACCCCAATAGAGAAGATTTCCTCTGGCGTTACATGGCAGAGTCCGTCGATACCTCCTTGCAAGATGTGGCCTATAATTTTGATCGATGCCTACTGGTTCTCCCAGATTTTACCATTGCCGAATTAATGCCGACCCTTCAGACAAAAACCAAAAGCTGTATCATTGGTGGACCAGCCCAAAACTTTTTTGATATATTTATTGATGAAGAAAAATTGGCGATTGAACCGGGGTCTTTTGACCTGATTATTTCCATTGGGGGGCTTCATGTTGTGAATGACCTGCCCGGGAGCCTTGTAAATTATCGGCGCGCCCTTAGACCGAATGGGTTGTTTCTGACTGTTATGGTGGGTGGTGAAAGCCTTAAGGAATTACGCCAAGTTTTTTCTCAGGCCGAAGCGGAATGTGAAAACGGTATCAAGCCTCATATCCACCCCTTCGCCGAACTCTCCGACCTTGCAGGATTACTTCAACGCGCCGGTTTCTCTCTCCCTGTTGCAGATACAGAAAGGCTTAAAATCAGATATAAAAGTCCTTTGAAACTGCTCCATGACCTTCGGCTTATGGGCGAAACAAACACACTCAAGGCCCGACATAAAAAATTCATGCGCCGTAAGACTTTTTTGCGTGCCATGGAAATTTATCACGATCTATTTGCCGAGGCTGACGGTAAAGTTACAGCGGGCTTTGATCTTCATAGCCTTTCAGGATGGGCGCCACATGAAAGTCAGCCAAAACCCTTGAAGCCCGGGAGTGCAAAGGCTCGGCTCGCAGATGCATTGAATACGGACGAGAAAAAA
This sequence comes from Rhodobiaceae bacterium, assembly GCA_002683515.1. GTDB lineage: Bacteria > Pseudomonadota > Alphaproteobacteria > RS24 > RS24 > Micropelagius. Next base: position 3,838 of record NYTN01000077.1, read on the forward strand.
CTTTAAATCATATCGCGGAGCGTGGCGATAAGCGGCACATCTGCTGCAGGCATATCCAGATTTATCATCTCATTGGGCTTTAACCATTTTGAGTCAGTCGCCTCCTTTAGGATAATCTGCCCATCCCATTTCCGGCATACATAGAGCGGCATGAGTAGATGGAAATCATCATAAGTATGGCTGGCAAAAGTTAAGGGCGCGAGGCAATTCGCCGTCACATCAATCGAGATTTCTTCTTTAAGCTCTCTGATAAGCGCTTGCTCCGGGCGCTCTCTCTTTTCCACTTTGCCGCCGGGAAACTCCCATAGCCCTGCCATAGGCTTTCCGGGCGGGCGTTGGACGACAAGTGCACGCCCATCAATATCGACCAGCGCGCAGGCTACGACGAGTTTCATATTAACTTCTGTAATCGGCATTGATTGAAATATATTCATGAGTCAAATCTGATGTCCAAACTTTGGCAAACCCTTTACCAATGCCAACATCAACAGAGATAATAATCTCACGCCCCTTCATATATTTAGCAACAGGGCGTTCATTGTAATTGGTAATTACACACCCATTTTTAGCAATGTCGAATGTTCCAATTTTAACTTTCAACTTGTCACGATCTGCCGGCTCACCCGATTTGCCAACCGCCATTACCACACGCCCCCAATTTGGGTCTTCGCCCGCAATAGCGGTTTTAACCAATGGCGAATTAGCAATAGACAAAGCAATGAGCCTAGCTGATGCATCATTTGCGGCACCACTGACATTAACTGTTATGAATTTAGTCGCACCCTCCCCGTCGCGCACAATCTGCTGAGCCAAATCCTGCATGGCTTCTTTGAGGGCTTTAGCAAACCCTTTGAGACGCGTATCTTTAATAGACCTAACCGGCTTACCTGAAATTTTTCGAGCGCCAGTCGCAATAAGTAAAACAGTATCGGATGTTGAAGTGTCACTATCCACTGTGATTGCATTAAAGCTCGATTGGAGATTATCATTAACAAGTTGCTTGAGGACGGATGACGGCAAATCAGCATCTGTAAAAAAAAACGCTAGCATCGTTGCCATATCCGGAGCAATCATTCCAGACCCTTTAGCTATGCCATTAAGATTAACTTCAACAGAACCGATTTTGGCAGTGCGGGTCACGCCTTTCGGGAACGTATCCGTTGTCATAATAGCACGCGCGCAATTTTGCCATGCTGTTGGAGATAGGCCACCATCTGCTAGACCCGCAAGGGTTTGGATCAAGGCCGGCGTTTTTAAATCCTCACCGATCACACCTGTCGAGGCGACAAACACCTCTTCGGGTACAACATTAAGCGCTTTAGCGGCTCCAGCGGCTAATTGATAATTAGCCTTATCTCCTGTCTTCCCTGTAAATGCGTTGGCATTACCTGCATTTACGACAAGCCCCCGAACCCCACCTTTCGGTAAAAGTGATCTGCACCATTCTACTGCCGCAGACGGCATAGATGATTTTGTTAGGGCCCCGGCAATGGCAGATTTTTTCTCCACTGCAACCAACATTATATCTGGACGTCCCTTATATTTTGTCCCGCTTTCACCTGCGCCAAGCCACAACCCGTCAATGACTGGCATTTTTGGAAATGACTTCGGCGCCAGTGGAGACATTTTTAGCATCGGCTTTTTTGAGGTTTTGGGTGTTTGTTTGGGCATATTCAGTCTTTTAGCGGCACATCATCATCAAATTCAGGCAAAATAGGTGTTTCATCACCATAGACCTTAAAGTCGGAAGATGTAAGCAGTTCATCAAAAAACAAATTACGTTCTTGCTGTTCCAGAAACGTACGAATTTGTTCAGTCAAATCTTCAAAACTTGGGGGCGCTACGACACGTTTATCTTCTAAACGAATAACATGCCAACCAAACTCTGTTTCCACAGGTGCAGAAAGCCCGCCAGGTTGCATCGCAAAGGCGGCATCACTGAAAGGCTCGACCATTTCTTCAGCGAGGAAATAGCCTAAATCGCCTCCTCGGCCGGCACTTGGGCCTAAAGATAACTCGCCTGCGAGTTGTGCAAAATCCTCACCTTTTTTAAGTCTCTCAATCGCAGTCTCAGCTTCAGCTTTTGTCGCCACTAAAATGTGCCGCGCCTGAACTTCCTCAACATCGTCATTTTGCTTTGCAAGTTCCGGAGCCACATATGTATCGAAATAGACGCGAATATCACTTTCGGTAACCCGTGCATTAATCTGCTCTGCGACCCAGACATCTTGGAGAATTCTCTCTTTTTGATAAGCCAACCTCTGCTGAACCAAATCGCTATTTGCTAGACCCTCGGACAGGGCGGCGCGTGCCGCAATTTTCTGAATGGCAACAAGGCTTGAAAGGAAAAACGCCTGTTGACCCTCCGGAACTTGCATCAAGGTTTCAAAATTATCCTCAGCAGCGAGGTCAATATCTCCCCGAGTGATGCTGATACCGTCAATACTGGCAATAATCTCGGCATTACTGCTATTTGTGTTCGGATAACGTCCCACGCCTCCCCCAAAATCAAGAGAGTCGGCCACAAGAAGTGCAACAAGTAAAATAGGGGAAACAAAGCCCGTAAATATTAAAATAAAAAGTCGCACGCTTTATCCTCCATCTTTGCATTTATTGTTTTGTGCATGTTATGGCAGAAAGCTTCAAGTAGGAAATATCGTTTAATGTCACGAAACGATGATTATTGAATAAAAACGTCATTCAGGTAATACCTACAATTGACACTCACGGGCGCGATGCTTACATGACAATGTCGTAGGGCTTGTGAAGAAACAATAATCAAGTGAAGAATCAGTAACAAGCTGAATTTTTCTCTTTTCACCGACCCGGGGAGGAAACATGCTTGGACTGGATTTCATCACCCGAAACTTTTTTGGGAATTTGAATGATCGCAAATTAAAACCTTATGCGAAGCGGGTAGAACGTATTAACGCGCTTGAACCGGAGTTTGAACAACTCTCCAATGAGCAGTTAAAAGCGAAAACCGATTTCTTCAAACAGCAATATGCTGAAGGCCACAGTCTTGATGATCTTTTAGAACCTGCATTCGCCACCGTGCGCGAGGCAGCACGCAGGACACTTGGTCAACGACATTTTGATGTCCAACTTATTGGTGGCATGGCACTTCATGGCGGCAAAATTGCTGAAATGAAAACCGGTGAAGGTAAGACACTGGTTGCTACCCTACCATGTTATCTCAATGCCATTACTGGGCGAGGGGTTCATGTCGTTACTGTTAATGATTACCTCGCGCTCAGAGACTCAAAATGGATGGGTCAGGTTCACGCTGCATTAGGCTTAACCGTTGGCTGTATTGTTAATGATATTGACGATGACGCGCGTCTTGCTGCCTATCAGGCAGACATTACGTACGGCACTAATAATGAATTCGGTTTTGATTATCTCAGAGATAATATGAAATTGTCTCCAAGCCAAATGGTTCAACGCGATCATGCATTTGCGATTGTTGATGAGGTGGACTCCATTCTGATTGACGAAGCTAGGACTCCGCTAATTATCTCAGGCCCTGTGGAGGATAAGACCGAGCTTTACACAGCCATTGACAAGCTTATTCCGGATCTTAACGAAGAAGATTACGAAATTGATGAAAAAACTCGAACGATTTCTCTCACTGACGCAGGCAATGACAAAGTTGAAATCTGGTTGCATCATAAAGGTATGATGGATGAACAATCTTCAATCTACGATATAGGCAATGTCACCCTTGTTCATCATGTCACAAATGCCCTTCGCGCTCATAAATTATTCGCCCGCGACACTGAATATATTGTTCGAAATAATCAGGTCATTTTGATTGATGAATTTACGGGCAGAATGATGGAAGGTCGGCGCTTTTCAGACGGTTTACATCAAGCGCTTGAAGCTAAAGAAGACGCCTTTATCCAACCTGAAAATCAAACTCTGGCTTCTATTACATTCCAAAACTATTTCCGGCTTTATGACAAACTTTCCGGCATGACCGGTACCGCCTCTACCGAAGCTGATGAATTTATGGATATTTACAGTCTGGATGTTCTGGAAATCCCAACAAACACATCGGTCGCACGTGACGACCATGATGATGAAATCTATCGCACCCTTGAAGAAAAAATGAATGCTGTGATTGATTTGATTGAAGATTGCCGCGGCCGTAAACAACCCGTTCTCGTTGGCACAACCAGCATTGAGAAGTCCGAGATACTTGCGGATATGCTCAAAAAAAAGAAAATTCCGCATAATGTCCTCAATGCCCGCTATCACGAACAAGAAGCCCAGATTATCGCTCAGGCTGGAGTGCCGGGTGCAGTAACCATTGCCACCAATATGGCTGGTCGCGGAACTGATATTCAACTCGGTGGTAATTTAGATATGCGCCTTGCCACTGAAATCGACGCTGGCCTTGCCGAAGATAAGACGCAATCATTAACCGCCAAAATCACACAAAAAGTAGAAACATTGAAACAAGAAGCTCTTGCGGCGGGCGGTCTATGCGTTGTTGGTACTGAAAGACATGAAAGCCGACGCATTGATAATCAGCTTCGGGGACGGTCAGGGCGTCAAGGCGATCCCGGACGATCGCACTTCTTCCTGAGCCTTGAAGATGATTTGATGCGAATTTTTGGAACTGACCGTATGGACGGCATGTTGCAACGCCTTGGCCTTCAAGAAGGTGAAGCCATCGTTCACCCTTGGATTAATAAAGCATTGGAACGCGCTCAGAAAAAAGTTGAAGGACGCAATTTTGATATTCGAAAAAATATTCTGAAATTTGATGATGTTATGAACGACCAGAGGAAAGTCGTCTTTGAACAAAGACTCGAATTTATGAATAGTGAGAATTTAAGTGGCACGATTGAGGAAATGCGTCACAGCGTGATAGATGAGATAGTTGCCACACATATCCCACCACGGGCCTATCCAGAGCAATGGGACATTGAAGGTCTCTCAAATCAAATGAATCTAACCTTCAATAAAGATCTTCCCATCCACGATTGGGCTAATGAAGAGGGTATTGCTGAGGAAGAAATTCACTCAAGACTGATTGAAGAGACAGATAAAATGGCAGCCGCACGCGCTGCAAATATTGGTCCGGAGATTATGCGTCAGGTTGAAAAAAGCCTTATGTTGCAAATTCTTGACCAGCATTGGCGCGACCATCTTTTAACCTTAGAACATTTACGTCAGGTTGTTGGCCTGCGCGGATATGGGCAAAGAGATCCGCTTTCTGAATATAAATTGGAGGGGTTTACGCTATTTTCTAACATGCTGGATAATCTCAGGCAGGATGTCACTCGACTTGTTATGACGGTAGATGTCGTCCCTGAACCCGCAGAACTTCCAAAAGAAATCATCGAAAGTGGCGCTGGTCAAAAACAGGGGGGAACTGAAACTCCTAGCGGAGCAAAAGTAGTCGGGAATAAAATCCCCAGAAACGCTTCCTGCCCGTGTGGGTCAGGTAAGAAGTATAAGCACTGTCATGGGCGTGCCTATTAGTTTCTGATTTTACCTTAACTTAATCTTTAAGCTCAATTTTAAGCTAGACCTTGACGCCCCATGTCTAGGAACTTCTGGCGTCTATCGCGGCGCAACTCGTCCGAAGATAATTGCGAAAGATCATCAAGCTCCTCAATCACCGCGTCTCCGACCTGATCAATAATAATATCGCGCTCACGATGCGCGCCGCCAACAGGCTCTTTCAAAATGCGGTCAATAACACCTAAATCGTTCAAGCTATCAGCTGTAACTTTAAGTGCTTCAGCAGCTTCCTTGGCTTTCTCGCGTGACCGCCATAAAATGGAAGCACAGGCTTCTGGCGATGCAACGGAATAAATCGAATGCTCCAACATTAAAATACGATTAGCTGTAGCTAGCGCAAGTGCACCACCTGAGCCGCCTTCCCCAACAATAACAGATACAAAAGGCACCCCAATCTGGAGACATTTTTCAGTGCACCGCGCAATGGCTTCAGACTGCCCGCGTTCTTCTGCACCAATGCCGGGATAAGCTCCGGATGTGTCTACGAGTGTTACGACTGGAATGTTAAAACGCTCAGCCAGTTCCATAACTCTGATAGCTTTACGGTAACCTTCAGGACGCGCCATTCCAAAATTGTGCTTCAGTCTCGCTTGAGTATTCGCCCCTTTTTCATGCCCCATAATGGCAACGCGACGTCCCTGCCACCGCCCAAGCCCTGCAATAATCGCTTGATCATCTGAATAGAGGCGGTCACCTGATAAAGGCGTGAAATCTTCAACAAGATGGTCGATGTAATCAACAAAATGCGGCCTTGCTGGATGGCGAGCAACCAGCGTCTTCTGCCAAGGGTCGAGGCTCTTATATGTTTTCTCAAGCTGGTAGGCGACTTTCTCCTCCAAGCGAGTCACCTCATTGAGAATATTGACCTCAGGATCATCTTTGGAAATGGCCCGCAATTCGGCAATCTTGCCTTCCATTTCAGCGATCAGCTTTTCAAATTCCAGGTAAACTTGCATTTTTATCTCCGGATTTTCGTCACATTACAAATCGTGACACAAATTAATATATCAAATTCAACGCTTGCGGAACATTTTTTACCCTTTAGCACGTTGCGCTTCTAAAAAATTCATATCGCCCTTCTAAAAACCCTGCCCAATTGAGATATACAACCTCAATCAATTTTTTTATTGGCCAGCGGATGCTTCTCGCGAACAAGCCGTTGAGCTCGCTCCTGCAGAACATGCGTATAGATCTGGGTCGTGGAAATATCAGCATGCCCGAGCATTTTTTGAACGGCGCGTAAATCTGCACCATGAGACAATAAATGTGTCGCAAATGCATGGCGTAAAACATGCGGCGAGATTTTGGTTTTATCCAGACCGGCCTTCATAGCTAGGTCGTCCAGAATTTGGGCAAATCGCTGACGAGTTAAATGCCCGACTTTTCCTCTAGATGGAAACAAAAAAGGCGAATGACGGTCTTTACTGTCCTCATCTCGTCGCCGCATCCATTGCGTGAGGGCTTCCATGGCAGGGTCATTCAATGGCACCAAACGCTCCTTACCACCCTTGCCCGAAACTGCGATAAAGCGTTGCATCTCCCTTACCTGTGAACGCTTTAACGAAATCATTTCACTAACCCGCATGCCGGTCGCGTAAAGAATTTCAAGCAAACAGATTGTTCGACATTTTGTATAACCATCAGCGGGGGTTTTCTCCTGCAGGCGGTGGGTGGCCTCAAGCAACTTTCCGGTATCTGCCTCAGACAGAAGTTTAGGCAAAGAACGGGTTGTTTTTGGGCGCTTCATGGATTGCATAGGGTAATCAGGCCGCAGATTTTCAGTGACCAAAAATCGATAATAACCAACAAGTGATGAGAATTTACGGGCCATGGATCCCGCCGCCAAACCCTTCTCACTTAAATGATTGAGGAATTCAGATAAATCATCTTCCCCAGCAGTTTCTGCCGAATTTCCATTTTCTTCAAGATAAGTTTGCAAATCTAGTAAGTCCTGGCGATAAGCAGAAAGCGTATTCTTGGAAGCCCCCCGCTCGGCACTCTGCATCTCCAGAAACAAATCCAGATTGGGCATATCTTTTAATTTAGGTTTATAGGATGTCATCTCAGCTTTGCGGTAGCGAAACGGCCTGTAAGATCAAAACTTCTAGCGCTATTCTGCGCGCGTGGTCATGCAAACCAATTTCCTTTAGACCAAGCAGAATTTGTTGCATTGCCAGCATATTAAACTCCGTTTGCGACTGATGGCTGATAGCAGCAAGACCGTGCAAAATAACTTCGCCTTGCCGTTCATTTTCTAACGCATCTTGCATCAGGTCGAGCATTTGCCCAAGACGCACATCATCAATGAGAGGGAGTGTCTCTGACAAAAAGAGTGGAACATCATAACTTAAAACGGGCAGTAGGGCGATTTCACTAAGCGCATAGGCTTTTTCAGCATCTGTGCCGGTTTCAAGCACGGCACCCAGAAGCATGGTTTCTGTTGGAGGCAAATCACGTATTGCAAATCTGTTAACCGATATTTCATCACCAATTACCGCATCGGTAATCGATATATCGGAAATTAATGAGGCAGTTTGTGATTTCTCAGGATTATCTTCATGTCCATCATTGCTTCGGGCAACACGGATAAGACCCTGCATACGCCGTGTTAAAGCTGTCGGAAAACCATTTTGGCGCTCTACCAGCGCAGTCTGCCATACCTGTGCAGCAGCAATTTCATCTAGCCAGAGTAAAGCCGGGATAATTTTGTCGGCATAAATAATATTATTCACATCCGGCCGACTTGCTGTCAGTGCCGGTGCTACTGTTTCAATAATCCCTGGCCAAACAGTCACATCAGCACTCATATCCAAAAGCGCATGAAGCGTTTCATAAGGCTCATTTTCAGGCAATGGCTGATTTAAAGTTTGGAGCGCCCTAGCCCTTAGCAAATAATCCTGCTGACCCGTATCGCTATTTTCATCTGAAGTTTCTCTTTCTAGGTCATCACTTTTGGAGGTATCGTAAACAGGCCCCTCCAGAAGCTGAGGCGCGGTGTACTCGTTGATATTATTTACAAGGTTTCTGTAAACATCTTCATTTGCAAAAACGCGATTCATTCGGAATTCTGCCATGCGTAATTTTAAATCCGGCATAAGATAATCTGCCTTCAAAAATTCATCTGTCATCGCTAAGGGCAAAAAAGGAATATCTTCAATATAAATCTCGGCTTTTGCGTGAAGCATGAGGGCGGCGATCAAAGAAGAAATCGGACCGGTCAAAGCCGTATCTTGGCGTTCGTACTCAACTGAAGCCGTCGATGAAAATAAAATGTCTGAGAAGAGTGTGTCTTTCACACCTGTTTCATATGCAAGATCCAGCGTTAAGGACGCTGCCAGTAAATTATCATCTACAAGTTGACAATAGCCACGCAGTTTCAAAGCATAATGTCCCTGCTCAGCATTAAGGTTCAACCTATTAAAGCTTTTTAGGCCGTCGCAAGCCGCAGCGGTATTATTTTGCGCCAGCCGCGCTTCCGTTGCAGAAATAATCACATCTGCATCACGATTATCTGCACCGGTTAAGGCTACAAGCTCAAGCACAGACTCCGTATCTCCAAAGCGCAAAAGATTATTGAGGCGCATGGCAAAAAAATTAACTCCCTCACTCACACCCGGTGGCGGGGAAGCGCGATTGAGCAACAAATCCTGGGCCAAGCTATAAGCGGAGGGTAATGCAAGCTGCGTTGGCATTCTGCTGAAGTGCCGAGAGACCTCGGACATTCGGCTCGTGAGCCATAAACCTGAAGTAATCGCCGAGCGAAGTCCTATATCTGTTTCCTCAAGTACGCTGAGAGTCCCAACTTGCACCAGCCCCTTGCCACCAGGCAGGGCAGCCACGTTTCGTATCGGACGCTTTAAACTTAGCCCACCTGGAGCCAGCTTTGGCAAGACGGTTTCAGATGTGTTATTCATCTGTGCTTTGCGGTCAGTCGCCGCGACGACTTCTATCGGCTTTGGAATAATATTTAGCGGCGCACGACGCGCGATTTCTTTTGCATTTACCGCCGTAACACTGACCGTTGTCAAAATAACGACAGCCAACGCAACCACAGATGAAAAAACGAAAGCTGACCTAAAAGGCATTATTTCACATCCATTAATCCCAATGGGATTACTTATTAAGGTTTTCAGACGGTATAATTTCAACCGTTGTTTCAATTTCCGGCTGAATGGCCTGCGCCATGTAGACAGTAATACCGATTAGGGTAACGAGCAGTACAACTGCACCAATAGCAATGCGCATTTTATTTTCCTTCAAAGAAACCGAATATGTGGCTTCAGATTAATTCAATTTTCAGATCTCGACAATTGGTACAATGATGCCCACCAATTAAGGCATGAGAATGGCACATAAAACTAGCAGAATTTTTTATTATAATATTTAACTAGACTGGAAAATTCTGCAAAGCTAGATAAGGTTATATGACACAAAAGAAAGAGAACAAAATATCCAAACCCTACGGAAAATTAGAAAAATCCGTTATTCTCATCGGCATGATGGGTGCCGGCAAATCCAGTATTGGAAAGATGCTTGCCGCGCAGATTGGCGCACGGTTTGTCGACTCGGATACTGAGATTGAAAAAGCTGCCAAAATGACAATTCCAGAAATTTTTGAACTTCACGGCGAAGCGTTTTTCCGTGATGGAGAAAAGCGTGTTTTTAATCGATTGCTGGAGCCCCCCCCCGCTATTATCGCTGCAGGTGGAGGCGCCTTTGCACACGCCCCAACACGAGAGATAATTCTCATGTCTGGCTATTCAGTCTGGCTCAAAGTAAATCGTGAAACACTCATCAGACGTGTTAGCAAAAGACCTGAAAAACGACCGCTTTTGGCACAAGGGGATATCGAAAATACAATCACACGCTTAATGAATGAGCGTTATCCTATTTATGCCGAAGCAGATATAGTGGTTAAGAGTGATGATGGTAGACGTTCGGAAACCGTCAAAGTCATATCAGAAATACTTATAAATCATGGGATTCTAACCAAGTCGGATGAAACATAAATGAGTGAAACCGGTTTGAAAAAAGTGAATGTGAGCCTTCCCGGTTCTACTAACATTAATAGAAGTTACGATATCCATATCGGTTCGGGGCTATTGGGGTCTTGCGCGTCATTAATTTCACCATTACTGAAACGCGATTTCGTTGCCATTGTGACTGATGAAAATGTTGCTAAGTCACATCTTGAAGGTTTGACCCAAACGCTAGACAGAGCTGGAATTACTCATGTCATAAAAGTTATGCCGCCCGGTGAGGCTAGCAAAAGCTTTACAGGGCTAGAAACACTCATGCACTGGTTATTGGATAATAAAGTCGAACGGCAGGATATGGTAATTGCGCTCGGCGGCGGTGTAATTGGCGATTTAACAGGATTTGCGGCTGCAACACTTCGGCGAGGCGTAAGGTTCACGCAAATACCTACAACTTTACTTGCACAAGTTGATAGTTCAGTCGGCGGCAAAACCGGAATTAATGTCCCACAGGGGAAAAATCTTGTTGGCGCTTTTCAACAACCCTCTCTGGTTCTAGCCGACATTAATATCTTGCAAACATTACCGGATAGAGAATTCCGAGCAGGCTATGCAGAGATTGTGAAATATGCAGCAATTTGTGACCGACCTTTTTTTGATTGGCTGGAAGATAATCTTGAAGCACTCAACAATCGAAATAATGATGCCTTGAGCTTCGCTATCGCCAAAAGCTGTAAAACCAAAGCTGATATTGTAGCTCAAGATGAAAAAGAACATGGCGCACGTGCATTACTCAATCTGGGGCATACCTTTGCGCATGCTTATGAAAACCTGACTGGGTATTCAGAGAATTTATTACATGGCGAGGCCGTCGGTCTCGGCATAGCACAAGCGGTTCAACTTTCTGCTCATCTTGGCATATGTCCTGAAGCGGATGCACAAGCATTGGTAAATCATCTTGCCAAGGCTGGGCTCCCTGTTTCTCAAGCAGATATAAAAGGTGGCCCTTTTAAAGCAACTGAACTAGTCAATGCCATGGCGCAGGATAAGAAAGTCAGTCAAGGCGTGATGACTTTTATCCTTATGAGAGCAATTGGCGGGGCATTTATTACTAATGAAGTATCAGACTCACAGTTAACAGCGTTTTTACAAAATCAGGGTTAATCATGATCTCTTCTTTTCTTATTCTCGGACTGGTAATTCTGGTTCTAATATTATTGTCAGGATTTTTTTCCGGTTCTGAAACTGCCCTGACGGCTACATCACGCGCGCGCATGTATCAACTAGCTAAAGAAAATGATAAACGGGCCAAGTGGGTTAACAGTCTGCTGGCACAACATGAAAGATTGCTAAGTGCGATTTTGCTTGGCAACAATCTGGTCAACATCATGGCCTCCGCACTGGCAACATCTCTGTTCTTAAAACTCTTTGGGGACACTGGTGTCCTCTATGCCACGCTTGTAATGACCTGCATTGTAGTCATATTTGCAGAAGTACTCCCCAAGACCTATGCCATCCTAAACCCTGAGAACACATCTTTGCGCGTCGCTGGGATTATGCGTTTTGTTGTCTGGATTTTTGCGCCTTTCACGCTCGGTCTCAATTTCATAGCACGTGGAATTATGCGGCTTCTCGGCTTCAATGCCGATGATGCAGGAAATATTTTACCCGCGCATGAAGAAATTAGAGGCGCGATTGACATGCATCACAGTACAGATGCAGTGACAAAAGGCGACCGCGACATGTTAGGCGGTATTCTGGACTTGAAAGACCTGACGCTTGAAGATGTCATGGTGCATCGTAAGGGCATGATGATGATTAATATTAGACTCAAGACAGAAGAAATCATTCGGAAAGTTTTAGATAGTCCACACACACGTATTCCATTCTGGGAAAATGAGATTGAAAATATTATCGGTATTTTACATGCCAAAGACTTATTACGTGCGCTTGCCTCATCTCCTGACGGGGCATGCAGTGTGGAAATACGTTCACTCATATCACCCCCTTGGTTTGTTCCTGAAACGACCTCCCTCGCTGAACAGCTCAACGCATTTCGGGCACGAAAGGCACATTTCGCTCTCGTCGTGGATGAATATGGCGGCTTAATGGGGCTCGTGACGCTAGAAGATATTCTTGAGGAAATTGTCGGTCAGATTGATGACGAACACGACAATAAAGAAAAAATCCTCATTCCCGCGGCAGATGGCAGTCTGTTAATTGATGGCGGCATGACAGTCCGGGATTTAAACCGCGAAACGGGGTGGGATTTACCCGAAAATGAAGCCATTACTATTGCCGGATTGGTTATCCATGAAGCCAGAGCTATCCCTAAACCGGGACAAGTTTTCGTTTTTTATGGTTTTCGGATACGGATTATCTCACGCCATCGTAATCAGATTACCCAATTGGAAATCAAATCTGACAAAACTGTCTTGGACGAAACCTAAGCTTACGAGCCCTGTTTATCCTCAGATGGAGTTCTGACTTTTAAGTTAAGTGCATGAATTGGCCCTGCCAGTTCCTCGGACAGGCAATCATTAATCAACCTATGTCGATCAATTCGGCTTAACCCGTCAAATACAGTTGAAGTAATTTTCACCCTGAAATGCGTTTCACCTCCGGGCCTTGCTCCTGCATGGCCCTTATGGAGGTGTGACTCATCTAATACATCTAACCGCTCAGGTGTAAAACATCCCTCAAGTTTCTTGATAATCTTATCAACTACTGCCATAAAGCTTCCTTAATTGTCTTATTGTCGATAACAAAGCAAATTGTTGAGATAAAAGACTGTTTTTTTTATCTACTGCAAACTAGATTATCAGTGTAATGAACCTGAAATCAAAATATTTTGACTCAATACGCATTAGCAAAACTGGCGGCAACGAAGTTGAAGCTCAGGTTACCTGTGACTGGCCCGAGTGTAGCGAAGTTGGGTCCTATCCAGCACCCGCAGCTGAAGGCAGCACGGATAAGCGTTATTTCTGTCTTGAACATATTCGTACCTATAATCAGAGTTTCAACTTTTTCGAGGGCATGACCGAGGCTGATATTGCAGCTTTTCAGAGAAGTGCGCGGACAGGTCATCGTCCTACATGGACTATGGGCGCGAACAGAAACACACCTGGTCAAAGCGGTAGCTGGCAATGGCAAGACCCCCTTGATCTCGTTTCTGAAGTCTCTAACGGAAAAGCACGTGCGCCGGTTAAACGAGCCTCATCCGGTCAAATACGTGCGCTTGAAGTGTTAGAGTTAGATGAACATGCTACGGCAGAAGAAATTAAAACGCGATATAAAGCCCGAATAAAAAAGTTTCACCCTGATGCCAATAGTGGTGATCGTAGCTATGAAGAAAAACTAAATAAGGTCATTCAAGCGTATAACTATTTAAAGGCTTCGGGCTTTTGTTAATCGTCTTCTGACCTAAGTAGTTTTCTATATTAATTTTTCGCGTTATAGATAAGGAACTTTAAATGACTGCCGAAAGTAATTCCGATATGCCTAATGAACCCGACAGCTTAGTAAATGTCGGTGAAACTTTCGGGTTTGAAAGCTCGCTTAAAGTGCCTTCATTCTCTCAATCATGTGAATATGTTCCCGAACTCGACGAGGATTATCTTTTCGACCCACAAACGACCCGGGCGATACTTGCAGGTTTTGAAAACAATCGCCGTGTAATGGTGCAGGGCTTTCACGGAACGGGTAAATCCACCCATATTGAACAAATTGCCGCTCGTTTGAACTGGCCATGTGTCCGTATTAATCTGGATAGTCATGTCAGTCGGATTGATTTAATTGGTAAAGAAGCCATTGTCCTTCGCGATGGAAAACAAATTACCGAGTTTCAAGAGGGTATCCTGCCATGGGCACTGCAAAGACCTGTCGCGCTGGTCTTTGACGAATATGATGCTGGCCGCCCAGATGTTATGTTCGTTATTCAACGTATTCTGGAAGTATCCGGAAAGCTAACCTTGCTCGACCAAAATAAAGTTATCCGCCCGCACCCATGGTTTAGACTTTTTGCAACAACAAATACAATCGGACTTGGTGATACCTCTGGTCTATATCATGGTACTCAGCAGATTAACCAAGGCCAAATGGACAGATGGAACATTGTCACAAGCCTGAATTACCTCCCTCATGAGGAGGAAGTTAAAATTGTTCTCTCTAAAGAAAAAGGGTTCAATGATACTGAGGGTCAAAAGACGATTGCTTGTATGGTGCAAGTTGCCGACCTCACCCGTGCTGCATTTATTAATGGTGATATCTCAACCGTCATGTCGCCACGGACTGTTTTAACATGGGCTGAGAATTTTCGTATTTTTGAGGATATTGGCCTCGCTTTCCAACTAACCTTCTTGAATAAATGTGACGAGCTCGAGCGCCCGACGGTAGCTGAATTTTACCAAAGGTGCTTTGGCGAAGACCTTCCCGAGAAGGCCGTTAACATTCTTGTTTCCTAATGACAGAAGAAACGATTGATAGGTTCAAAAGGGCTATCAGTCAGACCATACGGTCACTGGCTGAAAATGA
>NYTN01000078.1 GCA_002683515.1 Rhodobiaceae bacterium
CCAACACGGGCAGTTTATATTATTTATTGGTCTGCTATGAGTACGACGTAAACTAGCCAACACGGATTAATTATGAACACCAGAATACATCTAGCTAATGCCTTTGCCGTCATCACCCTATTATCCCTAAACACACATAATTCATTTGCCGGAGGCTTAGAAAAGTCACGTTATCCTTCTAGTACTCCCGCAACTCATAATCATGATGCTCATGATCATTCCTCCCATCATTCAGTAGCTCATTCGTCCGCACATTCCTTGGCTCACGCACCTATCGGCGTAATGGGTGATCATATGCTTGGCGCGGGTGAATGGATGTTTTCTCTACGTAAGATGAACATGAAAATGAGTGGCAATAAAATTGGATCAGACAATGCCAGCGATACTGAAATTTTGAGTGTGCCAAACACGAATGCCATGATGCCACCAAATTTGCGAGTTGTGCCGCAAGATATGGAAATGGACATGACAATGCTCGCGGTAATGTATGCCCCAAGTGCTGACCTGACCTTTATGGCTATGACCGGATATGTCCAAAAAACCATGCGCCTTACAACCTATAATATGATGGGTATGCGCCTAGGCAATTTTGAAACTGAGTCTGAAGGTTTTGGGGACACAACTATATCTGCGCTGTTTAAAAGTCAGAAAACTGCAACATCGCAAATTCATTATACATTCGGTCTTAGCTTACCGACTGGTGATATTGAAGAGCAGGATACTGTGCTTACCCCTATGAATACGCGGATTGCCGCTAGACTTCCTTACGCAATGCAAACAGGCTCAGGCAGCTATGATTTGAAACCTGCGATTACCTTTAACAGGCATTTCGAAAATTACAGTTTTGGGGGGCAGATTTCTGCTGTTGTCAGGCTGAATGACAATGACTCAGATTATCTGCTTGGCGACATATTTACTGTTCAAAGCTGGATTTCGAAAAGCATCTCTCCGACTGCAAGTGCTTCACTGAGACTAAAAGGCACCAGTGAAAAAAAAATAGACGGTCGGGATACCCTGATTGATAAGCCTATCCAATCCGCAGACCCTAATTTTTACGGTGGTGAGAGACTAAATCTTGGTATAGGTCTTAACTTTGCGCCAAAATCTGGGCCATTAGCACAAAAAAGAATGGATTTTGAGATAGTTGGCCCAATTTATGAAAATTTGAATGGGCCTCAAATGTCACAAGATTGGTCACTTATCATCGGATTTAAAACTGGTTTCTAAACACAATTTAACGTATTTTTTATAATCTCTAATTTAATAAATAATGTGAAATTACTAGTATTTTAAGAAGGTCTTTTAAGTGTTGTCCCAACCTTGATGGGGCGGCCAGTTAGTATCCGGCGACGGGTTATTACTGCTCCCCCAAAATGCATAGAAATGGGTCATCTTACCGGCTTCATTGAAAACAACCGTATCTAGCGTATCAACAAAAAATTCAGGGCCATAGCCGTGTACGCGCGCCCGCATTCCAACCGCTGCATAAAACCCTGCAACCCTAATCGCTCCTTCGGGGCGAAGAACAAGTTGTCCAGCGCTTGGCTCAAAAAACTCTCTAATCTGATTATGCCCGATGCGCGGTGGCTCACCAACAGGGTCGAAGAAACGCGCTTCAGGGTCGAAAAGATTTAAAATTCCATCCACATCACCGTCTGACAAATATTTACAATAATCATGCAGAACAGCTCGTACATTGTCAGGTGACGGAGGTGTACCTTCAATAGGACTTCCAAAAACCAAACTTTCTAACATTAATTTTCTCCCTATTAACCAAATATCGTGAAACCACCATCAATGACCAGCGCCTGACCGGTCATCCATTGGGCGGCTGAACTTGAAGCGAATAATACAGCCCCTGCAATATCTTCTGGCTTACCAAGCCTTTGCAATGGTGTACGTTTCAATATCGGGTCGGTCCATTCCGAATTATCAAACATAATGGATGTCATGCCTGTCTGTGTTAATCCCGCGGCGACAGCATTTATTCGGATATTGCGTTTGCCAAGATCAACTGCCATGCCACGAATAAGCCCCAATATACCCGTTTTTGCAGCCCCATAACCAAGCGTCACATCTACGCCCATAAATGAGGTAACAGAGGCAATATTCACAATCGCGCCGCCACCTGGTAATTTGCTTTCCGCAAGCCGGTCAACAAGACCGTGAGAAAGACGATAAACGCCTGTCAGATGCATTTGGATAGCGCGAGCAAATACATCAGGGTCATGCTCATCTAGCCCCTGCGAAGCAAATGCCAAACCTGCATTATTGACCAAGACATCTAATCCACTTTCAGCGGAGACATCTTTTGCAACCGCATCAATACTGGCATTATCTTCGAGGTCCATTTGTTTGAAGCTAAAGCCGGATAAATCTACATCATAGTTTTCTTGAGGTTTTGTTCCGGTTATCACCACATCCGCACCGGCATCACGATACATACCCGCCGCCGATAAGCCGATACCGCTTGTACCACCGGTTACAAGAACCCGATAACCGCTAAAGTCATATTTTATTGTCATTTCCTTCCCTCCCAAGAAACAGTAATTATCGTAATTTATTTATGTCAGCTTTTAAACAAAAGATAAGGGCTGTTCTTATTGCCTGAACAGATTTCCCAGACTTATTGCTTTAAGAGATGGTATTTGGCATTGTTGCTTATTCGTAATCACATAATTGTTGAGGAGGAAATTGTGACTGAATCGAAAAATCCTGAAACCATTGTTCTGCATAGCGGATGGCGCAGCGACCCGACAACCGGCTCAGTTGCAGTACCTATCCACCAGACAACGAGTTATCAGTTCAATAATACCGATCACGCTGCAAGTCTTTTTGCTCTCTCAGAACTCGGCAATATTTACACACGGATTATGAATCCGACAAACGACGTTCTTGAACAACGCATCGCAGCACTTGAAGGCGGTGTTGCCGCGCTGTCAGTTTCTTCCGGACAAACCGCAACAGCCATGTCGCTCCAAAATATTGCTCATGCTGGCGATAACATCATTTCATCTACCGACCTCTATGGGGGCACATGGAATCTTTTTGCCAACACACTCCCTGATATGGGTATTGAAGTCAGGTTTGTTGACCCGTCTGACCCGCAGGCTTTTGAGAATGCAATTGATGATAAGACCCGCGCCATTTATGCAGAAACACTGCCAAATCCAAAACTGGAAGTTTTTCCAATTGCCGAAGTCGCAGCTATAGGTCGTGCACATGGTATCCCGTTGATTATGGATAATACGGCAGCTCCCATTTTATGCCGACCGCTAGACCACGGGGCTGCAATTGTTGTTTACAGCTCCACCAAATATATTGGTGGGCATGGCACATCAATTGGTGGTCTGATTGTCGATGGCGGTAATTTTGACTGGGCCGCCGCAGGTGATAGACAACCTTATCTCAACCAACCAGACCCATCCTATCACGGCGCAGTCTGGACTGTTGCCTCCGCACCACTAGGACCAATTGCCTATATTCTAAAAGCCCGGACGACCTTATTACGCGACCTCGGCGGGGCGATGAGCCCTTTTAACGCATTTCAATTCTTGCAGGGAATGGAAACATTGCCACTTCGCATGCGGGCACATTGTGACAATGCTTTAAAAGTTGCTGACTTCCTTTCCTCTCATGAGGCAGTGGAACGGGTAATTTACCCTTCATTAATGGATGATAAATTGAAAGCACGTGCCGATGCTGTGATGAATGGTGGATATGGTGCGCTTATGGGCTTTGAGTTAAAAGCCGGTGCCGAAGCGGGCAAGAAATTTATTGATGCATTACAAATGCTTTATCACGTGGCAAATATCGGGGACGCACGTTCGCTTGCCATTCATCCGGCAAGTACCACTCATAGTCAATTATCCCCTGAGGATCAAATGGCTTCCGGCGTTACTCCAGGCTATGTAAGACTGTCTGTTGGGATTGAACATATTGATGACATTCTTGCCGACCTTAATCAGGCGCTTCAACAAATCTGAAGTCACGAGACTTAATCAAATATTAGAAAACCGGATGTCTAAGTTAAGTCATCCGGTTTTTTTAAGTTCATTTTCAATAACCCAAAGCCTGTCCTGACCCCAAGTCACAACATCGCCAATTTTAAAACTGGGCACACCCCAGACGCCGAGTGACATCATCTCTAGACGATTGGCTTCAGCTTCCTCACGCCAATCATCATTACCAAGTATCTTACGGGCAGACTGCCAATCCAGTCCCGTGGCTTCAACGATATGTCGCATACCACCCTTACTGTTGGCATCAACTCCTTCAGCCCAGACACTTCGTAGAAATACACGCACAAAATCTAACCCGCGCCCCTGTTCAATTGCCCAAGGTAAAAGTGAGTAACCACGCTCTACAGGTCGTCCAACCGGATCGCAGATTTTTCCAAAAGGGGCTTTTATTCGCCGGGCCTCTCTTGCCGTATCCGACAAGATATATTCCAGCTTAGCCTTGGGCAATGACATGTTACGCATCACCATTGGCAGGACAAAACGGAGACGTAAATCAGCATTATAAGCATCTGCCAGTTCTGCAACACGATCAGCGACGATTGCCGTATAAGGACTTCTAAAAGAGAGAAAGAAATCAATTACGGGTTTATTAGGCTGTTTCTTACCCGTGATTGAGACGGCTATTTGTGGTGGTGGAAAGATTGGCCCTACGCATTCTTTTTGAGCCAAACCCAACTCGGTTAGCCTGTCTTCCAAATAATGCAGACGATCAAGCCCCCAATACCATTCCCCACCATAAAAGAGCATGCCACCCATGTAATGCCCCAGACTGGTTAGGCGTGTATCCGCATCGAAATGCTCAGCTGATGTTTTTTCTTGGAATGCCACATGGGTAATTTTTTTAACTTGAAAGTCTATCCCTGCTTGAGCCGCCAGCCTATTCGCATCGGTGAGCGCATAATCAGCCAGTTTCTGACGCTCCGGCACAAAGTCATCTACAGGTGGTGATATGTGCCAGACTTTAATTGTTACATCATAGCGCGCCTGAAATTCAGGCAATACCTTTGCAAGCAATTGCGAATAGGGATCAGAGACATCATGAAAAAATTCAATGACATGTGGCTCACCCGCTTTTTGCCTCTGGCGTTCAAAGCGCTTGCGCTTGGCGAGATATTTCCCCTCACTGACTTTATATGCCGCAAGCGGGGGGACTATGAGCGATTTCAAAGACATGCCTCTATCCTAAACTTCTATTCCTAAATGAGTATGCCTATGTTATTTTTTGTCTTGCAAGTCATTAAGGAAATGGATGATGGGCAATATAATAAAAAAAAGGGTTCTGATATTGGTGATAACTGCAGTGTCTCTGCTAATCACCGCCCAGCTTTTAAAGCCTCAAATTTCTTCTTATATTTTTTCCCGTGCACTGGAACAAAATCTCGGAAGGGATATCTCGTCTGACTTACCTGACGGGTTGCATGTGCTTATTTGCGGCGCCGGCGGGCCCTTGCCTGATATGCTGCGCTCAGGCCCCTGCACTGGGATTATCGCGGGAGATAAATCCTATATCTTTGATGCCGGTTCAGGGAATGTACGCAATCTGGTTTTGATGGGGTTTCCGTTTCATAAGTTAGAGGCGATTTATCTTACCCATCTTCACTCAGACCATATAGATGGTCTGGGACAATTAATGATACAGACATGGATAGCTGGACAACGCAAAACCCCTGTCAAAATTTATGGTCCTAAAGGCGTGACAAAAGTTGTGAATGGTTTCAACACCGCCTATGAGATTGATGCAGGGTTCAGAACCGCCCATCATGGCGAGGGCATTGCACCTCCCGAAGGAGCAGGCGGAATTGGCATTCCGATAGCAATTCCAATAAAATATTCTGACTCATCCGCCACTTCTCTTTTACCCGTATCGCAAGCAAATCTCAGTCTAAAAGCCATTTTGGTATCCCATGAGCCTGTTGAACCGGCTTTTGGTTTTCGGCTGGATTATAAAAACCGCTCCGTGGTTATCAGTGGCGACACAAAATTTGATGATAATCTTTTAGCGGCATCTCAAAACGCAGATTTGTTGATACATGAGGCGCTGGACCCCGAAATGATTTTACAAATGGCTGATGTAATGGAAGCCAAAGAGCAAAATCATCTGGCAAAAGTTTTCAGGGATGTCCCCGATTACCATACAACACCCGAGGAAACAGCTCATATTGCCGCCAAAGCAAATGTTGGGGAGTTGCTGATGCACCATATTGTTCCCCCACTCCCAATTAATCTGCTGGAAACAATTTTTCTAGGTGAGGCAAAAAAAATATATGACGGTAAAATCACTATCGCCAAAGATGGCATGATTTTGTCCCTCCCTGCGGGAACTGATATCATCAGCCACAGTTCAGGCCTTTAGGTTAATTATATATGACTACCATCATGGGCACTTTGGTCGGCCTCCGCTAAAGCTTTCGGGTTAACGTAGGTTTTCGGGTCGAGTTGCGACACAGCTTCAAAATGATGAAGAAAAACCTGCCCATTTAAATGCTCAAGGAATTTTGCTTTCAGCAGACGATCTTCAACTGGGCCTTTTAACTCTGAGAAATGCAAACCGATAGAGTGTGACGTAAGAAATTTATTCAGATTTTCGAGAACCTCAAGTGCAGATGCATCTATGAGGCTTATAGAGGTGCAGTTCAAAACCACATGGCGGATATCTGGAGACTTTTCCAGCCGCTCTTTAATCATCCTGTCGATTAATTCAGCATTCGCAAAATATAAATTCTCATCAATCCGCAGCGACAGAATAAGCGGGCTGGTCATCACATTATGGCGCAAAATATTTCTGAAATGCTGTGTTTCCGGCACAAGCCCAATCTCTGCAATATGAGGCTGGCTGGTTTGATAAAGATAAAGCGCAATTGAAGCGGTGACGCCAAAACTTACCCCAATCTCAACACCCATAAAAAGCGTGACAATAATTGTGCCGAAAATGGCGAAGAAGTCTGATTTAGAATAACGCCAGCTATTTTTGAGAACAGACAAATCAATTAAAGATAATACCGCGATAATTATGGTCGCAGCCAGAACCGCCTTTGGCAAGAAATACAAATAAGGTGTGAAGACCAGCGTCGCGACACCGATTCCAATTGCCGTAAAACCACCTGCCGCCGGCGTTGCAGCTCCGGCATCAAAATTTACTACTGACCGCGCAAACCCACCTGTAACAGGATATCCGCCAGAAACTGATGCGGCGATATTTGCTGCGCCTAACCCGATTAACTCCTGATTACTGTCAATGCGCTCATTTTTACGCGCAGCGAGTGTCTGCCCGACAGAAACAGACTCTACAAAACCGATAATGCTAATAAAAAGTGCCGGCAACCACAGTACTTCAACCATATCTAACGATAAGGCTGGCAGTGTGAAAGATGGCAAGCCTTGAGGAATTGCCCCCACAATCGCAACACTGTCCCCCAAAGTAAAATATTGCACAGCCGAGATAGACAAAAAAACAGCCAATAAAGGTCCGGCTCGGCTGATATTACCAGCAAGCCCGGAAGACAACCCACAAGCCTCCAGTAAAGACTTCATGCCAAGTCGAACCCAGATGAGAAATAGCAGCGATGCGCCACCAATGATTAGTGCCACGCTGTTAATGTCATTTAGCCCACCGGACAGAGATATTAAAAGAGCCGGAAGTGTCTGACCGGAGGTGGCAATCCCTAAAATATGACCAAACTGGCTGGTAGCAATTAATAATCCGGCTGCAATAATGAAGCCCGATATCACCGGATGACTAAGAAAATTCGCAAGAAAGCCTAATCGAAAAATGCCGAGAAGAAGAAGCATAATGCCGGATAGGAGGGCAAGCATCACCGCTGCCGACAGGTAATCAATGTCACCGTTGACTGTGAGCTTACCAATCGCAGAGGCCGTCATAAGCGATATGACGGCGACAGGGCCAACAGCCAGCGTATTGCTTGTGCCGAATATCATATAAGCGACAAGCGGCATCATGGAGGCATAGAGACCTATTTCAGGGGGCAGACCTGCCAGCAAAGCATATGCCAGAGATTGCGGTATCAGCATGATAGTCACAATCACGGCAGCCGAGATGTCTTGATATAAATGCGGCAGACGATAGGTTTTGCCCCAACTTAATATTGGCATGATGTTACGCAAATCTATGGCCACCCTTCACTTCAAAACTTTATTAATTTTTGATGCCTGAAACAGGTACTTTCAAATAAATGCTGCCATTCTTTTCAGCTTCAGGAAAATGTCCCGCCCGCATATTTACCTGAATGGATGGCATTATCAGTTTGGGCATATCAAGCGCGGCATCCCGCTCTTGCCGCATGGCGACAAATTCGTCTTCGCTAATACCATCCCGGACATGAATATTCATCCGTCGCTGTTCTTGAACTGTTGTTTGCCACATAAAGTCGCGTCCATTGGGGCCATAATCATGACACATAAACAATCTCGTCTCATCCGGTAGTGAGAGAATGCGGTGTATGGATTGATAAAGCGCCCGTGCATCCCCGCCAGGGAAATCTGCACGCGCCGTGCCGCCATCAGGCATAAATAAAGTATCACCTACAAACGCCGCATCACCAATAAGGTGCGTCATGCATGCCGGTGTGTGACCGGGCGTATCAATGGCTGTGACGTCTAATGACCCAATTTTATAGGTGTCACCATCTTTGAATAAATAATCAAACTGGCTCCCATCACGCTCAAAATCGGTACCTTCGTTAAAAATTTTCCCAAATACTGACTGAACAGTTTTAATGCCAGCACCAATACCCAGCTTGCCGCCAAGTTGGGATTGAATATAAGGGGCGGCGGATAAGTGATCGGCATGAACATGCGTTTCAATCAGCCATTCAAGTTCCCACTCTTTATCAATGATAAAGCTAATTAAGTGATCGGCATGCGCATAGGAAATTTTCCCGGCGGCGTAATCAATATCCATCACACTGTCGATAATGGCACAATACTGGCTACCCGGATCGTGCACAATGTAACTGATTGTGTTCGTCGCCATATCAAAAAAGGCATAAATTTCAGGATGTGAGGTCATATCAAGACTGGCACTTTTCATATAACCTATTATACATTTTTTTTATGTAATTTATACATGAAATGGAAGTTTAAAGATCAAGCCAAAATCAAAAGTTAAATTTTAGAAAAAATAAATCTGGCGGCGTATAAGCCTACCAGCATAGGAATGAAAAACATCAATGCATCGCGTGATAGGTAAGCTAGACTTGCGATGGCAGGCCCCGGACATAAACCTCCCAAAGCCCAACCAATACCAAATAAAGCCGCACCAACCAATAAACGGCGATCAACTACCTTGGATTTGGGTAATGAAAAAGCGTCAGTAAAAAATGGCTTTGCGCGTTTTTTAAGGACCAACATGGCAAGTATATTGACTATCAGTCCTCCGCCCATAACCAACGCCAAGGAAGGATCCCATGCGCCGGCAAGATCAAGAAAAGCCGAAACTTTCACGGGGTTTAACATGCCTGAAATTGACAATCCCAGCCCAAAAATTACACCACATACTAGGCCCACAACAAGCTGCATCACAATCCAACCAAATGATTAATAACAAAAGCCGTAAGGAAGCTTGTCGCCATGAAGGTAATGACAGCGGCAAGTGACCGGTTACTGAACCGCGCCAAACCGCAAATGCCATGACCAGATGTGCAACCAGAGCCTACACCTGTCCCAAGACCAACTATTAGACCGGCTATCACCAACCTGCAATCTTGTGCGATATACTCACTTTGCGGCAAGGCACCCGTCATC
>NYTN01000079.1 GCA_002683515.1 Rhodobiaceae bacterium
CATACATAAGACATCAGCAATACTGCTTGTGCGAGATTAAGGGATGAGAAATCCGGATTGAGCGGCACAGTGCATATAGCATCACATAAGGTGATATCATCATTATCGAGACCCGTTCTCTCAGGACCAAACATCAAACCACTCTGAACACTTTCAGCAGCATGAGAATGGATCATTTGAGCAGTCTTTTCAGGTGTCAAAACAGTCTTTACCATATCTCGGCTTCGGGCAGTCGTTGCCCCAACAAATCCGAGATCAGCAATGGCCTCAGCTGTGGTCGTAAATGTTTTTCTGTTCTCGACTACTTTATCAGCGCCTGCGGAGGCTTTAATAGCTCTTTCCACATCCCAGCCCTTACGAGGATTAACCACACGTAAATCTTCAAGCCCAAAATTGAGCATTGCGCGTGCAACGGTACCGATATTTTCACCCAACTGAGGGCCTATTAGAATAACTGCAGGCTTCATAAAAAATCCGATTTTTCTCTCATTCAGTTAATAATGCGTCTGTTGAGTTTAATTTTATGAATATTTTGTCACTTGAGACAAAATACCTCTCAAATAAATCAATGCAGCCCTTTAATCAAACCCAAACCTCTGCTATGCCTTGGCTAAATTCACAAGGCATTAAGGGTTAACTATGTCAAAAATCAAGGTTGAAAATCCTGTCATTGAGATTGATGGGGATGAAATGACCAGAATTATCTGGCAACTCATCAAAGATAAACTCATCTTACCATATCTCGATATAGACCTTAAATATTACGATCTGTCAGTTCAGGTGCGTGATGACACAAATGACCAAATTACAATTGATGCGGCTGAAGCTATCAAAGAGTATGGTGTCGGCGTTAAATGCGCAACAATCACCCCCGATGAGGCCCGTGTAGAAGAATTTGACCTCAAAGAAATGTGGCGCTCACCTAATGGTACCATCAGAAACATTCTAGGCGGGACGGTATTCAGGGAACCTATTATTTGTAAAAATGTTCCACGCCTTGTACCAGGCTGGACAGACCCGATTGTTATTGGTCGTCACGCATTTGGCGACCAGTACCGCGCAACCGATTTTGTTGTTCCCGGCAAAGGGAAACTTAAAATCAGCTGGGAGGCTGAAGACGGCAGCGAGAAAATCGAGAGAGATGTGTTTGATTTTCCTGGCGGTGGCATTGCGATGGCAATGTATAATCTTGACGAGTCAATCCGTGATTTTGCGCGCGCAAGCATGAATTATGGGTTGAATAGAAACTGGCCGGTCTATCTCTCCACAAAAAATACAATCCTGAAGGCCTATGACGGACGCTTTAAAGATCTCTTTCAGGAAGTTTTTGATGCTGAGTTCAAGGGTAAATTTGAAGCTAGCGGCATCACTTACGAACATCGATTAATTGATGACATGGTCGCCGCGGCACTTAAGTGGAACGGGAAATTTGTTTGGGCATGTAAAAATTATGATGGTGATGTGCAATCTGACACTGTCGCTCAGGGCTTTGGGTCTCTTGGTTTAATGACATCTACGCTTCTAACCCCAAATGGTAAAATAATGGAAGCTGAAGCAGCACATGGAACAGTAACACGACATTTCCGAGCGCATGAACGCGGAGAAGAAACCTCAACAAACTCGATTGCATCAATCTTTGCTTGGACACGCGGCCTCATCAAACGTGGCGATATAGATGGCAATGATGCGCTAGTGTCTTTCGCTCACACCCTCGAAAAAGTCTGTGTCAGTACTGTTGAAAGTGGTCATATGACAAAAGACTTGGCATTACTTGTTGGGCCTCAGCAAAATTGGCTCAGCACGACAGAGTTTTTGGATAAAATCGACAGTAATTTGCAAAAAGCACTTAGCTAAAACCTCTGAAAAAATCGTAAACTAATCTTTTAAAGACTTGCTTTAATGGCGTCTAAAGCTTCAGGTGCAGCGTCGGTATTAGAGCCACCTGCTTGAGCCATATCAGGGCGACCGCCACCACCTTTGCCGCCAAGTTTTTCAGCACCAAGACGAACCATAGATACCGCATCGAACCTCTCGGTCAGGTCTTTTGTGACGCCCACTGCGATACCAACCTTGCCCTCGTCTATGCCGATAAACACAACTATACCACTGTCGATTTGTTTCTTGCCGTCATCAACGAGACCGCGAAGTTCTTTTGCCGGAAGTCCTTGCACGATTTTACCAAGAAATTTTGTCCCATTAATCTCTGAAATCTCATCTTGAGTATCCGTACTTGACGATTGACCACCACCAAGCGCCAATGCTTTTTTAGCTTCAGCTAATTCACGTTCAAGACGCTTTTTCTCATCTAGCAAACCCGCAATTCGGTTTGGCAAATCTTTCTGACCGGCTTTTACAATGCCGGCAATATCCCCAAGCACCGCTTCTTGTTCCTTCAAATAGTGCCGTGCAGCATGACCAGTCATAGCTTCGATACGTCTTACACCTGAAGCAACTGCAGTTTCCTGTGTAATAGCAAAGAGGCCAATATCACCTAAACGTTTCACATGTGTGCCGCCGCATAGCTCAACCGAATAATGACCACCACGACTGTTCGCATCAGCATCCTCGCCCATAGCAAGAACACGAACCTCATCGCCGTATTTTTCTCCGAACAATGCCAACGCCCCCGCATCAATCGCTTCATCAGGCGTCATAAGTCGAGTGCTGACCTGATGATTGGAAAGAATGACACCATTCACAATATCTTCAGCTTGTTTGACCTCCTCACCAGTCATCGATTTGGGATGGCTGAAATCAAACCTCAAATAGCTTTCATCGACCAGTGAGCCTTTTTGCGTAACGTGATCACCAAGAACCCGCCTTAAGGCTTCATGTAGCAAATGCGTAGCAGAATGATTTGAGCGTATTTTTGTGCGTCGGCTATCATCAATGGCAAGGTGTACAATGTCACCAACGGCAAGTTCCCCAGATTGTACTTCACCAACATGCACATGCATGTCGCCAAGTTTTTTAAGGGTATTGGTGACAGCCATAGCCGCCGAATTTTCAGATTTAAGGGTACCCTGATCACCAGCCTGCCCGCCACTTTCTGCATAAAAAGGGGTTTGATTAACTATGACAGAAGCCTCTTGTCCGGCATTAACTTTATCAGTCGGCTGGCCTTCTATAATAATGGCAGATATTTTTGCTTCAGCTTTTGCCCCTTGATAACCGACGAATTCTGTCATGCCAATATCTTGGCGAATATCGAACCAGATTGTTTCAGTTGCCGTTTGACCCGAACCCGACCAGTTGGAGCGTGCTTCCGCGCGCTGCTTTTCCATTGCTGTTTCAAAACCTTTTTCATCAACGCTTAGTCCACGCTCGCGCAATGCATCTTGTGTTAAATCAAGGGGAAAACCGTAAGTATCGTAAAGCTTAAAAGCAATATCACCGGGCAAAGTTTTACCATTTAATTCTTCAAGCGCATCATCAAGTAATTTTAAGCCACGGGTCAGAGTCTCTCTGAATCGCTCCTCCTCATGCTTAAGTGTTTCCGTGATTAGCGCACTGGCACGCTCCAACTCAGGGTAAGCGACCGCCATCTGGTTTTTAAGTGCAGGCAGCAATCTCCACATATGCGGCTCTTTGGTGCCAAGCAATTGTGCATGGCGCATGGCGCGACGCATAATACGGCGTAAAACATAACCGCGCCCTTCATTAGAAGGCAAAACACCATCTGCAATTAAAAAAGCCGCACTTCGTAAATGATCTGCAATAACCCTATGACTGACCTTATGAGTGCCATCTGCGGCCTGATTGCTAAACTCTGCCGATGCAGCAATGAGGTGTTGCATCAAATCTGTATCGTAATTGTCGTGCTTACCCTGTAGCAAAGCGCCAATACGCTCTAGCCCCATGCCCGTATCAATAGACGGCTTCGGTAGGTCTGTTCGCGTACCATCAGCATGTTGCTCAAATTGCATAAACACCAGATTCCAGATTTCAATAAACCTGTCACCATCTTCATCCGGGCTACCGGGCGGTCCACCAGCTATCTCCGGCCCATGATCATAGAAAATTTCCGAACACGGCCCACAAGGCCCAGTATCTCCCATAGACCAAAAATTGTCGGATGTAGCGATTGGAATAATCCTGTCATCACCCAAACCCGCGATTTTTTTCCAAAGTATTTTGGCTTCTTCATCTTCGGCATATACTGTGACCAACAACTTTTCTTGAGAGATTTGAAGTTCTTTAGTCAAAAACTGCCAAGCGTAATTAATCGCTTCTTCCTTGAAATAATCACCAAATGAAAAATTACCCAGCATTTCAAAGAAAGTGTGATGACGCGCCGTATAGCCAACATTATCGAGGTCATTATGCTTCCCCCCCGCACGCACACATTTTTGGGAAGTGACAACACGTTGATGTGGTGAAGTTTCTTGGCCCGTAAAAAAATTCTTGAAAGGTACCATACCGGCATTGGTAAAAAGCAATGTCGGATCGTTCAAAGGTACAAGTGGGCTGGATGCTTGAGCCTTATGCTCTTGCGCCTCAAAATATTTAAGAAAAGATGAACGGATGTCCGCCAAACCAAGTGACATATTATTCTCCCACTAAGTTTGTAACGAGCCTTCCCCGATATGCCAAGCCCTCTCCGAACGAAACAGGCAAAATTACAGTAATAATAATAAAAATCCCGGATATTAAATCCGGGATTTTAAAGTTGTGACACATCTAAGATTGCCAGATTAGCTTGCCGCTTCTTCTAGCTCATCATCACCAGCATCATAATCATCTTCAGGCTTGAGAGGCTCAACATCAACGAGACCGGCATCGGCACGGACTTTTTCTTCAATTTCCGCAGCGATTTCAGGATTATCCTTGAGGAACTGACGGGCATTTTCCTTGCCTTGACCGATCCGTTGATCACCATAACTGTACCAGCTACCGGATTTATCTACGACTTCAGCTTTAACACCAAGATCAATCAACTCGCCTGTTTTCGAGATGCCTTCGCCATACATAATGTCAAACTCAACGACACGGAAAGGCGGGGCAACCTTATTTTTAACAACTTTGACGCGTGTCTGGTTACCGACCACTTCCTCGCGATCTTTAATTGCGCCGATACGACGGATATCCAGACGACACGAAGCATAGAATTTGAGGGCGTTACCGCCAGTAGTCGTTTCAGGGCTACCAAACATAACCCCGATTTTCATCCGAATCTGGTTGATAAATATAACCATCGTATTTGATTTCGATATGGATGCAGTCAATTTACGCAACGCCTGACTCATTAAACGTGCTTGAAGACCCGGCAAACTGTCGCCCATATCACCTTCAAGTTCAGCACGCGGGGTTAATGCCGCCACTGAGTCGATAACCAACACATCAATAGCCCCGGATCTTACCAGCGTATCAGCGATTTCAAGCGCCTGTTCCCCATTATCAGGCTGAGAAATCAGTAATTCTTCTACATCTGCCCCAAGTTTACTTGCATATAATGGGTCAAGTGCATGTTCGGCATCTATAAAGGCGCAAATGCCGCCTTTTTTCTGCGCTTCTGCAACTGTATGTAAAGCAAGGGTTGTTTTACCTGAGCTTTCCGGTCCGTATATCTCAATAATCCGGCCTTGCGGCAGGCCACCGATACCAAGAGCGATATCCAGCCCTAATGAGCCGGTCGGAATTGAGCCTATTTCTACAATATTTTTCGGGTCGCCCAGTTTCATTACTGAGCCTTTGCCATAATTTCGTTCAATCTGGCCTAATGCGGCTTCAAGAGCTTTCTTTCTGTCGCCTTTTTCATCCATGAGGTTCACCAAGTTAGAGGACATTGCTATCTCCTTATTTCACACCCCTATAAAAGGAGCAATTGGCTTATTTGTACCTATTTTGTTCTCTTCTGCAAGTAAAAATTTAACTTATTGTTTTTATTATCATAATAGGCCCATGTTCTCACTTTATTCATATTGAAAAGTGATTTTTTTGAGGTGAACAAACACACGTTCAGAGAATCGGTTGGGCAGAAAAGAAGAGCTAGTCGTCGCGAAAAACACGCTCACGTTTTTCATGTCTTTCTTGCGCTTCGACGCTCAATGTCGCTATTGGGCGAGCATCAAGGCGTTTAAGACTAATAGGATCACCGGTTTCCTCACAATAACCATAGGTTTGGTCATCCAGACGTCCTAACGCGGCATCAATCTTATTTACAAGTTTGCGCTGGCGGTCCCGTGTTCTTAATTCTAGTGTTTTTTCAGACTCGGACGCTGCGCGGTCAGTCACATCAGGAAGATTAAGATTGCCCTCTTGCAATGAAGAGACAGTTTCTCGTGTTTCCCGAATGATATCTTCTTTCCAAATCACAAGCTTGCGCCGGAAATATTCCCTTTGACGGGCATTCATAAAGGGTTCGCTATCACTGGGAGCATAATCTTTAGGTAAACGC
>NYTN01000080.1 GCA_002683515.1 Rhodobiaceae bacterium
AACTCATCGTCAACAAACTTGAGCATTTTGTTGTTGTGGTGTGCAACATATCCCTCAGGAGTTGTAGGGCGAGCACCTACAAATGTCTTGATAGATTTCTCCTTGTTGAGTTGCTTGAGAACCATCTGCTTTGCAGTACGGATACTGATATAAGATGCAATCAAGAAGTATAGCTCTTTCTCATACTTTGCGATGAACTGTGTGCCTTGTGCCTTAGCATCTTTCCAACGCTGGATAGCACGAGCACTCTTCTTAGATGCAATCTCGATGTTGATAGATGTGGTATAATATCTGGCAAACTTAGCAACAATATCTTTTGTATTAGCAATCTTCTTACCAGCACGAATCTGCTCATTGAAGAAACGCTTGAGCATGAGATTTATGACAAATCTAGACTGACCCTGCAACAAAATGTTATCAAGAAATGCAGATGAACGCTTGAGTGAACCTTCTGCTGTCCTGATAGTAGACTGAAAAGTTACCGCATCGCGAGGATTGAATAGGGTAACACCAGTGGCATCAGCAAAATCCGCACTGGCAACAAACACATCTTTAGTAGAAAGATACTTAGGTGCTTGTTTTTGCGGTACAACTTGAGCAGTCTGGAGAGTATCGCCTTTGTAAACTGTGTGAAATACGATGCCAAGTTTGGAGAGACGAATCGCAGAAGCTTTTCTGGAACCAAGAGGAACAGCGTAAGTAATGGTATTAGGAGTAAAACAAATAACTCGGTTTCCACCGACAATACCGCTCCTTTTATCGTCTTGAGTGAATAGTAAGTCACCTTGCACAATACCTGAAATATTCAGCTGTGGAAGATACGCTAAGCAATCTTTGAGTTTGCTAGCAAGTTGACCTGTATAGAAACGATCTACATCAGTATCATCAAAACAAATCTTAGGACTAACTTTGTTGAATACAGACTTAGTGCCAATGAAGAAACGACCTGTGACAGGTTCTGTGCCACACACAATAGCAGGAGCACCATCCCATTTTGTAGTCACGCTGATCTCACTAGGAACACCAGTCAGCATGTGACCGAACTGACGCAAAAATGAGATAACATCCTTGCCACCAGTGGAACCGCTGTTGAGAATGTCGTCTTCTAGGTGCTCTAGGTGTGTGTTTTTCATACTCCTATTATAGGTTGCGCTCTTCCACTATGGTATGTATAGTGGACAGTTTGCCAGGTGTCACCTGAAAGCTGGACCGTTTGCCCATACTACCAGTGATCTGCGGATGCCCTCTGTGACTGGCGTAACTCTATGTACACGATAGGAAGGGAACACGATAACATCTCCCCTTTTATCTGAAGCTTCAACTATATTTCCATCGCTGATTTCTAGTCCACCACCATCATAGTCGTCAGGATCTGATAATTGTATTGACATGGACAGTTTTCTAGGTGGTAGATCCGTCAGCATATTATTATCTACATGCCAATCATAGTGTGTGCCACTACCATCGTATACTGTGTATTGTAAATGCTCATGAAATCCATGAATATCATATTTCCAATACATGCCATTCATACATCTAAGAATTTTACCTAGACGCTTATATATCCACTCTGTGTCATCATTTAACTCTATCCATGATGTCTTTGATACTCTTATGTTATCGATAACTTCAGATTCTGTGGTGTTACCCACTACTGCATCATCTAAATCATAAGATTCACCAAGTTCGATGATCTTATCACATTCTTCAGGTGTAAACCCCTCATCCCAAGTTTCAAAGCAAGTCTCGCCACCAAAACTAGGTGACGGACAAAGACGATAAATTGACATAATTTAAATCAGTAAATGTAACGAATGTCGCCACCATTAGGAATAACTTGATACTTATCACCATCGACAGCTCTACCAGCATCCCCACCAGGACCACCCTGACGGGTTGATGGTTGACCTGCTATACCCCAGTCTCCACCGAAACCACCTGGTTCTCCAGCCTGACCAGGTTGACCAGATGTGCCAGCGTTACCAGGCGTACCAGGTTGACCAGTCTGACCAGGAGTGCCATCCGTTCCTCTTGTTCCTGGTGTTCCAGAACTTCCAGAGGATCCAGGAGTTCCAGGAGTTCCAGGTTGTCCACCAGCACCTCTAGATCCACGACCACCTTTTTTACCTCTTCTACCTTTACGACCAGGTTGACCAGGTGTGCCAGCACTACAGCTTGCAGGGGTTCCACTGCCGCCTTGAGTACCAGGTTGACCAGGTTGACCAGGTGATCCTGGTTGTCCTGAACCACCACCACCACCAGGTGTACCACTACCACCAGGTGTGCCGCTTGTACCAGGTGTTCCAGCCTGACCAGGTTGCCCAGGACCGCCACCACCACCAGGTGTGCCAGGTGTACCAGGAGTTCCAGGTGTGCCTATGATATTTCCTGTTTTATAGTTCCATCCACGACCAGGAGCAGCGATACCTCTGATGCCTTTGACACCACCGATACCATCATATCCAGCAGGACCACCAGCACCACCAGCACCGCCTTGACCGCCTTGACCACCAGTGCCACGACCACCGCCTGAACCAGCGCCACCGCCGCCGCCACGGCTACCAGCGCCGCCACCTGAGCCACCGCCGCCGCCTCCGCCGCCGCCGCCACCTGAGCCGCCTGATCCACCGCCACCACCTGAGCCGCCTGAGCAGTTCTTTCTTCTCTCACCAGTAGATCTCTGCTGGAAGTATGATACTGACTGAAAACCGTTCCGCTCCTGCTTAGGACCACGACGCGGTTTTGGCCAACCTCTGTAGCTCTTTCTCCTCTTTCTTCTATTTCTCTCAGAATTTCTTCTCTGTTTCTGCTGTCTTTGTCTGAATGATTTTCTTTGTTGACCAGAACTACCAGGACTACCAGGACTACCAGGTTGACCACTACCACCTGGTCCACCTGATCCACCTGATCCACCAGGTGAACCAGAGGATCCGTTCTGACCAGGTGATCCAGGTGATCCAGGTGACCCAGGTGATCCATCAGGAGCTTTACCGAAGGGAGAACCAGGTGATCCAGGGACACCAGTGCTAGCAGTAGCACCATCGGCACCATCGAAACCATCAGATCCAGGAGCTCCACCGCCGCCACCAGCATAGATTCTGGCGTCAACGCCCTCACACTCTACAAATACCTTTCTAGTTGCAGGCGCACCAGGGTTAGATACTGAAACAGCATGACCACCAGGTTGACTAATTGCACCACCAGCTGAATACACACCATAAGATGGTGGTGCGTTGTTTACATATACATTCAGGTTTGATGATGCCTGGTTAGCAATGACAGCAGGAGTTGCTACTGTGCTACTTACAATCCTACCTTTAATTCTGAGGTATTTTGATATATTTTTGTTTAAGTTTGAGTTCCAGTCAACAGCAATGCTAGGTGTAGTTGGACTGGATAGTGTAGTTACATTAAAGTTTTCTTCTTCAGTATTAGGATCTTGCTCAATAACATACTCTTTGATGACATTCCTAATATCATCTGGTGAAATTGCACCATCAGTAGGAATACCAACATGTTCAGTAGCATCTAGAACATATGGTAAATGAGATGAACTAGATGTTGGATATTTGCCCTGACTAAAGTCATACGGGGCATCTAAGTCTGTAACTCTGTAAAGTTCTCTGGCAGAGATGGATGCAGTAGTACTACCAAGACCAGCTCTAATATCGCCAAAAGATATCTGTGTACCAGGGGCACCAGTTAGGAGTTCTTCTGTTTTTTTACTCCAATCATTAGACGCCATGTCTTAAAATATCAGGAAAGTGTAAATGTGACTGATCCGACGCCTGCAACACTAATGTATACCTTAGTAGGATCTAAGGCGTCCTGTTCAATATTTAGTGAGGAAGTTCCAGAGGACACATAGGATCTGAAGATACTTGCATCAAAGCAATCAGTACCCTGTGCTGTTGCATATTGGTGCTTATTGTACTGCTTATTGTAAACCATATGGGCAGTACCTAAACCAGGACCAAATGAATCGGCTGGATCAAATGGTTGAATCTCGTTATTAACAGTGTTGCCAAGATCGTTTCCTCTAGTAGAATCACTATTAGTAATACCACCAACAAATCCAAGGTGAATTGCATACTGACCAACATCATAGAAGAAGTCAATAGCAGTCGAAATACCCATGGGTTCGTTGCTATTGTCAAAAACGAATGGGATATTTTCTGTTGTATTAAAGTACAGACAACCACGGAAGTTATCACTAGTGGCAGGACCACCATCAATATATGAAGGCATAGCAAAGTAACCACCCTCAACTTGTGACATATCGAAGGTTGTTCTAGGAGCAAGAGTTCCTATACCAATGCGAATGAATCCAGATTCTGTGCCACCTGCACCAGTAGCTCTCTCATGGAATACTGTATTTTTATAAATTTCAAGGTTATTTTCTTCTATCGCTGATCCATGAGTACCGATGGCAACACCACCCTCAAAGATTGAATGACCACCACTAAAATCTGCGCCAACTCTACCATGACCAACATATAAGCTAGTGTTACCAGATCTCTTACCAGATGTTGTGCCAATACCAATACCAGGGGTATTGCCTTGCAAGAAGATCTCAGCATCATCAAATGCGGCGATACCTTCAGCAATTGGGAAGTTAGTTAATGTGGTGTTGAAACCAATTCTAGTTGTAAGGAAGTTTGTTGCCTGACCATCACTAATATCAAGGTTAGCAACAGTACAGATACCTGCCTCAGAAATAATAAAGGATGAGAAAATACCATGACCACCAGAATTGAGATCTCCAGCATCTATTAGGTCACCATACTCAAGGTTAGCACCTTTACATGTGATAACACCAATTGTGATGATATCACCAGCATCTTTGATCCCACCACTGTTAAGTTCTATTCCGCCACAAGTAATGAATCCAGCTTGAGCGTCAATGTTACCAGCTTGATTAATATCACCGTTGTTCAGGAATAGACCACCACAAGTAATAATACCTGTGCCTGCAAAAATATCTGCAGTGCTACTAATACTACCACCTCTAAGATTTAATCCACCAAATGTGCTGATTCCTGTTGCATCAATCTGCTTACAAGTAATGATACCACCAGTAGCGTCAATATTGCCTCTAGCTGAAATGAATCCTGTAATACCATCAAGTAAGATCTTACCGAATGTTGCAATTGCACCACCAGTATTAGAGAAGTTACCTTGAACGACAAGATCTTGACATACAACCTTACCAGTTGTAACTACACCAGTGGCATCATTTAAAGAAACAGCACCAGTAATATTAACTGGTTGAGTGAAACCAATTTCTGTACCGCCAATAGCTACGCTACCGCCTACAGTCAGTTCATTACCAATTACAAAGTTCTTGCTCGCTTCTTGAGTTACATTACCAGTGATATTCGTGTCATGTAATACACAACTAGATGTTGTGGTTGCAGAAAGAATACCAGTTGCAATAATCTCACCAGCAGTGACATCAGAGACATCAACTGCACCACCAAATGTACCACCGATAGCTAAGTTTCCGCCAACAAAAAGGTCACCAGAGAATGTGCCATCACCCCGAACATCAGCACCGCCAATAACACCAAGACCTCTACCTAATGCAGAGCTAGTGGAACCAACACCAACAAAGTTACCTACACTAATTTCACCACCAAATGTAGATATACCAGTGTTTCTAATAAAGATGCTATTGATACCAATAGATGTAATCTCATCAACTGAAATATCAGGCGTACCAGTTAATCCCGCCGCCACACCTGCGATACCAGTGATATCACCAATAACATTACCAATAAATCCACCAGCAGCACCGAACGCGCCAGTAATTGTACCTGTACCAACAATATCAACAGCATAAGATTCCCTCGGTCTAGATGTTCCCACACCTACCCGTCCTTCTCTTGTAGCTACAACTCTAGGTAAGAATGTAGATCCTTGAAGACCCCATAATTCTAACTGTCCACCATCAGATCCATCTACATTTTGTACTGTTCCGTTGTAAAGAACTGAGAGAAGATCTGGACCCGTTGCAATTTCTTTAAATGAGAGACCACTTCTAGAGTCTCCTAAAGTATTAACACCAACAAATGAAATGGTTTTTTCAATACCAGTTACAGTAAGACCTGTTGCTCCACCTGTAATAATACCTGTGGCAATATTGAGTTGACCAAATGAACCTACGCCAATTGTCTCAAAGTTACCAGTACCATTAGTAATAGATTGAATACCACTGATGGATCCAACCATAGCGATATTGCCCTGCTGAGCATTACCGCTTAATGTAAGATTTTTTGCTTCTAATCCTTGATATGTACCAACACCACTAATTGCATCTATTTTAACTATATCACCTACAGCAAAATCTGCCTGTGGGAATGTTACGGCTACCCCAACAGGTCTAAATGCATAGATTGTTGATCCTACCCCAGGATTATCATTATCCCATACAGATGTAGGAAGGTTAGTTAAAGCTGAACCATCACCAACAAAACTAGTTGCTGTTACTCTACCTTCTGCCGAAATAGTTGCACCAGTTGTTCCTACGCCAACTTGAAATGCTGCCTCAGGTACAGTTGTGCCGATACCGACTGAATTGCCAACAGCAACATTAATATTGCCGTAATGTGTGGCATAACCAATGACATTTACATGTCTCAGGTTAGTTTCATTTTCTACAATAATGTTGCCACGGACATCGAGAGTCTCACGAGGAATCGTGGTCCCAATACCTACCTGACCACCAACTGATACCAGATCGTTTTCATCGACCTGAACACCATCCCTAAAATTGATAATAGTCTTATAATTCGTTGGCATTATCTTAAGTGAGACAGTCCCTTTTTGTTATTTATCACCCTCAAGTTCATTGACTTTGTTAGTGAGTTCCTTGACAGACTCAATAAGTAGAGGAATTAGTTTGTTATAGTGGACACCCTTCGTGCCATCAGGTTTTGTAGATACTGCCTCAGGGAGAACTTTCTCTACATCTTGAGCAATAACGCCAATGTCATGACCTTTATAGCTCTTGTTACCTTCCTTCCAGTCATACTCTGTGCCACGGATTTGCATAACCCTGGCAAGAGGATCTTCAAGTGTAGAAATATTTTCCTTCATGGCAATGTCAGATGTTTGACCATAGAAAGCAACAATATCATCACACACATGCATCGGACCACCACAATATGTGAATCCAGCACCACTCATGAACACATTACCAGAGAATGTGGTGAAACCATTTAGGTTAACTTGCTGCTCAAATGTTACAGATGCCGTATATTTGGTGTC
>NYTN01000081.1 GCA_002683515.1 Rhodobiaceae bacterium
CCATCTATAAGTATACGACCATCAGCTAGCTTTATCCTTACACCTTCAGCTTCAGTTACGGGAAGACCAATGGGGGTTGTCCGCATTTGCGTATAGGGCGGCCATAGATTCTCAGTCGCCTGCTGTTGCCAATCAGGCATATTAGGGAAAAGCGGATTAACGGGTGAAACAGTCATATAAATCTCTCGAACTTTTGTCTTGTTAAGAAAATCTCATTTCTTGCTTTATTGTTCAATTATAGGGCGCTTATAATTATGAGGTCGGCTGAGAAAATGTTACTCCACTATAAGACTTAACGGGCGGAAATTAGAATATATGAAAACCAATCAAAATTCTCTTGATATTTTCTGTGCTGAAAAAATCAATAAACTTGAAAAAAATGCCAGCTTTCGAACTCTCAAGACAACACATCGTGGCGCGGAAGCAAAGAGCCGCCAATCCGGAAAACCTCTTATTTCCTTCTCGTGCAATGATTATCTGGGGCTATCGCATCATCCCACCATTCTAGAAAAAGCAAATGAGGCCGCAAGGCTTTATGGAGCTGGCGCAGCAGCCTCCCGACTTATCACGGGGAATTATCCGTTACTGGAAGACTTAGAAAAGAAACTGGCAAAGCTTAAAAATACGCAAGCCTGCCTTATTTTCGGCTCTGGATTTCTGGCTAATATCGGGCTCATTCCTGCACTCTCCGGAACAGATGACCTTATTCTTGTGGATGAACTGGCACATGCCTGCCTCAATTCAGGCGCACGGCTTTCAAATGCAAAAGTTATTCGCTTTAAGCATAATGATTGTGACGACCTGGAACACCACCTCAAGTCACACCGCAACTCATTCAACAAATGTCTTATTTTAACGGATACTGTTTTTTCAATGGATGGTGATCTAGCCCCACTTCCAACTCTTCGGGACATCGCCAACCGCCATGATAGCTGGCTGATTACAGATGATGCCCATGGTATCGGTGTTCTGGGTGCAGGTCGTGGTGGCGGGTTTGCTTTTGACCCGCCAATTAAAGCCGATGTGCAAATGGGAACTTTATCAAAGGCACTTGGCAGTTATGGCGGCTATGTATGTGGCAGTCAAAAATTAATAGATTTACTGGTAAACCGCGCAAGAAGTTTCGTTTATTCAACCGGCCTCCCACCGATGAGCACGGCAGCAGCACTTGCGGCATTGGAAATTATCGAACAAGACCCAAGCTTGGTCGATAAACCTCTGGCTTATGCAAGACAGTTCTGCGACAGAGTTGGTTTACCCACACCGCAAAGCCCGATAGTTCCAGTCATATTCGGTGGCAATGACACCGTCATGACTGTGTCGGAAAAACTTGCCGATGAGGGGTTTCTCGTCAGTGCAATTCGACCACCGACTGTCCCGGAGAATACGGCAAGATTGCGTATCGCTTTTAATGCGAGTCATAAACCCTCAGATATTGACCGCCTCGCAGATTTGGTATGCGAAGCCAAAAAAGAATATGGGGTCAATTAATGGGGCTTACTTTCATCGCCGCAACCGGAACAGATATTGGCAAAACCTATATAACGTGTCTACTCATAAAGACTGCTGCCAAAATGGGAATATCCGTCAGGGGGGTGAAACCTGTGATTAGTGGTTTTGACGAAAATAAAATTAATGAATCCGATACTGGTAACATTCTTGAAGCCATGGGCTTACCGCTAACAATGGATAATGTGCGCGACATCTCGCCCTGGCGCTTTTCAGCCGCCCTCTCGCCCGATATGGCTGCCACTCGTGAAAGCGCAACTATCCCGCTTCTTCCGCTGATAGAGTTTTGCAATAAACAAGCCTCAGATTCACCAACGCTTGTGGAAGGCGTTGGCGGAGTGATGGTCCCCTTAAATGAAAAAGATACAACATTAGACTGGCAGGCAGCCTTAAATGCGAAATGCATGCTTATAACAGGTAGCTATCTTGGGACATTGTCTCACACCATGACAGCTCTCAAAGCATTGGAACAGCGCGGCATAAAACCATCAGCAATCATCATAAACAGTTCGGAAACCGCTCCTGTCTCCGAACAGGAAACTGCAGAAACGTTAGGTCGGTTTGTACCGGATATCCCAATTTATATCGTCGCCAGAAATGCCGAAACCTTACCGGAAGAACTGGTCTTAACATTGTAACAAATTCTGGCTAACCTATTAAGTATAACGAGAAAACAAAGGCTATTAATGACGATTTTAAAAGTTCTGGCAGGCCCAAGGGCTTTTTCACATATTAGAGCACATGGCCTAAATCAGGTGGATGTACAGAGCGTTGTTTGTGCCTCAGGCGCAGCTAAGACCCTGACAACAGTCGGGCTGGACAAGGTGATACTGGGGCAATGGCTAAAAAACATAGATCACTCGATTGATTTACTCGGAACTTCTGCTGGCGCATTTAAATTGGCTGCTGCCTGTCGCAACGACACACAAGGCTGGCTAGATCAATTTGCCAATATTTATTGCACCCAAACCTATGCTGACCGGATTAATGAACCCGATATAAGAGATATTATCAGTTGGGCGCCACGGGAACTGATTGATAAAGTCATGGCAGATGGTGGTGATGACGAGATACTCTCTCACCCGAATTTCAGGCTTCATATTGGCACTGTGAGATCATTCAATCTACTCGCCAGCGAAAATGTTAAACGTCAGAAACAAGCCATTACAAAAGCTGCGATTTTATCTATAAAAAGCAGGCATGGCCTAAAGGGTATGGCAGAACGAGTTGTATTTTCTGACTCAAGAAGTGCAAAAGCACTCAGGCCAATAGACAATTATCCGACCCATAGTGTAGCGCTAAACAAGAATAATTTAGGTCTGGCTTTAAATGCATCCGGGGCTATTCCGGTCATGATGCATGGTATAGAAATTGAAACTGAAGATGGAATTCATCTTTATCGCGATGGCGGTATGCTGGATTACCACCCTATTCCTTCACAGTTATGGCCTTCCAATGAAGGGATTGTACTTTACCCACATTTTTACGATTATCTTAAATGGCGCTGGTTTGATAAATTCTATCCTTGGCGCAAAGTTTCCGCGAGCAAGCTAGATAATGTTGTGATTTTTGTGCCATCGGATGAATATGTGAAATCTCTTCCCTATAGCCGTATTCCCTCTAGAGGTGATTTCAAGCAATTTATCAAAGATGAGTCAAAACGCATTGAGATTTGGCAAACAGCCACCATGCGAAGTGAAGAACTCGGTAAGACATTTCTGGATCTTGTGCAGTCCGGGCGTATAGCAGATGAGATGGTCTTGCTGAAATAACTCAGCAGTCCTATACAAACACATGGTCAGAATTTTATCCTATTTGAATAATCAGGAACTGGTTGACGGCATTCATGCAGCAATACCTAACGCCGAGATTATTTTTATCGACCCGAATAAACCACTTGAAGAAAATTTGGAAGCTGACTGCCTTCTATGTGTGGCCTCTTTCCTGGATGGAGTGGATCAAGTAATTGCAGCGACCAACGGGTTAAAGTGGATACATGTTTTCGGAACCGGCATTGACGGCTTTCCCATAGAAGCTTTGGGAGACATAATTTTAACCTCCGCGCGCGGCGCAAGTGCTGTTCAAGTTGCAGAATGGGCGTTCACCTGCATTTTGGCGGCCAGAAAAAATCTGCCGGAAAACTGGATCAGCGCGCCATCACCTTTCTGGTCCATCGCCGATAATATTGGCGCGGTACAAGGGCAGACACTCTCAATCTTTGGCTTTGGCTCCATCGGGAAAGAGCTTGCTAAACGCGCTTTGGCGTTTGATATGAAAGTTCTGACTATGACGCGTCAATCATCTGTTTTTGTGGACAGGGTGGAAACAACAGACAGTCTCGAGGTACTTTTTGCAAAAGCCGACCACCTAGTTCTGGCTGCACCGGCAACCACCGAAACAGACAATATTGTTAATACAAAAACTCTCAGCTATCTCAAACAGGACGCTCATCTGGTCAATATCGCCAGAGGATCATTGGTTGATGAAAATGATTTAAAGCTGGCTCTAGACTCGGGAAAACTTGCTCGTGCCTCACTTGATGCCGTCCAGACAGAACCATTACCAGCAGATCACTGGATTTACGAGAATGAAAAAGTGTTTCTCAGCCCCCATCTGGCCTGGTGCGATATGCGGGTTATTGACACCATTTCCACTTCTTTTCTGGAAAATCTGGTGCTTTTTGCTAAACAAGTACCCTTGAACAATGTCGTAGATAAAAAGGCGGGATACTGATGGTTAAATTATTGCTTTGGCGGCATGCCAAATCAGATTGGGATATGCCCGAACTTGATGACCATGAACGTCCACTTAATAAGAGAGGTCGCCGTGACCGCGAAATCATGGCGCGCTATATAGAAAATAATTTTGCACCAACTTTGGTGATTTGCTCAACCGCACGCCGAACACGTGAAACCGTTGTCACGCTATGCAATCACGACATCATTACTTATTCCAGCGACCTCTATCAGGCGATGCACACGGATCTGATGAATATCGCCAAACGTAATGGCGGTGACCATGACTGCATATTGCTGGTTGCTCATAATCCTGGCATGGAAATGTTTGCTGGGCGCATGGCTCAAACTTCACCTGAGATTGCTGAGAGATTTACCATGAAATACCCTACTTGCTCAGTTGCTGGCATTAGTTGGGATTGCGATTGGGCGGACAT
The DNA here is from genome assembly GCA_002683515.1 of Rhodobiaceae bacterium. GTDB lineage: Bacteria > Pseudomonadota > Alphaproteobacteria > RS24 > RS24 > Micropelagius. Next base: position 4,682 of record NYTN01000081.1, read on the forward strand.
CTCTTTTGATAATGGTGGCGTGATTGATTATGAAAACCCAGCTCGCCTTATCGGGCAGGAATAACGCTAAGTATCACTCAATTCTTGACAATTCTTGACAGGCCAACCTGCATGACATAATGTTTATGTTCACTTTATGTTCTCTTTGGTTACGTTATGTTATTGCGTTCAGACATCACATTAGAGGTGCGACGCCCGGTTTTTGCGTCCCGTATTTCTGCCGGATTTCCAAGTCCGGCTGATGATTTCATCGAAGGTAGTTTGGATCTCAACAAGCACCTTGTTGCGCATCCGGCGGCTACATTTTTTCTGAGAGTTGTTGGCGAGTCGATGCTGGGGGCGGGCATTCATCCGGGTGACCTGCTGGTTGTTGATCGTAGTCTAACGCCGACAGTCAATGATATTGTTATTGCCGTTCTGCATGGTGAGCTAACCGTCAAGCGGCTCTTGCGAGATCCGGACGATAAGCATCTGTGGATTTTACATGCCGAGAACCCCTCTTATTCGGATGCAAAAATGCCACCCGATAGTGAGATATGGGGCGTGGTCAGTCATTGTATTCGAGGCTTCCGCGCATGACGCAGTCGCATATCGCAATCGTTGATTGCAATAATTTCTATGTCTCCTGTGAACGGGTGTTTAACCCGCAACTTTGCAACATGCCTGTTGTCGTGTTGTCCAATAATGATGGTTGTATCATTGCGCGTTCGAATGAGGCCAAGGCGCTCGGCATCCCAATGGGTGCGCCTTACTTCAAGTGGAAGCGCATGATTGAAGATTCTGGTGTCGCAGTCATGTCGAGCAATTATGCTCTTTATGGCGATATGAGTAGCCGCGTAATGCAAGTGTTAGCCGCCATTGCGCCTGCCATCGAAATATACAGCATTGACGAGAGCTTTCTCGATTTCAGTAATCTACCGGACACACTAAACCCGGTTGATTTAGCAGATCGGCTCCGCCAACAAGTCGCGCAATGGACAGGCATTCCCGTATCCATCGGCATGGCAAGCAGTAAAACATTAGCAAAAATCGCCAACCGCCTTGCCAAGAAAAATCCCAGCAAGCACGGCGTTGCCAATCTGACTGATCCAACAGAAATTGCCACCACCCTTGCTGCCACAGATGTTGAGGATATTTGGGGCATCGGGAGGCGCTGGGCGCGTATGCTGAAAGCCTGCAACATTATGACCGCCGCAGATTTTCGTAGCTGCTCTGATAGTTGGGTCAGACAGAAAATGGGAGTGGTCGGCCTGCGTACCTTGCACGAACTCAGAGGCATACCTTGTGTATCACTGGAACTAGAGAGCCCAGACAAAAAAAGTATTTGTGTGTCACGGAGTTTTTCAACACCTGTCATGGAGCATGCTGCCCTCACAGACCGGCTCAGCGATTTTGCTTCACGCGCTGCCGCCAAAACACGTAAAACAGGGTTGGTGGCAGGATATATAACTGTCTTCGTCCGTACCAACAGGTTTCAAAAAGACCGCCCCCAATATAGTAATGCCGTCACCCTTACTTTCCCTGAAATGACTGCCCATACGGCTGATATTCTTGCTGCCACACGTCAGGGGCTGGCGCATATTTACCGGCCCGGTTATGAATATAAAAAAGCAGGTGTTCTGCTGACCAATCTGATGCGGCAAGATATGACACCTCAAAGCCTCTGGACCCATGCCGGTTCACCTAAAACACTTATCGTAAAGGAAAAGAGAAATAAACTTATGCAAGCTTTTGACGGAATTAATGGTCGCTTCGGTCACGGCAGCATCGCTTATGGCATTGCGAAACGGAAAAATAATTGGTTCATGCGACAAGAAAAAGTATCCCCACGGTACACCACACGCTGGGAAGATTTACCCACAGTCTGAAAAAAAGAGAAACTTGCGCCACCGGAATGAAATAATAAGTCTAAAGACCGCGTTATTAAAAGTCAGCTAGGGCATGACAAAGTTACAAAGCAAGTATGCAGAACATAACAGCATAAAAAATGATTTGGGTATCAGGAAATTAGACCACAACATGAATGATGACAGGCCTGGCCATAAAGCAAGAAAACTTGCCAATGCAGGAACCATCCCAATCAAACGAAGAGGTAATGAGTTTGAGCTATGCGGCGTGACATCGCAGCGCTACAAAGACAGATTTTATTCCCAAAAGGTAAAGTGGTACAAAACGAAAAACTCAAACAAACCGCTTTTGGAGAAACAATAAAAGAAGCCGAAATTTCGGGAGAGCTTGTGGATTATCCTATTATTCACGGAGTCAAAGGGAATGGAAATAATAGTGATGGCAAAACAGTTTGTTTTTACCCAATTATAGTAGATGTCGAAATGAAAAGATGGGCAGAGCGCTTCATGCGTAAACGAAAATGTGTGTCCTGAGATAAGCTTAAAAGAAGAAAAAAACAGGTATCTCCGAGAACTACTAAGCGCCCTTGAAAAAGCTAAACCGAAACAAAAGAAGAAAATATTTTAAAGACTTAGAAAAAATATTAGTTATATTTTTGTCTTAACTCAAAAGCCGTGCCGCTCGTTTACGGTCCGCAGAACTAGGGATACCAATAGCCTCACGATATTTAGCAACTGTGCGACGGGCAATATCAATACCGTCATTTTGGAGCGCGAGTGCTAAAGCTTCATCAGAGAAAATTTTCGGACGCCCACCTTTTAGATTATTTGTTTCCTTGGTAACCAAATTTTTAATACGCTCTTTAACGGCTCTCGCGGAATAAGATTTATCGCCTTCATTGGCAGATATTCCTACAGAGAAGAAAAACTTTAGGTCGTAAATTCCTCTCGGCGTTTCCATCAACTTATTGGCAGTGACTCTGCTCACGGTACTTTCATGAAGGTCTAGTTCCTCGGCAATGTCACGCAACGTCATAGGCTTAAGATCATCAAGCCCCTTTTCAAGAAAGTCGGGCTGTTGCTTCACAATTTCTCTTGCAACACGCAACAAAGTTATTGCGCGCTGGTTCATTGACTTTACGAGCCAATTGCCGGAATTATAACTAGCATTCAAATATTCCCTGTCTTTAGATGGCATTTTTTTGGCGGCAAGTTCTTCCCAATACCGGTCAAGAACCAAAACTTTAGGAAGCGTGTTATCATTTAACTCAACCCGCCAGTTACCGTATTCTTCATCGGTCATATCACTTTCAAAAACAAGAATGTCCGGTTGGCGCTCTTGTGTGGCTTCAGACTTAAAAGATGAGGTGATTTTAGGGTTAAGTTGTCGAATGGTTTCTATACGATCCAAAAGAACACGCGAGCGGATTTTGGCTTTTTTTGCTAGCAAATTAATTTCACCGCGCCCAAGAAGATCAAGGTTATCAAGAATGACTTCGAAATCAGGCTGCCAAAGCCCCTCGTGGTGCAGTTGCATAGATAGCCTGTCAGCCAATGAATTTGCAGCAATCCCTATAGGCATAAGCGAACGAAGTTCGCTCTGTGCGGCCTCAACTCTATACAATGAAATCTCAAGGCGTGTTTCTAACTCTTCGGCATCCTCAAGCAGATAGGCCTCATCATCTAGCCAACCCAACAGAGTCAGACAATCCTCTTTCAAGGGGCTCTCAAGCATTTTGTCGAAAATTTGTTGCTGAACAAAATCTGCAAAAGAAAGCACGCTACTGACACTTTGCTCAATTACATGACCAGGATTAATTTTGTCATCGCTAGGGGAGGATGCGTCTCCTTGATTAGCAGGACGGTTTTGTAAATCCTGACGGGCATCAAAATCCCAGAGATTTTCATAAAAGCTGTCTGTGATATGCGCTTCAGGTAAATTGCCGCTTTTAAATGAATTATCCAGAAATTCGACATCTAAGTTTTGGAAATCATCACGTTCACCTCCACTGGTTTCGTGGAGATTACTACTGTCGATATTTTCTTGATCGGAAGCGTATAAGGTTGTGTCAAAACTCTGAGTGTCATCAATTTCAAGAAAGGGATTTTCGTTTACTTGTTCAGCAAGAAACTCATTAAGCTCAAGATTATTCAACTGCAATATGTGTATCGCCTGCCGCATTTGCGGTGTAAGAACAAGGGATTGCGACTGCCTAGACTGTAATTTCAGCTTGATACTCATAAAACCTCCAAGTTTTTTTACTTTTTGGCCTGGTTCTTGCTCTGTCAACAAAAACCCATAAAACTGTACTTCAAAGCCTTAGAAAAGCCACTTATGTGGTAAATTTGTCATAAATTTAATTTGAAGAAATACGGCGCAATGTCACAAAACTAACATCGACTGTGTCATTTTCACCGGCTTGAACAGCTTCAACAGTTTCTTCGCGCCATTCGGCAGGATCTGAAAGGCGAAAATATGTATCGCCCTCTGGCTTGGCATGAACTTTGGTGAGGTGTAAAACATCGGCCTGAGACTCGAATGCTTTATAGATTTCCCCACCACCAATAATCATGACTCTTTTTGAGCCTGTTTCCTCAGAAGCCTTGAGAGCTGCTTCAGGTGAGTTGAATGCAATTACCCCCTCAGGCAGGTTAAATTTGGAGCGTGTAATAATAATATTCAATCTCCCTGGTAATGGCCCCGGTAGCGACTCCCATGTATGGCGTCCCATTATAATAGGTAAGCCCATTGTAATTTTTTTAAATCGCTTAAGATCCGTGGAAAGACGCCAAGGCATTTTGCCGTCATGCCCAATAACGCCGTTCTCTGCGACAGCAACAATCATCTCAATCTGCATGCGTCACACAGCTATTGGCGCGCGGATGTGGGACTGCGCCTCATAGTCTTCAAGAGAAAAATCTTCAAACACAAAGTCGAAAATATCCTTCCTCTCAGGATTAATTTTCATTGTCGGCAAAGCCCCAGGCAAACGGGAGATTTGTGTTTGCGCCTGTTCCAGATGATTCAAGTAGAGGTGTGCATCTCCTAATGTATGAACAAAATCTCCAGGCTCTAATTCAAGCACTTGCGCTAGCATCATGGTTAATAGCGAATAAGAAGCAATGTTGAATGGTACTCCAAGAAATATATCCGCAGAGCGTTGATAAAGCTGACAAGAAAGCTTTCCGTCAGCAATATAAAATTGAAACAAGCAATGACAGGGTGGCAAAGCCATGTCATCTACATCCGCAGGATTCCAAGCTGTCACAATGTGGCGGCGGGAGTCAGGGTAATTTTTTAATTGCTCAACAAGGTTTTTGATTTGGTCAATCTGGCGACCATCAGGGGTATGCCAACTCCGCCATTGATAGCCATAAACAGGTCCAAGATCACCATTTTCATCTGCCCAGTCATCCCAAATAGATACACCGTTTTCCTTTAAGTAGGAAATATTTGTGTTACCTGATAAAAACCACAATAGCTCATGAATGATAGACCTTAAATGAAGCTTTTTGGTTGTCAGTAACGGAAACCCCTTGGATAAATCAAAGCGCATTTGGTATCCGAAAACACTTTTAGTGCCAGTGCCCGTTCGATCATCGCGGGTGACACCTTCATTCATGACTTTTTCAAGAAGCGTTAAATATTGAAGCATCACACATAATTAAGGGATTCAGCCCTTGGCCTCAATCAGTTTATCGATTGCCCCTACTCATTTGCTGTGAAAAAGACTATATATATTATGTCGGTTTACCGACTATGGCGATAAACGGGCTTCATAATAAACCCATCGGACCCGGGGGCAGTACCCGGCGCCTCCACCATTCATTCTCACAAGTATTTTGGGGGGGCGAAATAGGATCGACGAGGGCGTAAAGGTTGTTTCCGTCGCTCGGTATTGTACCACCGTTATCGGGCTGTTTTTTAGTTGCAAATGACAACTATGCGGAAGTTGCTGTCGCTGCTTAAGTAGCGCCAACACTTCAATTCAAGTCCTTATCCGTCGCAGGATAAGGCGGGGTTCGGCGGGCACCTGGCAACAGAAGCCCTCCACTTCAGGTACGGGTCTGTCAATCAATCGCATCGGATAAGTCTTAA
>NYTN01000082.1 GCA_002683515.1 Rhodobiaceae bacterium
ATATAATGGGTGGCCGTGTCGCTATTGCTCGCGCCAACCCTACACGTTTGTGCATTCCTCCGGAGAGTGAAGCCGGATAGAGATCAAGAACATTTTCATCCAGACCAACCAAGGCGAGGCTCTCCTTTGCCAGTTCCAGGGCTTCATCTGCCGGCATATTACTCCCTTGCATTGCTGCAAATGATACATTTTGCCAGACAGGAAGACTGTCAAATAAAGCACCGTTCTGAAAAAGCATACCAAATTGTCGGTTTACTAAATCGCGTTTTCCGCCCTTCAGCCCAACAGTTTGGTGTCCGTTAATTTCAACCTCCCCCTCCTCGGGTGTTAGAAGTCCGAGAATGATTTTCATCATAACTGACTTGCCACTCCCTGAGCCACCAATCACGACAAGTGAACTGCCTTTTTCAACGGATAAATCAACTCCTTTAAGCACGTGCTTAGAGCCAAAAGATTTATGCACATTTGAGAGTTTAATCATGTCCGTCATTAAGCATACTCGGTTATGAAGAGAATAACAGAGAGGTCATAAGATAATTGGCAGATAGTATGAGTATTGAGGCAGAGACAACTGCATTTGTTGTTGCACGACCAACCCCTTGAGCTCCGCCTGCGCTGTGATAACCATTATAACAGCCCATAATTGCGATAATGAACCCAAACACTGCAGCTTTAATCAGACCCGATGTGATGTCGTCCGGCGTGATAAAATCAATTGTTAACTGCATATAAATTGCGGGGTTGAAGCCGAGCGATTGGGTGCCGACTACAAAGCCACCCATTATACCGATGATGTCAGCAACTAAGGCCAGTAGGGGCATGGAGATGACGGCGGCAATAACGCGGGGCGCTACAAGGTATTTAAACGGCTCAGTTGAGAGTGTAGTCAGTGCATCAATCTGTTCGGTGACGCGCATGGTGCCGATTTCAGCTGCAATCGCTGCGCTAACACGGCCTGCCACCATTAATCCGCCTAATACCGGGCCAAGTTCTCGCGTAATGCCCAGCGCCACAATGCTTGATACAATCGCCTCGGAGTTGAATTGATTGCCGCCATAATAAATTTGTAAAGCCAACACACCGCCAGTGAAAAAAGAGGTGAGGGCCACGACAGGCAAAGAAAAATATCCGATACGTACTATTTGCTGACCGATTAGCCGCAAATAATAAGGGGGCTGAATTATTGCTACAAAAGAGCGAGCAATAAAAACAGCCAGCCGGCCGGTATGTGCCAGAAAGCCTAGAAAAAATCTACCTATTCTTGCCAGTGGGTTCATTATAATCTCCGGTTAAGGCTTGTCGGATTGTTTATAATATCGCTTAAATCGTGTGCCAAGTCGTGTCAAAATTTCATAACTGATTGAATTGGCTCTTTGGGCAACATCCGCAAGTTTTATATTATCGCCAATAAGTTCAACCATCTTACCTTTTTCGAGCGTTCCCTCAAAATCGGTAACATCGATAGTTGTTAAATCCATTGATATGCGTCCAATAAGAGGAAGTATTTGTCCCTCTAGCGCCACATTAGCACTTGCAGGTTTATCCTCTAAATCCCCCAAATGTCTGAAGATACCGTCTGCGTAACCAATGCCGATAACAGCAACTTGGCTGTCTCGATGTGCAATAAAATCGCAGCCATATCCTACGGTCTCGCCTTTCTTGACATTTCGGATTTGTAAAATTGGCACGTGTAGCGATAACACATTTTGTAACTGGGCATCTCCCGTATTAAATTCAACACTGCCATAGAGACCGATACCAGCCCTGATGAGATCAAAATGAAAGTCATTGCCGAGAAAGATGCCGCCACTATTTGCGAGACTGGCTGTTACATCGGGAAAAAGTAGCCGCGCTGCTTCGAACTTTTCTAACTGTGATCGGTTTTTAGGATGTTCTTTATTCTCCGAGCAAGCTAGATGGCTCATGATAAGTTGCGGGGTAAATAGGCTGTCTTTTATTTGATTTGCTATTTCGGGCCAGTCATCGGGGCATATGCCTAGGCGATTAAATCCGGTATCAATATGAATGGCTGCAGGTAGGTTAGAGTTTCTTTCCTCACAAAGCATGATCCACTTTGATAATTCCTCTGCAGAGGCAAGGCAGGGCGCGAGTTTCTTATCTGCCAATTCTTCGCCATCACAGGTAAGGCCGTTCATAATATAAATGTCGTTATCGACTGTAATCTGGCGAAGCGCATTTGCTTCACTGCCGGTGGCTACAAAAAAGCACTCACATCCCGCTGCCTCTAGAACCGGAACGATATTGTCTATGCCAAGCCCGTAAGCATCAGCCTTGACTACAGTTGCTAGTTTTGCCACACCTGATTTTTTCAGAAGCGCCTTGTAATTATGAGACAAGGCCGCGAGATCAATCGTCAGGGTTGGGCACAACTCATTAACAGAAAATGTAGTTTGTGAATTATTCGTCAATATAACCGTCCGGGTAACCATCCGGCAGATGAGAATCTTTTACCAAGTCATGGAAGCGCGTAAATTGAGCTTCAAACGCCATATCGATGGTCTTGGTAGGACCATGACGGTTTTTCCCAATAAGAAGTTCGGCTCTACCCATAGCCTGATCCATATCTGACTGCCATTTAAGATGCTCTTCTGTACCAGGCTTGGGCTGACTTTTGTTAATGTAATATTCCTCTCGGTACACAAACATAACAATATCTGCGTCTTGTTCAATAGAACCCGACTCGCGCAAGTCTGCAAGCTGAGGGCGTTTATCATCTCTGTTTTCAACCTGTCGGGAAAGCTGTGAGAGCGCAAGAACCGGGACTTCCAGCTCCTTGGCGAGGGCTTTGAGACCCTGTGTAATGATGCTGATTTCTTGAACCCTATTTTCCGCTCCCCCAGATGATGAGGCACGAACTAGCTGAAGGTAATCAACCACAATTAGCCCTAGGCCGTATTGTCTTTTAAGGCGCCTTGCGCGGGCTGTAAGCGTTGAAATTGGAATAGCGCCAGTGTGGTCAATATAAAGAGGGAGGGACTGAAGCTCCTTAGCTGTATTGAACAACCGAGTATATTCTTCATCTGTCAGATTACCTTTCCTAATGGAATCTGATGAGATTTTTGTTTGCTCTGCAATAACACGTGAAGCGAGTTGTTCAGCTGACATCTCCAGAGAGAAAAAGCCGACAACCGCGCCATCTTTAACAATTTGGCGTCCATCAGGTTGAATTTCGACATTTCCGTCAGCAACGGCTCGGGCATATTTTTGCGCAATGTTAAAAGCAACATTAGTGGCAAGCGCAGTTTTACCCATACCTGGCCGCCCTGCCAAAATGAGTAGATCGCTTTCTTGTAACCCGCCCAGCACATCATCAACATCCATAAAGCCCGTGGAAATACCTGAGAGCTTACCTTCACGCTTATAAGCGCGGGTGACCATTTCAACAGCTCCGCTGACAGAATTGTCAAAGCTCATAAAGCCAGAACTATGGTGCCCTTTTTCGGCAATCGCGTAGAGTGCTTGTTCGGCTGTTTCAATTTGCTGCGATGGACTGTCGTCAATTTCAGCATCATGTGCCGTGACAACCATATTTTCACCCAGTTTAATAATCTCGCGGCGCAAAGCGAGATCGTAAATGGTTTTGCCATATTGTTTGGCGTTAATAATGGTCGTGGCGTTACTGGCGAGTTTGGATAAATAAGCCGTGCCGCCAAGCTGACTGACACCTTCATCATGCTCAAAATAGTTTTTGAGAGTCACTGGTGAGGCGGCGTTACCGTTATCAATAAATTTTGCTGCAGCCTCAAAAATTCTTCCATGAACCGGATCGTGAAAATGATGATACTCCAAAAAATCACGAACACGATCGAGAACATCATTATTGACGAGCAAGGCCCCTAAAAGCCCTTGTTCAGCTTCGATGTTATGGGGGAGGGAACGATAACCTGCTTCCGGAGAGTTATTATTGAGAGGTTTAATGATGCTTTCCATATAATTTTTTTATCAGATAAAAAATAAAAAAATGCAAAAAAAAAGCTCCGCGAAAACTTAATTTCTGCGGAGCTTGTGAACTGTGGGGAAAAATCAAAAATAAAATTTTTCTCTGGCTTGACAAAAGCTATTCGGTGCTATCTTTAGCCTCTTCAGGAGTTTCTTCTTCGTCACTTGAAGCCTCTGGAACATCTTCAGCCTCTTGAGTTTCCTCACCTTCAGCTTCTTCAGTTAGGTCCGCCTCTGCACCTTCCTCAAAAACTTCCTCGGCTTGAAGCATAATTTCTTCTTCTTCTTCAATCTTTTCGATAGTTACATCTTCGCCTTTACTTTGGCGCTCAGCTTCTTCCTCAGTACGCGCAACATTTACAACTACCGTTGAGGAAACTTCTGGGTGGAGGGTTACATTGGTTTCATGCAGTCCAAGAATTTTAATTGGAGCGTCTAGGCCAATTTGACCACGCTCAAGATTAAACCCTTTATCTGTCAGAGCTTCTGCAATATCGCGTGGGCTAACTGATCCATAAAGCTGACCGGTCTCGCCTGATTGCCTGATGATGATAACTGTCTCACCATCCAGCTTAGCTTTGACGCTTTCAGCCTCTGATTTTTGCTCAAGGTTTCTAGCTTCAAGTTGAGCGCGTTCGCTTTCAAAGCGCTCAAGATTAGATTTATTTGCACGTAACGCTTTACCCTGAGGTAACAGAAAATTACGAGCATATCCGTCTTTGACAGTGACGACGTCGCCCATCTGTCCGAGTTTTGTAATTCTTTCGAGCAGAACAACCTGCATTTTATTCTCCTTAGTCGTCAACTATGACGTCAACGTTTCGTCAAACTAAACGGCTAAATAGTTATTGGTTTAGTCCGTTTAAAATCTTGATCTGATACCTATGCGGGACTCTAGAAGACCGGCAATGCTCACGAGAATTGCAAGCCAAGGCACCAGAAAAACAATAAAATAAATAGCCGTTATAAAAACTGAACGACCATTCCATGTGCGGGAGATAGCATGAATTACCGCGAGACCCAATAGAAAATATGCGGTTAAACATAAACAAACAAGAACAAGAAAAAACACTGAAATCCACCCTGAGGATAGAAAGATAAGCAGAATAAGGCCCGCTAAAACGAATTCTAACCTGCCGGGTAAATTCATTATTAAATAATCAGGGGTCGGTCGAATATTAACTTTGAAAAACTTGGCAATTGTCTGCGCGGTTTGGAGACTTCCAAGAATTATTAACATCCATGTTAGTGGTGATAAAACAAGAACTGTCTCAGCAAGAATTTTAACAAAATTATCTGTTAACTCAATTTGATAAAGCGTTTCTATATCTCGGATAAAATTCTCGTTACCGAGTATTAATGTTTGAAGGACGCCGGGTAATCCGCCGGTATTATTTGCAGATAAACCAAAAGCCAAAAATGAAAAAATAGCGCAAAAGGCTATGGCCCAAATAATCAAACGTTCTGGCGGATAATAGACGCGCTCCACACTAGAGGTGTCCGTGTCAGAAGAAGGGTTGTTTTGATTATCTTCTTGGGTAGGGCGTGATAGTAAAGCTTGTCTAACAAAGAAGACGACCGGCAATCCAATAGTGATGGCCATGCCAATCGCTATGCCAATATTAAGCCATATACCGAGTAAGGCGAATGATATGGCAATGCTCGCAATTGCCGAGTAGAGACCCCAAGCAAGCCCAACAAACATGCTGGGTATCATTGCGAAGGGTGAAAACAAAACACTAACCGCCAAAAGAGCTGTTACCAGCCCTGCGATTACATTTCGTAATAGAAAGTCATATGGCATAGGCGCCCCCAATCAGGGCTTGAACTACTCGACTGTGTAAGGCATCAGCGCCAGAAAACGTGAGCGTTTGATGGCTTTAGCCAACTCTCTTTGTTTTTTGGCGGAGACGGCGCTTATCCGGCGGGGTACAATTTTACCGCGTTCAGACACATATTTTTGTAGCAGACGCACATCTTTATAATCAATTTTAGGAGCGTTCTCGCCAGAAAAAGGGCAATTCTTTTTGCGACGATTAAAAGGCTTACGACCAAAACTCATGAGCTTTCTCCTGAATTTAAACTTGTATTTGTTGGTGTGTTAGAGGAC
>NYTN01000083.1 GCA_002683515.1 Rhodobiaceae bacterium
ATCTGGCGCACTGGGCGTATGAGCTATGTGGATATAGGTTGGCCTTGGGGGCTAGTGTTACTTGGACTGCTTTCGCTTATTTATAGTGACGGCTACTGGCTGCGCTCTTTTATGATAAGTGCGGTGGTAATACTGGTTGGGCTGCGTATGGGGCTGGGTGCGGTGAATATGTGGCGGCTAGAGTTGTTACAGAAGGAGTTTCCACGCTATCAATACCACCAATACCCTGACCGCAGCCCCAAATATCTTTCCATGCTTTGGCATCCGTATTTCCGCCAGAACCAAAATTCATAGAGGTTTTGTCTGCTTCAGGTAAATTATCTGGATCAAAACCAGCTTTACTGACTGAGGGTTTTAAGTAGTTTCCGTGAACGCCTGTAAACAATGATGAATAGACAATGTCATCGGCAGCGGAGTCCACCAACATTTGTTTGTACTCTTCTTCCGCATTCGCTTCTTTGGTTGCGATGAAGCGGGAGCCGATATAAGCTAAATCAGCTCCCATAGCGAGGGCTGAGGCTACACAGAATCCGTCACCAATTGCTCCAGAAAGTAAGATTGTTCCGTCAAACCACTTTTTAACCTCGCGAACAATTGCAAATGGGCTCAACGTGCCTGCGTGACCGCCTGCCCCTGCGGCGACCAGAATCAGGCCATCAACACCATCCTCAGCAGCTTTACGAGCATGACGCATATTAATGACATCATGATAAACCAATCCCCCGTAGCTGTGGGCTGCCTCCACGATTTCTTGAGGCGGGCGAAGGCTAGTGATGATAATCGGCACTTTTTCTTCTACACATGTTTCCATGTCTGGGATAAGGCGGTCATTTGTAATGTGGCAAATCTGATTGACTGCAAAAGGTGCAATTTTGGCTGTAGGGTTTTCTTCTTTATAAGCCGCGAGATCATCTTTAATTTCTCTAATCCAATCCTTCAACAGTGATTGAGGTCGAGCGTTAAGCGCTGGAAACGAACCGACAATGCCTGCTTTACACTGTGCTGATACCAGCGTTGGGTTTGAAACTATGAACATGGGCGACCCAATGACAGGGAGGCGCAAATTATTCTTTAAAATATCTGGTAACATTTTTAATTCCCTTAAAATCTTTTAGTAACTTAATCAGAGAAACCTTGCTGGCAACAAAAAATTAACAGTTAGATAAATCTAAATTTTTGGCTTCGTTTTATTTTAAAGCCCTATAGACAATTTCTTTTAATTCTGTGCGAATGGGATAAATCCCGTATGGAACAATCTGGGTCATCAAAATAACACTGATTTTTTCGATTGGGTCTATGAAGAAATAGGTATTTCCCAACCCGCCCCACGAATAAGTACCTCTGGAGGCATAATTACCTTGAGACGTTGGATCTGTGATAATGGACCAGCTAATGCCAAATCCCGTACCTTCCATATCACTTTCACTAAAATTACAGGCGGCTTTTTCTTTCATGGTTGCGCCACCGGGCAATTGATTGGACCGCATGATATCCAGTGTTTGTTTGGATAAAAGTGTCGAACCATTGACCGTTCCATTGCTTTCGAGCATATGGCAGAATTTATAATAATCAGTCAGGGTGGAAAGCAAGCCCCCTCCACCACCTAACATTTCTGCTGGCTTTAAGAAGGTCGTTTCCCGTCCGCGATCAATGCACCGGATAAGGTCTTTGCGATGATCTTTAAAATAAAGATGTGTCATGCGATCGGCTTTATGTGCAGGAAGGGTGAAGCCAGTATCCTTCATATTGAGTGGTTCAAAAACTTCCTCATGTAAAATTTTGTCGAGAGATTTTCCGCTTACGACTTCCATGATGCGCCCGACAACATCCAGCGAGAATGAATAATTCCATTTTTCGCCAGGCGTAAATAAAATAGGCATTACCGCAATCTCATTTACAAACTCTTCAACTGAAGGACGGCAAGCTCTCCCTCCGGTAAGTTGTTTGCGTCGATAAAGTGCATCTATAGGGTGTTCCCCTAAAAAGTCGTAAGTCAGGCCTGATTGATGGGTCAACAAATCAAAGACAGTGATATCTTTTTCTGATGGTCGTGTTGTGTACTCTCGTGTATCGCCCGATACCCAGACTTGAGGGTCCTTAAAAGCGGGAATGTAGTCTTTTACTTTGTCATCCAGATTAATTTGCCCACGTTCCACAAAACGCATCATTGCAAATGCAGTTATTGGCTTTGACATGGAGTAGATGCGGTAGATACTGTCTTCTTTGAGCGGGAATGCAGACTCTTTTTCATCCCCCATAGCACTGTAACCAGTGTGATAAATGCCTGCAATTTCTCGATTTCTAGCTATCAGAACTGAAAACCCAGATAGCTTGCCGCTATCAACATACTTAGTCGATAGATCATTGAGAGTGAGGCTGAGGTATTCGGAGTCAAAACCGTAATGGGAGATATTTTCAAGCATTGAGATTAATTAGTCATTTATCTCATGGATTGAAAGTACAAATGAATAAACCAATGCAAGTTCCCCGAGTTGGTTAAATCGTCCGGATTTTCCTCCATGCCCTGCTGACATTTCAGTTCTTAATAAAGTTAAACCATCATCCGTGCGTTTGTCTCGTAATCTGGCCACCCATTTTGCTGGCTCCCAATACGTTACACGCGGATCCGTTAGGCCTGCTGTGGCGAGTATATGAGGATAGGCTGTTTCAGAAATGTTTTCATATGGCGCATATTCTGAAATTGTTTGATAATCCAAAGCACTTAAAATCGGGTTTCCCCATTCTGGCCATTCTGGAGGTGTGAGAGGAAGTGTATCATCCAGCATGGTGTTTAAAACATCGACAAAAGGTACTTCAGCTATTGCGCCACAGAATAAGTCTGGAGATAGATTCAGTGTTGCTCCCACGAGAAGCCCGCCCGCGCTTCCGCCATGAATGGTGATGTTGCCTTTTTGTGCGAGCTTGTTATCGATGAGATACTGTGCCGCGGCAGCAAAATCCTTGAAGCTGTTAGTTTTATTTTCCTTACGCCCCTGTGAAAACCAGTCAAAACCCATTTCTTTACCGCCACGAATATGGGCAATAGCGTAAATAAAGCCCCGATCTACTAGAGATAAGCGATTACCCGAAAAGCTGGCCGGAATTGAAATACCATAGGCACCATATCCATAAAGCAGGACAGGTGCGGTTCCATCTAATGGTGTATCTTTGTGACAGAGCAGGGTGATTGGAATTTCCTGCTCCTCATTCGCGATTGGTGCCCATAGGCGTTTTGTTAAATAATCCTGAGCGTTATGACCAGATGGAACAGATTGTTCGTAGACCATATTTCTTTCGCCGGATGACATGTCGTAATCGAATATTTGCCTCGGAGTAGTCATTGAAGAGTAAACAAACCTGACCATATTCGTATAATATTCAAGCCCAGTATCGAGAGGCACATCGTAGGCGGCTTCTTCGAAAGCGATTTCAGTTACCGAATTTGTCTCAGTCGATAAAATTTTAATTTTTGGGAGTGCTTTTTCCCTATATAGCCAGACAATAAAATTCTCATAAGCTGCTACTTCTAGAATAAGCGCACCTTTTTTGTGAGGAACGAGTTCGTGCCATTTATCGGGTGTGTCAATATCTGCCCACATTAGACGAAAATCAACTGCATCTTTATTCGTCAGGATGATAAGTCTGTTACGTTGGGGGTCATGGCTAACATCATATTCGATATGCGGCTTCCTAAGGGCAATCGGAACAGGTTTCTGCTCCGGCTTAGTTGCGTCAATCATATGAACTTCTGAGGTTTCATGGTCATGAGAGGAAATGAATATCAACTCTTCGCTTCTAGATTGTGAGATTGAAACGAAGAATCCGGCATCAGCCTCTTCATAGACAATCACATCATCGGCTTGCTCAGTACCTAGTTTATGGCGCATGACTTTGCTTGGTCTATGATTTTTATCCAATAAAATGTAGAATATAAACTGCGTATCAATAGACCAGGCTAAAGAGCCGGAAGTGTTGGTAAGAGTATCGGGTAAATCCGTATCTGCTGAAATATTCTTGATTTTTAAAGTGAAATACTCCGAGCCTTTGGGGTCGTGGGACCATGCAAGATATTCCTGTCGAGGGCTAGTAGCTGTCCCGCCTAATTTAAAATAATCCAGACCTGCAGCTTCTTTGTTGGCGTCCAGAACAATGTCAGGGATATTATTCGCATGCGCAGAAGTTTTGCTTTGACGGCAGATTTGTTGATGCTCTTGTCCAGTTTCATATTTAGAGAACCATACCCAATCACCTTTCGAGGTGGGCGGAGATGTATCATTTTCCTTAACCCTACCACGCATTTCCTTATAAATTTTTTGGCGAAGGGCTTCTTTGGTATATAAAACTGCATCTGTATAGTTGTTTTCAGACACTAAATGTTCATGGATATCTGAACGAAGCTTGTCGGGATTGCGGAGCACTTCCTGCCAGTTGTCATCCCGCATCCAAGCATATTCATCATTTCTGGTAATTGTGTGCCGTGTATTGGTAGTGTTAATTTTTTTTGCAACCGGCGGACGAGGTCGCGGCTCATTCATCGCTATGATTGTCCGCTTTTTTATTAAGTGCCGTTCCGTTAATACAATAGCGAAGGCCCGTTGGCTGTGGGCCATCAGGAAACACATGACCAAGATGCGCACCACATTGACTGCAGAGAACCTCGGTTCTTGTCATGCCATGCGAAGTATCGGAATGTTCAGCGACATTTTCTGAGTTAACAGGCTGAAAAAAACTCGGCCACCCAGTGCCGCTATCAAACTTGGTTTGAGATGAAAAAAGTGGCGTGTCGCAACAAATACAATGAAAAACACAATTAGATTTGTCGTCGAGGTGAGGCCCCTTGAAAGGCATTTCGGTGCCCGCTTCCCGCGTCACATAATATTGCTCTGGAGAGAGCTTTTCCAACCATTCATCTTGCGATTTATGGATAGGCCATTTTTTAATAGTGTCAGAAGTCATATCCTATGATGCCACAATTCAAAGTTGATGGGGACATTTTTTTGGCAATTGCCGACATGAAACTATTTGATGGTTCTGATGGATTTTAGGCGGGCGTCTGCGCAAGAAGGGCTACGTGCCGGTCATGAATATTCGAATGTTCCGAGTACGGTTTTAGATGCACTGAAGATTTTACATAAAGCAGTAGACACGGTTAGTAAGGATTTAGACGAGGTGTTGGTTACAACTTTTTGTCTTAACGTTGTTCTTGTCGAAATGCAGAAAAAGCTTGGTTGGTCAAATCCTTTAGAAAAGCTGGTTCTTAAAATTGCCCTACGACGTTTAGCGAAACATTATGGTTATTTGCTATCATCAAGGGCTTCAGCATCTGCTCGAATTCTAGAAACCATTGCATAGAAACCATTCGATCTTTGGGGGGTTAAATGATCTTTGAGACCGAGTTTTTCAAAAATAGCTTGGGCGTTAATTTTCATTATTTCCTGTGCAGATTTACCTGAAAAAATAGAAAGCAAAATTGCGACAAGCCCCTTGACGATATGCGCGTCACTATCACCTCTGAATTGAATTTCGTCAGACGATCCATCAGATACAAGCCAAACCTGACTTACACACCCAGGGACTTTGTTGACGTCATTATGCTCTTCGTCTGACAGAGGCTCAAGACCAGCCCCAAGTTCAATAATAAACTTGTACCTATCTTCCCAATCATCAAAAAG
>NYTN01000084.1 GCA_002683515.1 Rhodobiaceae bacterium
CTCTGTCCACGCATTGCACGAAAGCTTTTGCGTCCACTGAAAGGCGTTTGTCATTATTAGACGGAATAACACGATTATAATCAGGGAACTTACCGTCAATTAACTTTGACGTAAGTGAAATATTCTCATGTGGGAAGTTAATTTTGGTTTCAGAAACCTGTGCTGAAACTTCACCACTTGAGTTTTTCAATAATTTTTGTAGCTCATTGACCGTTTTGCGCGGCACAATAATTGCCGGCATGTCGCTTGCACCGACAGGTTGCGGGCATTGTGCCTGTGCCAGACGGTGGCCGTCAGTGGCGACAGCGCGTAACATGGATGTGCTATCCTCATCAACAATGTGAAGATAAATGCCATTTAGATAATGACGTGTATCTTCATTTGAAATAGCAAATCGGGTTTTATCAATCAGCCTAAGCAAATCCCCCGCCGGCAGAGCAAAGGCATGCGGCATGTCACCTAATGTCAGAGATGGGAAGTCCTCACGGGGAAGGCTCTGCAAAACGAAGGAGGAACTGCCGGAGTTCAAACTCAGTTGTGTCGCGGCCTCGTCTTTAGAAAGATTGACCTGACTGCCGGCAGGTAATTTATTAACAATATCATAAAGCATGTGCGCCGGGGCTGTAGTGGCACCGGTTTCGACAACTTCAGCTTCGATACTCTCTTTGATTTCTATTTCAAGATCAGTCGCCGTAAGCAACAAGGCCCCGTTTTGAGCTTCCAGAACAACATTAGACAGGATTGGGATAGTATTTCTTCGCTCCACAACACTCTGAACATGTTCAAGTGCTTTTAGGAGGGCGCCCTGTTCAATTGTCACTTTCATTTCTTCATTATCTCCTAAGGATAGGCATTTCTAAAGGCTCTCAAGAGTCTGCGAGCCGAAAGACGAATCACCAGTAGAATATAACACCTAAATGGCCCGTATGACACTATTTAGGTGCGGATTTCTTGCCTGTTTTGCCGATTAATTAAGCAGAAAAAGCTTTATAAGCAGTTCTAGGCGATACCGATGCGGAAGATGTTAAGAGTATGGCTTGCCGGCGGAGAGATACAGAGTGATTTAAGCCTCAAGACTTCTCAGTAGTAGATCTACATCTTCCTCAATCGAAGGATCTGACTCGCGCAAGCTCTCAACTTTTCGGACAGCATGGATGACTGTTGTATGATCCCGTCCCCCAAATTTACGCCCGATTTCAGGCAGAGACCGAGTCGTTAATTGTTTTGAGAGATACATAGCTATTTGACGCGGACGCGCGACTGCACGGGAGCGCCTCGCCGATAACATGTCCCCCATACGGACATTATAATAATCAGCAACTTTGCGCTGAATCTGATCAATAGAAATCCGGCGCTCTGACGCTCGAAGCAAATCGCGTAAGATTTCTTTTGCCATCTCAAGCGTTATCGGGCGACCACTAAAGGAAGCAAAAGCCACGACCCTGTTCAGCGCACCTTCCAGTTCACGAATATTAGTGGCAACACGCTGGGCAAGGAATTCCAAGACCTGCTCGGGAACGGATGCGTCCTTATGATTGCGCAAAAGTGTTTCAGCTTTGGACTGCAAAATACCCAATCTCAATTCATAATCCGTCGGGTGAATATCTGCGACCAGCCCCCAGCCCAATCGGGACCGTATACGCTCTTCAATACCTTCAAGGTCAGAAGGCGATCTATCAGCCGAAATGATCACCTGATGATTACCGTCAATCAATGCATTGAAAGTGTGGAAAAACTCTTCCTGGGTAGACTCTTTACCGGCAATGAACTGAATATCGTCAACCATCAAAACATCAACTTCGCGGAATTGCTGTTTAAAAGACATCATGTCTTTATATCTAAGCGCCCGGATGAACTGATACATGAATTTTTCTGCCGATGTATAAATCACACGACGGCTCGGGTCGTTTCGACGAATTTCCCAAGCAATAGCATGCATCAAGTGGGTCTTACCAAGACCAACACCACCATAAAGGAAAAGTGGATTATGAAGTTTATAGTAAGACGGATCTCCATCTGTAATCCGACGGGCAGCGGCATGCGCCATTTCGTTCGACTTGCCGACGACGAAATTATCAAATGTATATCTTGGCTCCAGAGGCGCGCCCACATCATCATGTGTGCGCTCTTCACTCGGCACTTGATTGACTTGAGTATTTTGAGCCGGCTGGGAAGAACGGCTATCCGGGACCACTCGGCTTATGGTCTCAGGTTGCGCGACAGGTTGGTGCATAGCAGGCTGAATACTAATATTGATTTTACTGATAGTCTCACTCTCTTTTTTCCAATGACTGAGAATGCGCTTCAGGTAATTCGTTTCAATCCAGCTCCCAATAAACCTCGTGGGCACCTGAATTGTAACTGAGGTAGCGGTTGTTTTCAAAATTTCAAGATGACGGAACCAGCTATTGAAAGTGGCCTCCCCCAATTCAGCTCTTAATCTTGACCTGACCCGGTCCCACTGCCGTTTGGCGATGACAAGGTCATCTGTGGCTTTATCTCGACGATTTTGGTTAATATTTTCTTCTGACATTCCTGCTCCATCTTGCTTATGCAAGAAATAATCCCTGTATTATTATCATTGTTGAACCCATGGGAGATTATCTGACTTCCACCCATTGACCCCACCTCTGTGATGTTCGCTGTTAGCATCACCCTCAAAGCCTCCAGCAATATTAAAACTCGCTTCATAGCCATTCGCTTTTGCAATTCTGGCAGCCGAGGCAGATCTCGCGCCGGATCGACACAAAAACAGCACGGGTTGTGTTTTGTTAGGAATGGCAACTTCCAGCATATTTATGAAATCTGCGTTAAGACTCATTTCTGGAAAAATTTGCCAACTTATAAATTTAGTTTCGTGGTTAAGTGAAGACACATCAGGCACACCTACAAAAGCCCATTCCGCAGAAGTCCTAACGTCCACCAGATTTGCGGCTCCATCATGACTGAGAATTTTAAAAGCGGTAATAGGTAATACATCACCATCATATCCGTTTGCGGAGTTATCAAGAATCGCAAAATCGACAGATACTTTTTCTTTCCTTTCGATATCACTCTGCATTTCCGTCTCCGCCTTTAATTATTTGCATATAACCAGCAATTTTTTTCGCGCGACAGGAGAAGCTTCTGCAGATGACGGCTTAAGACAACTTAAGATATCGTCACATATTCAAATCATGCCATAACGCTTTTGGAGTTAAGGAACCAAAATCAGTAAGAGTGTTCAGGCAATTTATGAAAATTTACATTCTAATAAAATTACTTTTAAAAAAACGTCCAGATAAATTGATTCTCAATCAAGCTTATAAAGTGCTCTTAAATCCTGCCAGATTAAACTCTAATTGAGCTCGGCATTTTTCATCATTTATGAAAATACTTAAGAATTTTGAACTGATTGAGATGTGACTCTGTGACCCTTATGATGATTGTTTCCTGTACTCCCAATAATAACCTTATCCAGACGAAGCATGGCTGGCAACTAGAAGGAAACAAGAACTTCTACTTTTTTTTGTTTTTTTTTAATATTCTTGAAAGCCATGCGTCACAACAAGTAAACAAACCTAACAAATATAAAAGTGTCAGTGAAAGAAAATGAGAGTAGGAATAGATTTTAGAAAATAGTGGCAATTTAAGTGCCAATAAAATCTATAATTAGCCGAGTTTAGCAATGCGCTTTGACAGACGGGAAACTTTGCGTGAAGCGGCCCGCTTGTGCATGATACCTTTTTGGCTATTTCTCATAATGGCAGGTTCAGCGTTTTTCAGGGCTTCCTGAGCTGCACTCTTATTTCCTGCGGTAATGGCTTCTTCAACACTACGGATGAAGCTACGCATGCGTGAACGGCGGGCTTTATTAACCTCGGTACGTTTGGCAATCTTGCGAACCATTTTTTTGGCAGATTGGGTATTCGCCATGATGAGTGGTCTTTCTAGTTAATACGATTTTTTAAATCAATAAGATTTAGTAAATTTTGTGTAAAAGCAGCCCCAATATTTTTTTATCAGGATGGGCGGTTTTATAGGCCGCGCTTGAGCTAGCGTCAACCTTTAAAGCAACAAAATTTGAATTAATTTGCAGCGATTGGCTGAAGACGGAAGAACACCACGCCGCCTTCATATTTAATCGTTAGGGCCTCGCCTTCTCGGTGAAAGGTTTCACTGTTTTTGACAGACAGTTCCGGCTTGTTCTGCCAACCAAGATTGGGCAAGCT
This sequence comes from Rhodobiaceae bacterium, assembly GCA_002683515.1. Taxonomy (GTDB): domain Bacteria; phylum Pseudomonadota; class Alphaproteobacteria; order RS24; family RS24; genus Micropelagius. The sequence continues at coordinate 4,212 of NYTN01000084.1, forward strand.
TAAACTGTAAAAAGCGAAAATATCTGCTGAAGGGGTCGCCGCCAGAGCTTCAATAGAAACAATGCGGCCTTCCGGCTTGTCAAAAATTAAAGCCCCCGTCTCGGCTTCGGATAAACCCGGTGCGAGGGGTATGTCCGGCGCAACAGACAAAAATGATGCCGCCAAAGAACTGCCGGCTGAAAGAACAAGTACAGCAGACCACATGGCCAGTTTTTGTGAGAAATTTTTAAGTTTATTATACATTATGTTGTTTTGTGTCATGATTTATCTTGAGATAACAATATGTTATTTGTGTGCTGCATGTTTATCTTATTAAGACTCACTCTGATAATCATCACCTGTTCACCTTTGACATTTGGAACAATAAAAACTTGAACGCCCAGATTGTACAATCCTTTTAATTTTACCGCCACATTCAGGCTTCAAACAAGCCTCGCCCTCGCGGTCGTAAACATCAAAATTATGTTGAAAATATCCTGACGACCCCTGTGCGCCAGCGAAATCCCTTAATGTTGACCCACCGGCGGTTATCGCTTCATCGAGAACATTTTTAATAGCTTCAATAAGTCGCCCGGTACGAACAGGACCGATATGGCACGCGAGCCTTCGCGGTGAAATACCTGATCGGAACAAAGCCTCGCATACATAAATATTACCCAACCCGGCAACAACATGTTGATTGAGCAAGGCGGATTTAATCGGCGCCCGCCTATTTTTGAACTTTTCCAGCAGCACCTCTGCGCCAAAAGTATTACCGATGGGTTCTGGACCCAATTCGCGCAAATGTTTGGACTCATTAACATCACATAACGCCATAATATCCATGTAGCCAAACCTTCGCGGGTCAGTGTAAACAAGCTCCGTCAGATCATCAAACCAAATATGCACATGGTCATGTGCCCCGATTTGGTTATGTGTAAAATGATAAAAACGAGCAGTTTCCTTTGCTGTGTCCCCAGTTTCATCTGGGGCTTTTTCATCTGATTGTGCCGGGTAGACAGTAAAACGTCCGGTCATCCCTAAATGCGTCAACCAGATTTTATCGTTCGCTTCACCGGCATAGTCATTCCCAACCTGAATTAAAATATATTTAGCACGACGAGTAATATTTTTAATCGTGCTGCCCTCCAACTGATCTTGCAGCCCTTTAGGAAAAGGGAAACGCAAATCGGGGCGCCGAAGCTCCGCACGAACAATGAGGCGGTCGATTATATGTGCCCGCAATCCTCGGCAAACAGTCTCAACTTCAGGTAATTCTGGCATGGAACATCTTTCAATCTGATATACATATAACTTATATCAAGTTTTCAGTGCCGCTATTTCTAGCCTATTCATTAGGATTGGGCTATCGTCCTGAAAAATAGCCCAATGAAGTGACATGACAGAAAAAACCACTACAGCATCATTCGGTCGGCAAGATGTGCCGATAGAAGAAAAACAAAAACGCGTGAACCGTGTGTTTGAAAGCGTTGCCGATAAATATGATGTGATGAATGACATTATGTCGGGTGGGCTGCATCGTGTCTGGAAACTGCATATGGTGGATAGCCTCGCTTTGCCCACTGGGAACCGAGATTTTCATCTACTGGATGTAGCGGGTGGTACGGGCGATATTGCTTTTAAAGCCGCCGCCAAGGCAGGGGACGGTTTTGCCGCCACCATTCTTGATATTAATGTAGCCATGTTACAGGCCGGACAGACGCGACTTGAAAAAAAGAAAAATATACCCCGTCCGGAAAATATTAATTTTACTGCCGGAAACGCCGAGGCACTCGCATTGCAGGACGAGTTTTTTGACGCTTACACGATTGCTTTCGGCATAAGAAATGTAACGCATCGTGATAAAGCACTCGCGGAAGCATACCGAGTGCTTAAACCCGGCGGGCGATTTTTATGCCTCGAATTCAGCCATGTGGCTGATCCAATGCTTGAGAAGCTATATGATCGCTGGTCGTTTAATATCATCCCTAAAATCGGCAAGTTTATTGCCGGCGATGAAGAGGCTTATAAATATCTTGTTGAGAGTATCAGACGCTTTCCTAAGCCGGATAATTTCTCCCGTGAAATAGAAGCCGTAGGCTTTTCTCATGTCCGATATGAAAGACTCTCCGGAGGTATTGTAGCCCTGCATAGCGCGTGGCGGATTTAAAATGCGGCTTCTCAGTTTCTTCAAACTAATTGGCTTCATCCGTCTGGTGTTCGCGCAGGACAGCTTGCTTCCCTCTGACTTCAAAGAAAAGGCACCGCTTTGGCTAAAAGCACTTCGCAAGATTTTTACCTTTGGCGCAAGAAAATTTGACCAAGACTTTCGCGGTGTTGAATTATCAAAAAAACTGCAATCACTTGGCCCCACTTATATTAAGCTCGGTCAGTCGCTTGCTACACGCCCCGATATTGTGGGCCTTAAATTAGCAAAAGATTTACAATATCTTCAAGACAGCCTGCCCGCCTTTCCGATGAAAGTTGTCGAAAAACTCATCATTGATGAACTTGAACAACCTGCGAGTGAATTGTTTGACGATTTCAGCGAACCGGTTGCTGCCGCTTCCATCGCACAAGTGCACAAAGCCAAGCTCAAAGATGGGACGGCTGTGGCAGTCAAAATATTGCGTCCGGGCATTGAGCAGAAACTAACGACTGAGTTATCTACCTTTATGTTTGTGGCCTATATGGTGGAGGCACTTATCCCTGCTGCCCGACGCTTACGCCCTGTTGAGGGCGTTCGCACCCTTTGGAATAGTGTAAGACTCGAAATTGATTTACGTATGGAAGCCGCTGCACTTTCTGAAATGCGCGAAAATACATTAGAGGACGTTAAATTTGATGTTCCGGAAGTAATATGGGAAGCCACAGCCAGGCGGGTTGTCACCATGCACTGGTCTGATGGCACAAAAGCTTCTGACCTTGAAGCCCTGGAAGCCGCCGGACATGATATGCAGAATCTTGCAACCAGGCTGATACAAGCTTTTTTAACCCATGCGCTCCGCGACGGATTTTTCCATGGGGATATGCATCAAGGCAATTTGCTGATTTGCCCCGATGGGACATTCGTAGCGATTGACCTTGGCATAATGGGACGACTTGATAAGAATAGCCGACGTTTTCTGGCAGAGATACTATATGGCTTCATCACCCGAGATTATCGCCGCGTGGCGCAAACCCATTTTGATGCCGGTTATGTGCCGGACAGTAAAAGTATGGAAGCATTTGCTCAAGCTTTGCGGGCTATAGGGGAGCCTATTCGTGGGCAGGATGCGGACAGTATTTCTATGGGGCGGGTTTTGACCCAGCTGTTTGAAGTCACCGAACAATTTGACATGCACACCCAGCCACAATTGCTCTTACTGCAAAAAACCATGGTAGTTGTCGAAGGCGTTGCCAGAAGTTTTGACCCTAAGTTAAATATATGGGATGCGGCAGACCCAGTTGTCTCAGGTTGGATTAAAAGTGAATTAGGGCCTGAAGCGGTATTAAAAGAAACGTTAGACGGGATGCAGCGTGCCGCCAAGTCCATCGGGCGCCTGCCTGATACATTGGAGCGCGTTGAACGCAATCAGGGACAGCTTGAAAAAATTCTCTCTGATAAGGGTTTTAAAATTCATTATGAAGAAGACAAGAAAAATACCCTAACGCCATTATTGCTGATAACCGGTCTCGCTGTCGGTGGTTATCTGACCTATCGTATTTTCCAATAACATCCATAATTGTATCAAGAGCTTAAAATTACATTTAATTCCGGTAGAATATGTTTTATACCAGTTGCAGACAGATAAAGGATTTCCAGATGTCTGCACGATTGTTAAATAAACGTATTTTGCTGATTGTCGGTGGCGGTATTGCCGCCTACAAAACGCCCGAACTCGTCCGGCAGTTAGTAAAAGAAG
>NYTN01000085.1 GCA_002683515.1 Rhodobiaceae bacterium
CCCTCAACAGGTAAACTTGGAAAGGCATTTAAGCTTACTAAGTTGGCGGGCGCTTATTGGCGTGGTGACAGTAATAATGAAATGTTGCAGCGCATTTATGGCACATGTTGGGGAAATGAAAAAGATCTGAAAAGCTATCTTCATATGGTGGAGGAAGCGGAGAAACGCGACCATCGTAAACTTGGCAGAGATATGGATTTGTTTCATCTGCAGGAAGAAGCTCAGGGTTCAGTTTTCTGGCACGCCAAGGGGTACACAATCTGGCAGTCGTTGGAACAATATATCCGCCGTCGGTTAACTGAAAATGATTATCAGGAAGTAAAAACCCCGCAAATTCTTGATAAGAAGTTTTGGGAACATTCCGGCCATTGGGAAAAATTCCGTGAGAATATGTTCGTCGTGCCAGATGAAGTGCCTTCACTTGATGATGAAGAAACCGTGTTATCGGGTGAAGCTGACCTTATGGCTCTAAAGCCAATGAATTGTCCTGCTCATGTTCAGATTTTTAAACAAGGCATTAAAAGTTACCGTGATCTGCCATTACGAATGGCTGAATTCGGTTGCTGTCACAGAAATGAACCGCATGGCGCTTTACATGGTTTGATGCGTGTTCGGCAGATGACTCAGGATGATGCGCATATTTTCTGTCGCGAGGATCAAATCATCTCTGAGTCCGTTGATTTTTGTAATCTCGTAAAGCAGGTCTACACTGATCTTGGTTTTGAGGATGTCAGCGTCAAACTTGCTTTACGCCCCGATTTGCGCGCCGGCGAAGATGAGGTATGGGATCGGGCTGAGGATGGTTTGAGAGCAGCTTTGAAAGCCGCAGGACTTGATTGGGAAGAATTATCGGGTGAAGGCGCTTTTTATGGACCCAAAATCGAATATCATCTGCGCGATGCTATTGGCCGAACATGGCAATGTGGAACATTGCAGCTTGATTTTGTTCTGCCAGAGCGCCTAGATGCTTCTTATGTCGGCGAGGATGGGAATAAGCACAGACCCGTTATGCTCCATCGTGCGGTTCTCGGGACGCTTGAAAGGTTTATCGGTATTATGCTTGAAAGTTACGCGGGTAAGTTACCGCTTTGGTTGACCCCACATCAAATTATGGTTTGTCCGATTACAACTGAAGCTGATAGCTATGGTGTGATAGTTCTGGAAGCTCTTAAAGCGGCAGGTCTGCGCGCCGGGGTTGATTTGCGTAACGAAAAAATCAATTACAAAGTTCGGGAACATTCGGTATCTAAAATTCCGGTAATTCTTGCTGTGGGTGGTCGAGAAGCAGAAGGGCAGACTGTTTCCATGCGAAGATTGGGGTCCAAGGAATCGCAGGTATTGTCTTTGGATGAAGTCGTGCAGATGCTTTCAGATGAGGCTACACCTCCAGATTTGAGAACCTAGTTATTGTTTTAAGCAATAAGTTCAATTTTTATCTGATAGTAAACGCTGTTGCTTGAAATGGTTTAAAACCCTTTACAACTATTATACCCTTCGTCCCAATTTAAGCCGAGTTCAATAAAGGGGGATTGCTGGCCATTTTTTATTGATGAAGATTATCGAATTTTAAGGTGAAAATATTCAATTCAGCCCAATCGGCTTTGTGACTTACTCCGACCTCAAGCCATTGTGTTGTTTGTTTTTTTCGTGTTTTATGGTTACTGTCTACGATATTTCCCGTAAGGGTGATGTCAGGGTGCCTCCTATACTCGATATTGGCGCTAAACTCAAAAAATCCACTCTTATTTTATGTCTGATTAGTCCCCCAGTAACTGACTAGGTGTCAAATCAGTTCCTTAACTTGGGTAAAGCTGGTATTGACCTATATGTAAATTACTCATGTTTCCCCCGAGACCTTCATGACTAAATATCAAATATCCCAGATTCATAATTTTTTAAAATCACGCCGATCCGTTATGGCGCGAAATATGACTATGCCTGGACCGACTGATCTACAAATTAAAGATCTCATAGAAATTGCCGCACGTGTCCCTGACCATGGCAAATTGGCTCCTTGGCGATTTATTATATTTGAAAATGAGGCGCGTGAAAAAGTCGGAAAAGGTTTTGCTGATATTCAAAAACAAAATTTACCCGCCTCTACAGATGAAGATTTGCAACTGGAAGCGAAACGCTTTCAGCGAGCACCTCTTGTAATTGGTGTCGTTGCTTCTCCAAAAGAGCATCCCAAAATTCCTTATTGGGAGCAGTATTTGTCTGCCGGGGCGGCTTGTCAAAATCTTCTCATAGCTGCGCAGAGCATGGGTTTTGCGGCTCAATGGCTCACTGAATGGATTGCGTACGACACTAAAGTTGCCTCCTTTTTGGGGCTTGCTGAAAAAGAAAAAATTGCAGGCTTTATTTATATAGGCACTGCGACGGAAGCACCAAAGGAACGGAAACGACCTGAGCTTCAAGACGTTTTAACATACTGGCCTTCTCAATGAGCCGCCCCCCAAGGAGTTTGTGGCAGGAGGTCACCTCCCTAGTTGAGTTAGCCTGGCCGGTTGTTATAAGTCGGGTAGCAATTTTCAGTCTTGCTGTCGTAGATACGATTATGGTCGGCCGCTATTCATCCGATGAGCTTGCATTTCTGGGCATTGGTCTTGTGCCGAGCAGTATCTGTATCTTGTTTATTGTCGGCTTATTGCTTGGCACAATGGTCAAGGTATCAAATCATTATGGAGCAGGTCGTTATGAGGATTGTGGAGCTAGCTGGTGGCGGTCTTTGCCTCTTGCCTTTGGCCTTGGCCTTTTAGCACTTGCTATTTGTGCATGCGGAGAAACGGTTTTGACCTTTTTGGGGCAGCCGCCTGAGATTGCCAAGGCTGGTGGCAGGATATCTTTAATTATGGGCCTCGGTATGCCGTTGATAGCCTTGCAACTTACCACAGGGTATTTTCTGGAAGGTATAAATCGAGTTCGGCCGGGCATGGTTATCATTCTTATCGTAAATGTAGCAAATATTTACCTTAATGATATTCTAATTAACGGTCGCATGGGGTTTCCTGAAATGGGTGCTGAGGGCTCGGCATGGGCGACAAATATTGTTCGTTTTATGATGATGTCTATGATTGTAGCGTACGTCTGGTTCATGCATGACCAGCAAAAATATGCAGTTCGCAAGCGCCCAATTCGTAACCGAGTTGCATCGCGTGAACAACGACGTATTGGGTATGCTGCTGGACTGAGCATGGGTATTGAGAATACGGCCTTTTCGTTCCTGTCTATCTTTGCAGGAATAATCGGCACACTTTCTCTAGCTACGCATACGATCACGATGAATTTTTTTAGTCTGTGCTTCATGCTTGGTCTTGGGGTCGGAACGGCGACGGCCGTCAGGGTCGGCAATGCGAATGGTGCTGGAAACTGGCGACAGGTTTATCGACTTGGATGGATAGGGCTGGGCACTCAATTTGCGCTTATGTTTCCATTAACACTCTGCATGATTTTTTATTCAGATTACATTGTAGCTTTTTATTCATCTGACCAAGAATTGACTGCGTTGGCAGCTAAAGTTTTATCTTTTGCCGCTTATGCTATTTTGCTGGATGCAGGACAATCGCTCATTGCTCAATCGTTTAGGGCGCGGGGAGATAACTGGTCCGCACCTATTATTCATTTAATGTCTTTTGGTTGTTTGATGATTCCTGTTTCCTATATCTCCGGTATCTATTTGGAGCGGGGTGTTTTTGGTCTTTATGATGGGTTATTTGTCGGCTCGTTAGTCGCTCTCATGCTTTGTCTTCAAAGAAATATTATGTTGAACAGAAAACTGCCACTTGATGACACAGGTGATACAATTGTTCATGTATGAGGCGATTATTATTGCGTGGAAGTGAGGCGCGAGTATCAGTACCCATGACGTATTCTGAGTTTATTAAAAAAAATGCCCGCTTCACTGGATTCGGGATTATAGCCATGGCTTTTTCTGGCTTTGGGCAAACTTATGTCATCGCACTTTACAACAACGAAATCTTGGAAAGTTTTGATTTAAGCAAATCCAACTTGGGACTAATTTATTCCATTGCAACACTTGCGAGCGGTCTTTTGTTGATGTGGTCGGGCTTATTTATTGATCGTATGCGCTTATCCTATTTTACATCCTTAACGCTGTTTGGTCTCATAACGAGTTGTTTTCTTATGGCGTTCGCCTCAAATATTGTGACTTTGTTTCTCGCGCTATTTATGCTTCGACATTTTGGACAAGGACTTTGCACACATACTGCCGGCACAGCAATTGCCCGCGCCTTTAATAAAAATCGAGGTCGAGCGCTGGCATTGGTTCAAACAGGGCTTCCATTGAGCGAGGGACTTTATCCGATAATTGCAGTTTTTCTGATTTTGAACTTAGGTTGGCAACAAAGTTGGTTTGCTTTTGGTATGTTTCTCTTGTTTATCGGTTGGCCTCTGGTGCTTTGGTTGGTAAGGGCTCAGCCTGTTACCTCTGCCTCCAATGAGGATGGAATTGACCAAGAATTTGAAACAGGCATGTCGCGTATGCAGGTTCTCAAGGACTGGACGTTCTATCCATTCACTTTGTTTGTTCTATCATCGCCACTTCTTTTGACGGGGCTTTATTTCCAGCACACGGTTATGGTGGCAGAAAGAGGTTGGGACATTTCTACGCTTGCCTCGGCATTCATGCTTTATGCTATTATCAAAGTTTTTATGTCTTTGTTTACTGGCTTTATGGTCGATCGTTTTTCGGCAGTTACTGTTTTGCCTTTCACAGCTATTCCTATAATTGGTGCTTATATTTTCTTATTAAATTCTCATGCTCTGCCGGAGACTTTAGCGCTATTTTGTTACATGTCACTTGTTGGAATGAATGTCGGTTCAACGGGGACATGCGGCGCAAGTTTATGGCCTGAGCTTTACGGCACAAAATTTCTTGGGTCGATTAAATCTCTTACAGGCGCCTTTTTTATTTTTGCAACGTCTCTCGCGCCATGGGTCTCGGGTCTCTTGCTTGATAGTGGGTGGACTTTTGATAACCTTGTGGGATTAAGCCTGGCCATCACCTTGTTTACGCTTTCGTTACTTCTAACGACCTTGATAGTCAAACGCGGTGTAGGGCGTCGAGAGGAGGCTATTTAATTAACAAATTGCTCATTAAGGATACGTTCATCAAGATTATGATCTGCATCGAATAAAATTTTCAGTTCGGTAGATTTATCTTGTTCAATATCAACTTTTGTCACATTTAAAATCTCAAAATTATCCGCCATGGCACTCACTGGGCGTTTTTCATAATCGAGACATTGAATCGTCACTTTGGCAATGTCAGGCAAAAGTGCGCCGCGCCAACGCCGAGGGCGAAAAGCCGAAATCGGGGTCAATGCCAAGAGGGGTGCATTAATTGGCAAAATAGGGCCATGTGCGGATAGGTTGTAGGCGGTACTACCGGCTGGCGTAGCAACCATTATGCCATCACATGCAAGTTCCGACAATCTTTCTCGGTCATCAACCATGATTTTCAAATGTGCGGCTTGCGCGGATTTGCGTAATAAAGAAACTTCATTAATAGCCCGGGCCTCTTGATTGTTACCTTCAATGTCTGTCGCTGTCATTTTAAGCGGACTAAGTTTATTCACGACGGCTGCTGACAATCTTTCTTCAAGATTGTCGGGGCTGTAATTATTCATCAAAAAACCGACAGATCCACAATGCATACCAAAGATTTTCTGATGGGTGTCCATGCTTTTTTTGAGGCATTGCAGCATAAGGCCATCGCCACCAAGCGCGATGATGATATCCGCATCCGGGGCATCGACAATATCATAACGTTTAGATAGTTCAGCGAAGGCCTCTTGAGCCTTGGGTTGGTCTGTTGCGGTCAACGCTATTTTCATATGCGGGGTTCCTCTTTTAAATAAAACAAAACGTAAAAGGTGTGACTCGTCAATAATTTTGATATGAAAGTAGAATGAGCGATAAAGTTATTCTCAGTATTGATCAAGGAACAACCTCTACCCGGGCGGTCGTCCTGTCACAATCTGGTCAAGCCTTATCAATTGCGCAAAAAGAACTCATACAGCATTACCCTGTTTCCGGCTGGGTTGAGCATGACCCCAATGATATTTGGCAGGATACGCTGTCCATGTGTCGTAAAGCGCTAAAAAGAGTGCCGAATATTGAGGTTGTGGGTATCGGAATTAGCAATCAACGGGAAACCACAATTCTCTGGAATCGTCATACCGGTAAACCTGTTTACCCTGCAATTGTTTGGCAGGACCGCCGCACAGCAGAATTTTGTGATGTGCTCAAACACCAAGGGCATGAAGATATGATTCATGCCCGTACTGGGTTACTGCTTGATGCTTATTTCTCAGCTAGCAAAATTAATTGGATACTTAATAATGTTGCTGGCGCACGAGACTCTGCAGATGCAGGAGACTTAGCATTCGGAACAGTTGATAGTTGGCTTATCTGGAATTTGACAGGCGGGAGGATGCACGCGACTGATGCGACAAACGCATCTCGCACAAGTCTTTATAATATCTCTACCGGTGCATGGGATGATACCTTACTAAGCCTATTCGATATTCCAGCGTCCATCTTGCCTGAGGTTAAAGAATGTGCAGATGATTTTGGCTTCACAGGGGAGAGTTTACTAGGCTCTAAAATTCCTATCGCAGGGGTCGCTGGCGATCAGCAGGCCGCGGCTTTCGGGCAAGCTTGTTTTCAGACGGGCATGATGAAATCAACATACGGAACAGGATGTTTTGCGCTGGTGAATACAGGTTCACATCAGGTTCAGTCAACCAATCGTTTACTCTCTACGATTGCCTATCGCTTAAATGGCGAAACAGTTTATGCGCTTGAAGGCAGTATATTTATGGCCGGTGCGATTATACAATGGCTGAGAGACGGGTTGAATATGGTGCGGGACGCATCTGAAATTGAGGCGCTTGCAGTCGCCGCTGACCCTAATAATGAAGTGGTTTTAATCCCTGCGTTTACTGGCCTTGGTGCCCCGTATTGGCGTCCGGAAGCACGTGCTGCCATTGTGGGGCTTACCAGAAATGCCGGTAAGGCTGAAATTGCTCATGCTGCTCTGCAAGCTGTTTCCTTGCAAACTGAAGATCTATTGATTGCCATGCGCTTGGATATGTCCAAGCAGGGTCTTTCATCTCCGTCACATTTACGGGTTGATGGGGGAATGGTGAATAATAACTGGTTCGTCCAAAACCTGTCGGACATAACCAATATTCCAATCGACCGACCTGTTACCGTTGAAACAACGGCTCTCGGTGTGGCTTATCTTGCCGGATTACAGCGAGGTATATTCAGTAATCTTGAAGACATAACCGAGAAATGGAAACTTGATAGAAGTTTCATTCCGCAAATGCCTGTTAATCGACGAGAAATAATTTTATCTCGCTGGTCTGGGGCGATTTCCAAGATTTTGCATGACGAGTCATGAATTCAGTGTGATGATAGCATTCTCAAAGAATATTCGGAGGGGATCGTGATTAAAAGACTTTTTATTCTAGTTGGAATACCCGTTTTAGTTGGCTTAACCCTTTCAAGTTTTGAGCCACTTATGGCCCAGAGCGATGAGGCCATGATGGTTGCTCAAGAAGAAAGAAAACAAAGATTTAAAGCCAGTAGCGCATCCATGAAAGCTCTATACCGCGAATATTTGCCTGCGGAAGATTATCAGGCCATCAAGGCCGAAGCGACGGTTTTGGTGAAATGGGCGATAGATATGCCCGAGGCCTTTCCATTTGGCAGTGACAGCATTAATGATGAAGCCAAACCTGAAATATGGACTGATTTTGAAGGTTTTAAATCTGCGGCTAAAGCGTTTGAAACGGCTTCTTTAGATCTACAAAAAGCGGCCGAGCAAAATGATATTAGTCTGGTTAAAACGGCGCTAGGGAATGTTGGTGCGAGTTGTAAAGCCTGCCACCAAAAATACCGCAAAAAATAAAAAGCAATTTGGAGCCACTGCCCCCTAGTTTAAAATTGTTAAGCTCCAGCTCGCCGAAATACAAATCGCCAGGAGCGCAAGTCCTAAAAGGGGGGCAGCTTTATTCTGTGCTTTTATTATCTCTTCAGAATGGATTTTGTCCGCAATCATTTGCCCTGTAATCATTTGAGAAGTGAGTTTTTCTTTGAAAAAAATA
>NYTN01000086.1 GCA_002683515.1 Rhodobiaceae bacterium
CCTGTATTTCAGCCGTGGCGGCTAGTGTTCCGGGGCGTGGGCTATATTTAAATGAATAAGCTTGCGCATAAGTAACCTGCCTCACAAGATCAAGCGTGGCCGTGAAATCCTCTTCAGTCTCGCTCGGAAAGCCGACGATGAAATCAGAGGACAAAGCAATATCAGGCCGCGCTGCACGGATGCGGTCAACCAGCATGATATATTCTTCTGCCGTATGTTTTCTGTTCATGGCTTTGAGAATTTTATCCGATCCTGCTTGCACAGGCAGATGCAGATAAGGCATCAACTCTGGCAAATCAGCATGGGCTTCTATTAGCGCATCATCCATATCCCGCGGATGCGAAGTAGTATAGCGGAGCCGCTCTACGCCATCGACTTGGGCCAATTGCCTTAACAGATGTCCTAATCCGATATCATCCGCATCAACGTCATGCCAGGCATTAACGTTTTGCCCTAAAAGTGTAATTTCACTCACACCTTTTTGAGCGAGAGATATAACTTCAGCTTCAATTTCCAAGGCTGCACGGGAAACTTCAGCCCCCCTTGTATAAGGCACAACACAAAAAGTGCAGAATTTATCACACCCTTCTTGGACAGTGACGAAGGCAGCAGGGCTTCGCACCAAAGGCTGGCGGGGTGTTTCAAACAAGGTGGCGAATTTTTCTTCCGCAGGAAAGCTTGTTCTGACAACACCTTTTGCTTTATTAATATGGCCATTTTCCTCAAGCGCGTCTGCCCTATTATCAGCCAGTTCTTCCAGCATATCAGGAAGCGCCTGAAAAGTCTGAGGGCCAAACACCAGATCCACTGTCGGCGCACGAGCTAGCATTTCTTCACCTTCAGCCTGAGCAACACATCCAGCAACTCCGATAATCATATCTTTATTATTATCTTTTAGTTTTTTAAGCCTGCCAAGTTCGGAATAAACTTTATCGGCAGCCTTTTCACGGATATGGCAGGTATTGAGAATAACCATATCAGCCTTATCAGGTTCATCCACCGGATGATAGCCAGCCATATTCAGCGCCTCGCCCATGCGTTCGCTGTCATAAACATTCATTTGGCACCCGTAAGTCTTTATAAAGACGGATTTATGCTTTTCCATATTTTTCGTTTAGACAGTTTAGAGGTTCTAGGCAAGAGGCTTGGCTGTAACTTTAAGTTCGGAGGGTGCGCCAGACGCATGTGTCGCCTCAGCATCAGTTAAGCCTACAGTGGTGTTCGCGACACCATTTTGCACCTGGCGATGTGCCGAAACGGCTAACTTCTTTCGCCCCCCTGCCTCGACAAGATTAGTAGGGGCATGAAAGATTAAATTGATTGTAAACGAGTCACTTCCCAAGACATAAAACATATTGGAAAGCAAACCGACATCCCCAATCCAGGCATACTTAATCCGAATGCGTCGGCTCATCGGAATGCCGCTTAATTCTGCAAAAGCCAGAGATAATGGTTGAATGGGTATTGGCTTGTCGTTTCCTAGCACCTCAGCGGCGGCAAATAGAGAGGACTTAAAAGGAAAGACAATTGTACCGTCTCCAGTTGTCCCCTCAGGAAAAAGCACCAAACAGCTACCATCAAGCAGCCTGTCCTGCATGGCATTTCGCTGATTAGCCGTATCACTCCGCCGATCTCTTTCAATAAAAAGTGTTTTTTGCAATTTCGCCAGGAACCCAAAAATAGGCCAACCAGATATATCCGCTTTGGCAACAAAATTAATTGGCAAGACAGAGCCAATAGTACATATATCCAGCCATGACACATGGTTGCTGACAATCAACGTGCCGGGCTCAGGTAATGGCCCAGACACACGCACCCTGACGGCAAGAATCTTGAGAATTACTTTGTGAAAAATTAACGGCAGAATATCATTGCCGGGTACGCGTAAAATAATTATCAAAAATTGAATTGGTGAAAAAACGACGATGGCAGCCACTACTAATATCAAGCGAATGGCAATGCGAATAATGTCTGGAAGCATGATTAGCTATCCTGATTATCGTCAGAAGCACCTACAGGTTTTCTCTGCTCTAGCGGAACGCCGTAAAGTTCCAACCTGTGGTCAACCAGTCTGTACCCCAGCTTTTCGGCAACTTGCCGCTGGAGTTCTTCAATAGCATCATTTGAAAATTCAATAACTTTCCCGGAATGCAGATCAATGAGATGGTCATGATGATCCTCGGAAATCGTCTCATATCTTGAGCGCCCATCCCCAAAATCATGGCGGGTCAGAATGCCGGCTTCTTCGAATAATTTGACAGTACGATAAACTGTGGCAATTGAGATGCCCGCATCTTCCAAAACAGCGCGGCGATGAAGCACTTCAACATCCGGGTGATCGTCTGACTCGGATAATATTCTTGCAATAACGCGACGCTGACCCGTCATGCGCATACCTGCCCGTTCACATAATACTTCAATTTTGCTATCAACAACCATAATCATGTTTACCTAAAATTAAGCTCTGTTCCAAGCCCGGTTTCCATTAAAAAAGCATCTCCTTTACCTTCAGGCCCAGCATAATAATTTTTTCGAACACTTGTGCGTTCAAATCCTGCGCGACGATAAAGTCCCAAAGCGGCTATACGATCCGGGGAAACCTCCAGCAGCATCCGTTTTGCCCCTTTATTAAAAGCATGCTGCATTGCGGTTTTCAATAATACAGCACCATAGCCTTTACCGCGCTCGCTGGGCAACACGGTAAAGGTAAAAATCTCAGCAGTCTCAAGGATTATTTGGGTCATAATGAAACCAGCAGAAAACTGGTGAACAAAAACACCGGTCATTGCGAGCATTTCAGACATGGCCTTTTCATTCCATTGTTGTTCATAGGCACTTGCGAAGCCGTCCCTGTGCAAATTTGACAGAAAGGCCGGATCAGGTTGTGTCGGGCAAATAATCGCCTCCACATCCGAAGGTTCGCCCGGCGAAGTTTTAACAGAAATTTGAGACTTCATATTCATGAAACCTTTTTCACCCCTCTTGACGTGTCAAATAACTGGATGCGCTTGGAAGGGCTGCATCCGGTGGGCGTAAATACAAAGGCTCCGGCGGTGGCGTGCTTTCCTCTAAGGCCTCCTGACGGGCAACCCAGTCCGCAATCAAACCAGCTTGCGGCCAAGGTGGTATTTCCAGACAGGTAAACTCAACGCGTCGCATCTGTGTTGCAATAATTTCAGCACCAGAGCCAATGATGTTGGGTCGAGTTACACCCTGTTCCTCTATAATTTCAACTAACGCTTCGGGTGTATGCGACATGGCATCAGTAATGGGAATACCTTGCGCATCAAAAATCTGGCAATAAAGCTCGCCTCGCCGTGCATCAATTGCAACAATCGATTGACGCCCTCCATTACCCCCCGGCATTTTTTGTACGGGTAAGGTAAGGGCATGCGTAGTTGTGATGGAATATATCGGCAATCGATGGCTAATACGAATGGCACGCATCGCCGCTAAACCCAAACGCACGCCTGCAAATGTTCCGGGCCCTATGGTGACGCCCAACCTAGCAATATCATTTAGGCTAACGCCTGAAGAGGTCAGAATATCAGCAATCATTAAAGGAAGTTTTTCAGTGTGCCCGCGACCTGTTTCTTCAAGGCGCTCAATGATAGTGCCATCTGAAAGTGCAAGCGCAACCGAACATGCTTGTTGTGAGGTATCACAAGCCAGAACTGAAGGGCAGTGTTGCGGATTAGGCAAGGGCGCAAGCATCCTCGAAAGCAAGCCGCGGCGAGCGTTCAAAAACAACTGAGGGATCACCCTGACCCAGATTACAAAGAAAATTTACCTTAACTGTGCTGTTAGGGAAAAAAGTTTCCTCTACACCTTTTGGGCTAAAGCCGGACATTGGCCCAACATCAAGCCCCATGGCCCGAGCCGCAATCATTAAATATGCGCCCTGTAAGGAGCCATTCCTGAAAGCTGACTCTGCGGCAAAATTATAGTCATTGCAAAACCACTCCCGGGCCTCAGGCTGATGCGGAAAAAGCTCGGGGATACGATCATAGAATTTAATATCGTGGCCGATAATCGCGCATACAGCGGCTGATTTTGTTTTTTCTTGGTTGCCCCCCATAAGGTGCGGCAATAACTTGGCCTTACCCTCTTCACTGCGGACAAAGACAACTCGCGCGGGAGAGCAATTAGCGCTCGTGGGGCCATATTTCCAGACATCATAAAGCGCCTTCAGCTTATCATCACTTATAGGGGCATCAACATAAGCATTCTGCGAACGCGCCTCACGGAACAATAAATCCAGAGCTTTATTATCAAGCATATTATCCGGCATGATTTTCTCCCTCATCCACACCTTCGGTGGCTCTCACTTCGGTAATTTCGGGAATAAAATGCTTTAGTAAATTTTCAATGCCGTGCTTTAGGGTGGCTGTCGAACTAGGGCAACCGGCACATGCCCCACGCATGGTCAAAGAAACAACCCCCTCTTCATAGCCGTGGAAAACAATATCGCCTCCATCCTGAGCTACAGCAGGGCGAACCCGCGTATCAAGCAATTGTTTAATGGTGGAAACAATCTCAGAGTCACCTTCTTCACTTTCATTATCACCGGCGCCTTCTGGCGCAGTCGCCTGATTAATGACGGGCAGTCCCGTCAAAAAGAAATCCATCAATGAGGTAAGAAGAAGGGGCTTAAGTTGCTGCCAATCATCTTCGGATTTGGTTATAGTAATAAAGTCAGAACCAAGAAATACACTGCTGACCTGAGGAATCTTGAAAAGTGTTTCCGCAAGAGGAGAGGCTTTCGCGCTCTCAGCATTCGGGAAATCAGCCGGTGGGGCGGCTCCCATGACATCTCTTCCGGGAAGAAATTTCAATGTTGCTGGGTTCGGGGTTTCTTCAGTTTGTATAAACATTTTTTCTCCAGATACGGGTAGCGCTTTATTTACTCCATGCGCTGAACTTATTTAAGTCAGCGCGTCTATTTCATCATCAGTCAACTCGCCCGGCACCACTGTGACGGGAATATGAAAACCCGCCTTTCCATTTGCCAAAGCGCCGACAAGCGGCCCTGGACCTGCGGGATCCGTGCCGGCGGCCAGCACAAGTGTTGAGATAGTTTTATCACCATTGATTAGATCCATCACCTGCTCAATTCTGTTACCCTCCATTATATGGGTTTCCGGTGAACGTCCGGCAATCTTTTCAACCTCGGCGGAAAGTTCTGCAAGTATCTGCTCGGCATTCTCCTTAGCCTCTTCTTTCATCAGCGTTTCAACGCCAAGCCAATGCTCGAAACCGCCTGGCTCCAATACAACCAAAAGAGCTAACTGACCGCCGTTACCATGCGCCCGCCTCTCAGCCCAACGAAAGGCAGCCCGAGATTCGGGCGTGCCATCTACGACAACCAAAAATTTTCGAGGCAAATGTGCGTCTTTATACATATTATTAAAGTGCCTTATCTCAAATGATACGGCAAGCGCTGTTTAATTCTTGTTCTTGATCGTAAAATATTAAAACCGCCTTACGCTGAAAAACCAACCATTTTTTTCACCTGCGCCAAAACAGGGCTAGCGATAGCATCAGCACGCGCCGCACCATCTGAAAGAACAGTCTCAAGGTGCTCGGGGGCATCAAGCAAACGGGACATTTCAGTGCCTATCGGGGCAAGTGTCTCAACTGCCAAATCTGCCAGAGCAGGCTTGAACTCTGAGAATTGCTTGCCCCCATATTCTGTGAGAACAGTCTCAACGTCTTGACCAGATAGGGCTGCAAAAATACCCACAAGATTCAAAGCTTCAGGACGTCCCTCGAGCCCTTCCTTCGCGCTAGGGAGCGGATGGGGGTCTGTTTTGGCTTTCCTGATTTTTTTGGCAATCTCATCAGCATCATCCGTGAGCGTGATACGCGACATGTCGGATGGTTCGGATTTGGACATTTTACGCGACCCGTCACGCAATGACATCACACGCGTAGCCGCCCCAGCAATAAACGGCTCAGGAAGCGGGAAAAAAGGCGGCGCATCTTCACCGAGATAATCATGGTTGAATTTTTGGGCAATATCTCGTGCCAGCTCAAGGTGCTGTTTTTGATCATCCCCAACAGGCACATGCGTTGCACGATAGGCCAAAATATCCGCAGCCATAAGGTTGGGGTAAACATAAAGACCGACAGACGCATTTTCACGGTTTTTGCCTGCTTTTTCTTTAAACTGGGTCATTCGATTCAGCCACCCAATGCGAGAAACACAATTTAAAATCCAACCCAATTCAGCGTGAGAAGAAACGCGGCTCTGATTGAAAACAACATGTTTATTTGCATCCACGCCAGCGGCAAGAAAAGCTGCGGTCACTTCGTAAATATTCTGCTTCAGTTCCTTGGGATCCTGCCAGACAGTAATAGCGTGCAAATCAACGACACAATATATGCATTCATGGCTACCCTGCAGGGCAACAAAGTTTTTAATCGCGCCAAGATAATTGCCGAGGTGAAGATTGCCTGTTGGCTGTACACCCGAAAAGACCCGTGGATGGAAATCCGTCATCTAATTACCCCCTTCATTCTCATCAGCCTTATCACGCAATGCGTCAGATTTGGC
Organism: Rhodobiaceae bacterium; assembly: GCA_002683515.1. GTDB lineage: Bacteria > Pseudomonadota > Alphaproteobacteria > RS24 > RS24 > Micropelagius. The sequence goes on from NYTN01000086.1 coordinate 6,557, forward strand.
AAGCCGCGCCGCACGTGCAGAGGACTTAAAATAGCTCAGGACATCTTTGCCAAAAGCGCCCGTCAGAAGGCTGGAAAGCAGAAAAAGTGCTATCGCTGCTAAAATGTGACCCGCAAGCCATACAACCAGTGAGGCTGGATGTGCCGAACCCTCAGGTGGCGCGAAAGGTGAATAATTCAGCGCCAAAGCCATTAGAGCAGCCGAAAACAAGATAGCTAACGTACCTATCACAAGCGCCTTATCAGGCCGCCAGCCGTTAATGAGCAAATGCACACTCATGGTGACAAGCGTCAACCACCCCGCAACGCTCGTGGCAACGGCAATCGCTAAGTGCCCAAAAACCGGGAAAAAAGTGAGGCTGATAGCAATATTTGCAACAACGCCCAGAGCGCCATAAACGAAAGGATAAAAAGTATCCTCCCGTGCGAAGAAACTTGGCTGCATAACCTTAATTCCAACAAAGGCAGGAAGGCCAAACGCAAACCCCATAAGCGCAACTCCCGAGGCAGAAGTATCTGCAGCCGTAAATGCGCCGCGTTGAAATAAAACAGCCATAACCGTGTCAGCCATAAGATAGAGACCGACAGCACAGGGAATGGAAAACAAGAGGGCAATCTGCAGGCTTCGGTTCTGGCTATGTCGCGCGCCGGCCTCATCGCCGGCCCTCAGTCGCCGCGAAAGATCGGGTAACAAAGCGACTGAAAGCGCAATGCCAATGACACCCAGCGGAAGTTGATAAAGCCTGTCGGCATAATACAGCCATGACGCTGCCCCATCTTGCGCGGAGGCAATATTCGTCCCGACCAACAAATTAATTTGACCTACACCTGCAGCAAGCACACCCGGAAGCCCCAGAGTCAGAACCCTCTTTACATCCTCGGTGAGGCGTGGACGTTGTAGACCTATACCTAGACCTGCTTGCTTAACAGCGAACCAAACCATCAAAAATTGTACCCCACCCGCAATCGCAATCCCCCATATAAGTGATGCGAGGCTGTCTCGGCCTGTCATGGCCGCCAGCACCAAAGCACCAATAAGCACAATATTAAGTAAGACGGGCGCAAAAGCGGCGACGGCAAATCGGCCAGAGGCGTTCAACATCGCCGAATAAAGCGACAAGAGAGACATGAAAACCAGATAAGGAAACGTTATGCGCGAATAGGTTACTGCCAAATCGAATTTTTCCGGTGTAGCCTTGAATCCGCCCGCCAGCGCATGAACTAGGTGGGGCATATACCATTCGGCAAGGAGCGTGAAAATGATTAGCCCTACCAGCAGTACCGCCAATATCTCTGCTGAAAGCTTACGCGCGGCATCAACACCCTCAGCCTCCATCCGCTTCGCAAAGATAGGTACAAAAGCAGCATTAAATGCTCCTTCAGCAAAGAGGCGGCGGAAAAGATTAGGCAATCTAAACGCTACTACAAAAATATCCGCTAATGGGCCAGCGCCCAGCGAAGCTGCAATCATCACATCCCGCAGAAATCCGAGAATACGACTCATCAAAGTCGCAGCCCCCGTCGTCGCCGCAGCTCTTATTATGGAAAACCGCTTCATCAAGCTGCTTTTCGTCCTTGTTTGGCTGACTTGGAAGACTTGGCCTGCTTTGACTGCTCAGCTCGCTCAGACTTGGATTGATTGACTAGCACCATCTGTAAACCATCCATCATGGCGGTCAATTTGGATTTGCGTGTTATTTTTTCTCCCGTCAAGTCTTGCACATAAAATACATCAACGGCTCTTTCACCGAAAGTGACGGCGCGCGCAGATACAATCGTTACATTCAGATTAAATAATGTTTTGGCCAGTGCATACAGCAATCCAGGACGGTCAAGTCCGCTGACCTCGACAACTGTCGAATGGCTCGACACATCATTATCAATCATCACATTATTGACCAATTTAAAAGCATTTACCCGCCGCGAGAAAGGCACATCCGCCAGAAGGTCAGGAGGAAGAATTTCGCCATGCAAAACACTTTGAATAGTCGCAATTAGCCTCTTCACGCGCACCTTATCGGGAAAGTTTTCCCGTTCGGGCTCTTGCAGTCTTAAAACATCGAGTGCCATACCATCTTTGGTAATGGCAAGCTTAGCATCAACAATCGTCAATCCAGCGACAGCGCAGGCGCCCGATAGACGCGAGAATAAGCCGGGGTGGTCAGGGCAAGTGAAATTGAGCTCGAGAACATCCTGTTTTTTATCTTCCGTAACTTCAATTTGAAAGCCAGAGTCTTCTACCGATGAGAGTAAGGCCGCATGCTTGATTTTTGTATCTATATCGTAACTCAGCCAATAAGCATCATGATGACGCGTAATATATTTTTTGCATTTGGCTTCCGACCAATCGGGCATATTCATCCGCAAAACATCCAGAAATTCTTTCTGAGCATTCGCAACTCTTAGCGGCCTGTTGGCATGACTGGCAGAGCCGACCAACAGTGCCTCAGCTTCGAAATAAAGCTCTCGCAAAAGCTGACCTTTCCAGCCATTCCAAACACCCGGACCAACAGCGCGAATATCGACCACAGTCAGCACCAACAAATGCCGCAATCTTTCCAAGGTCTGCACATTTGAAACAAAATCTTCAATGGTTTGCGGATCGGTCAAATCACGCCTTTGCGCCGTGTCGCTCATAACTAGATGGAATTCCACAAGCCAAGCCACAAGTTCGGTTTCATTTTTGGTTAAACCAAAGCGTGGTCCGAGGCGGCGCGCAATGCGGGCGCCCGCAAGCGAATGGTCTTCAGGCCGCCCCTTGGCAATGTCGTGTAGCAGCACAGCCAGATAAATCACCTTGCGATTGATATTCTGTGACATCAAGCGGTGTGCCAGCGGGTGGTCATCCTCCAATTCGCCGCGCTCCAATTCAGACAAAATGCCAATGGCTCTGAGCAAATGCTCATCAGCCGTATAGTGGTGATACATGTTGAACTGCATCATGGCGACAATCCGCCCAAAATCTGGTAACAGCTTGCCCAAAACGCCCGCCTCATTCATACGACGCAAAATACGCTCTGGGTGATTGCGCGAGGTGAGAATTTCCAGAAACAACTTATTGGCCTCATGGTTCTCTCGCAAATCCTTATCAATAAGATGACGCGAGCGCGTTACTTCTCGCAACGTATTTGGATCTATCAGCAACTTATAATCATTGGCGATTTTAAACATACGGATAAGATTAACCGGATTGCGCCGAAATACATCCGAGCGCACCATCGTGAGGCGCTGGCCGGATATGGTGAAACCATACACCTGTTTTTGGCGCTGGAACAGCGCCGGCAACCGCCCCATTCGGCCCGGCTTGGTTTGCTCCGCCTCTAGGCGCGCACAGAAAATTCTGGTTAAATCACCAACATCTTTAGCAATTAAAAAATACTGGCGCATGAAGCGCTCGACCTTATTAAGACCACTTGTGGACTTGAAGCCCATGGCTTCTGCCATGGCAGATTGATTGTCAAAACCCAGACGCTCCTCTGCGCGCCCAGTCAGAAAATGCAAATGGCACCTGACCGCCCATAAATAATTGTCACAGCGTTTAAAAAGATTCAGCTCTTCACGAGAGAGAAACCCGCAACTGACTAACTCGTCAAGAGTGTCAACCGCATAGCAATATTTAGCAATCCAGAACAATGTGTTCAGATCCCGCAATCCACCTTTGCCTTCTTTAACATTTGGTTCGACCAGGTATCTGCTTTCCCCGCTTCTTTTGTGCCTTAAGTCGCGCTCATCCAACTTGGCTTTCACAAAATTACGCGCTGATCCGCTAAGAATTTTTCCGGCGAATTTTTTCCGGAATTTTTTGAACAATTCCTCATCGCCAGTCAAAAATCTAGCTTCAAGCATCGCTGTGCGGATGGTCATGTCTGCTTTAGCTTGAGATATGCAATCATCTACATCCCGGGTGGCGTGGCCAACCTTTAGCCCCAAATCCCAGAGCATGTATAAAATAAATTCCACAACTTCTAGGCAGGCTTTATCGGCATTCTGGGGTGTGATAAAAAGCAAATCAATATCTGAACCGGGGGCAAGACGCTGACGCCCATACCCGCCGACCGCAACAATTGTAAATGAAATTGGCTGCCCGTCCTTACCCTTCAAAAGCTGATTAGCAAACCGCGCCAGCTCAATAATAATATCATCCATTAAGGCGCTTATAACCTCGGCACATTTGCCGCCCCGATAACTCCTATTGAGCAAGTTTTCATGCGCCCGCTGATGGCCTTTTGACAGCTTCTTTTTGAGCATCTCAAGCGCCGCAGCTTTTGAATGAGTGAGTGCATCATCAGGCATATTCGCGTAATTGCGCTCAATTTTTTCAAACGCTTTACGAATTTTTTCAGCCGTATCAGGTCTTTTTAATGTTTTTGACTTTTTATTTTCCATGAGCCCGTTCACTTAAAATCCAACTATCTCTTATATACATAACCTCTTGCATACATAAGTCGCGAACCGAAAAATTATACCTTCATGCTTCATCCAAAATATGACGCAGACGATAAATAAAATCCAGCGCCTCTTTCGGGGGTAAGCTGTCAGGGTCTATTGCAGCCACTTCCTGACTTAACCTGTCAGCAGGGCTATCCATCTTATTGTCTTGTATCCCTTCTGCAGATAGCGCTGGCGCAAATAATGGTAAGCTTTCCAGCGCGCCAGCAGGCTCAGCTTGTTCTCGACTTTGTTCCAGCTTTTCAAGCAGTATTCTCGCTCGAGCAATCACAGTAGCCGGGAGGCCGGCAAGCTTGGCAACATGAATGCCATATGAACGATCGGCAGCTCCGGCAATCACCTCGTGAAGAAACACAACATCACCCTGATATTCGGAAACTCGCATTGTGATATTCGTTACTTTATCGAGTTTCTCCGACAGGCCCGTCAATTCGTGAAAATGCGTAGCAAACATTGTACGGCATTTATTAATTTCATGCATATGCTCAACAGTTGCCCATGCAATCGATAGGCCGTCAAATGTGGATGTACCGCGCCCAATCTCGTCAAGAATGACCAAGCTCGCAGGGCTTGCTTGATTTAATATCGCCGCTGTTTCCACCATCTCAACCATAAAAGTTGACTGCCCGCGCGCTAAATCATCTGCCGCCCCAACTCGGCTAAACAGACGATCAACGATTCCGATTTCTGCTTTCACGGCTGGCACATAGCACCCGCTTTGAGCCAGTACTGCAATTAATGCATTTTGGCGCAAATAAGTTGATTTACCCGCCATATTAGGCCCCGTGAGCAATAATAATCTGCCCGTATCACTCAGTTTATCATTGGCATGAATATGGCAATCATTGGCAATGAAGGCGCTTTCGCCCTGTCCGGACAATGACGCCTCGACCACTGGATGACGACCGCCCTCAACAAAGAAACGATGGTCATCATAAATTTCCGGACGCACCCATTCCATATCGCAGGCAAGCTCGGCGAGCGCCAGCGCCACATCCAGATCAGCTAAAGCCTCGGCGGCGCGGCTAATCGCGTCAGCTTCCGCCAGAACCTCGCCACAAAGGGCCTTGAAAATTTCCTGTTCAAGCCCTGTCGCCTTTTCACCGGCACGAGAAATTTGACCGGCCAATTCTGCCAACTCTTTAGTAGAAAACCGAACCGAGTTGGCGAGTGTCTGCCGATGAAAAAATGTCTCGGCAAAAGGAGCGGTCATTAGCCTATCGCCATGTGCAGACGGGACATCAATATGGTAACCAAGCACAGTATTATATTTTACCTTAAGCGCTTTTATGCTGGTATATTCACGGTAGCTATTTTGTAATCCCGCAATCACGCGACGGCTTTCATCTCTTAAACGCCGAGCCTCATCAAGTCCCGGATGATATCCCGCAGCAATAAATCCACCATCACGCGTCAGAATGGGCAGTTCTTCAGCTAGCACCTTTTCGAGATGTTTGCACAAATCTTTTAAGGATGTTTGCGCGGGCGCAATTGCGGCTAGCGCCATCTCGATCAGTGGCGGCAAGGGGATAATATTGGGCAGGGCTGTCGCCGCCAATTCAAAGCCTTGCATCAGCCCGTCCCTCACAGCCGCCAAATCACGCGGGCCACATCTTTCCAGCGACAGGCGCCCAAGGGCGCGGGCCATATCGGGCGTCTTTTTTAAAATCGCGCGTTTAGCCTCACGCATTCTTGTGGTCTCGGCCCCCTGACCTGCATAAAAACTTATAGCATCAAGCCGGCCTTCAATCGCTTGTTTCTGGGCCAAGGGTGCAGCAAGCCTTTGGGAAAGCATACGAGCGCCTGGGCCCGTTACCGTTTTATCAATTGCAGCAAAAAGAGAACCTTTTTTCTCGCCGGTTTTATTTTGTAGAATTTCCAGATTCTGACAAGTCGCCGCATCTATCCGCATTCTATCATCGGCTAACATTAAACGTGGCGGCTTTAGGTTCGGCAATTTCCCGAGTTGGGTAAGGGTGAGATAGTTAATCAGGGAGCCGCCTGCGGCATACATTGACCGCGACCAGTTACCAAACCCCTCAAGTGTCTTAGCCTGATATGCCTCTACCAAGGCCGCGTGACCGGACTCAGAATTAGACTGGGAGCTGGCAAGCTCTGTCATGGCAACATCACCGCAACTTTCAGCCAGTAGAACCTTTTTTTCTAGCTGTAGACTGTCCGGCAACAGTAATTCACGTGGCATTAAACCCGCCAAACGCCCCTGAATAGCTTCAAATGTTCCGGCAAAAATCTGTACGTCGCCTGTCGACATATCTACCCATGCTAAGGCAGGGTTTTCTTCTTGTCGGGTTTGACCGAAAGCGGCGAGGTAATTATTGACTCCCGCCTCCAACAGCCCCTCTTCTGTGAGCGTGCCGGCAGTTACGAGGCGCACGACCTCTCGCCGGACTACAGATTTTGACCCACGTTTTTTTGCCTCGGCAGGGTCTTCGGTCTGCTCGCAAATCGCTACCTTATGACCTTTTCGAATGAGGCGATGGAGATAGCTTTCGGCGGCATGAAAAGGCACACCGCACATCGGAATGTTTTCATTTAGATGTTTGCCACGATGGGTAAGCGTAATGTCCAGTGCCGCTGCCGCCGTAATGGCGTCATCAAAAAATAGCTCATAGAAATCTCCCATTCGATAAAACAAGAGAAAATCGTGATGGCCCGCCTTGATGTCCAGAAACTGACGCATCATTGGCGTTGTGTTTTGATCTGTAGTCGGCATTCTTGTCTTTGTTGATGTCATATTATTTTCGGCGTTCAGCATAATGCTATCCTAGCAGAGCTGCCCAGCAATGGAAAATGCGATATGGAAAATTACTACTGGAAAATATCTGCTTAAATCAAGGGCACATGAAAACGAAATAAACTCAGGGCTTGTGATAATCCGCACATCACCGTAAATATCAACAAGGTAGGTGTTAAATGGATGACTCAACTGAAAAAAATATATCTGATCGTGAGGCGCTAAGGTTTCACAGTCGTGGCAAGCCGGGTAAGCTTGAAATCAACCCAACCAAGCCAATGGCGACGCAAAGAGATTTGTCTCTAGCCTACTCGCCGGGCGTGGCTGTTCCTGTGCGTGCGATTGCAGACAACCCTGACGCGTCTTATGACTTAACCTGTCGTGGCAATATGGTCGCCGTTATATCAAACGGGACAGCTATTTTAGGACTTGGCAATCTAGGCGCACTGGCTTCTAAGCCCGTCATGGAAGGCAAGGCGGTACTTTTTAAGCGTTTTGCAGATGTTGACAGTATCGACCTTGAGATTGACACCGAGGACCCCGATCAATTTATCA
>NYTN01000087.1 GCA_002683515.1 Rhodobiaceae bacterium
TAAATCCTGATCCCAGCGTTTTTCCAACCTTATCCGTGGTATGCAAGATCGGCAGGCCGACCGTAGCCATCCCGGCATTGGCAGGCGTCGTAGCGCTGCCTCCCATACCAGTGTGGTTACCGCAATAGTAATAAAGATCCAGACCCCCAAAAGGGACAACCAATTGCGTATACGCGCCACTACTTCCTGGGGTGCCGACGTAAGAAACACCCTTGGTGTATTCAGTTCCACGGTTCCACGTCCCGTTTGAAGTCTGGCTGAATTTGAAAGGGTGAGTTCCGTTGCTGTTGTGGCTTTGGTCGAACACATATACCCCGCCCTCAGTCAGACTAAGTGTGGCCTGAGATACACCACCAATAACGAACTTACCACCAGCAACAGTCACCGTATGCGTAACTTCTGCAGGGCGCTGTACAGAATCTGTTGCTTCCGTTAGAGGCAGCGCCAGCTTGTTATAGCTGTAGAACGGGTCTTGTGTTTCCTCGTGAGAAACACCAATGTACCCAGCGTTATCTTCGTGAACCTTACTCATGCTCGCGGCCTCCTATTTTGGCAGTAGATGCCAAAGCATCAATAGATTTCAAGGGCGCTAACAGTGATTTGGCAATCGCCTGCAGCGGAAGCGTAAGCACGCAGCTTTTGACCATGATCCAGCACAACTTTGTTTGCAACAAATTCAAGCGAAGCATCTGCTGGAATTGTAATAGTTTTCGCCAAGTAGAAGCTGGTTGCTTCGGCTTCTACGGTTGCAACCGTAGTAGAACTAGATCCCGCAGCAGCTACAAACAAACTCACGTCAACAGAGTTGATACCGTCAGTATTAGCAGCCATTACGCTCAGCACAACCGAACGATCATCACTGGAGTTGGTATTAGCCAGTGCGTAAACATCAGTGACGCTATTAGCAGACGAAAGCTTAGTGCTTTGCGTTTCAAACCGTTCAGCCATGGTGAATCCTGTGCTTTGTTAAGTATAGAGGAGAGTAATTAGCCGAGTGCAACGGCAAGGCCGAGGCTGACACCACCGCCACCGCCAGCAGCATTAATTGTTACGTCAACTTCTTCGCTAGAAGCATCGTCTACTGCAGTAATTGTGACGTTAGTTCCCCCGACAAAGTTAATCTTGCGACGAATGCCCTTGTCAACGCCTGCAACCGAAATAGCGGTGCGAGCGTTGCTATCAAGAACACTTGCGATGCGGGCAGCATTGACAGTATTAGCAGAAGCCGTATTTAGCAAGGTGATGGCTTGATCAGCCGTCAAATCGTTGGGGTCGCCACCAGTTAGAGCACCTTTAATGGTGTTTGCTGACACATTGGCCAGTTTGGCGTTGGTAACCGAATCAGGCTGAACACTACTGTCCGCTAAGACGGTGAATGACAGAGGGTTGGTGTCAAGAACAGGATCATCAACTGTTTGAACAAACTGCTTGCCACCGTTAGTAGATCCGCTTTGAGTGAAGAGGAAAGCACCAGCATCAACTTCGGCGCTTGTGTCGAAATCAGTGGTGCGAGTAAGCACCGGGTTAACACCTGCGGCTGCTGCCGTAGTCAGTGAGTAAATGCCATTCTGTGAGCCTGTGCTTTGGTCCTTCAGAAGGATCCTGGTGCCAATGGCGGTAATATTGATGCCGTCAATTGACGGCACACCCGTTGCCGTGTAGGTGAAGGTTTTAGGGCCGCCGGCATATGTTCCCGTCTGACTTGCTGTTGATGTTGCAATCACAGCGTCTTTAATCTGCAGCCCCTGAGCAACGCTGTCTACATAAGCCTTGCTGGCAACATCGTCTGAAGAGACAGGCTGTGCAACATTGGTCAGTCGGACAGCATTGAAATTAATATTGTTACTTGCTGCATTAAGGACATTGTCAGCATTAATGTCGATTGAAATGTCATTAGAGATAGTTGAAACAGTTGCCTTGTTTGAGCCTGCTTTAATGCCTTTCAGCTCAGTTCGATATTCATTACTAACAAGTGCTGCTTGGTTAACAACCAAACTTTGACCAGCGGTTCCGACGTTAGTTGTATATTTCAGGCCGCCCAAATTCTGCAAAGCGTCTTGAGCTGTGCCCGCCTCGGTTCCACCTTGAGCAATGGAAAGGGCTGTCGTAAGTCCTGCCAGGCTCGTGATATCACTATTTGCGCCGGTTTTGGCTGCGCCTAAATTGGCGCGTGCCTGCGTGGCTGTCGTTGCAGCGGTGCCGCCCACTGCAAGGGCGAGAGGGCTGCTTTGAGACAGATCGTTGATGCTGATGTTGCTTGGGTCAACATCGATGGCGATTGAGTTGTTAGTGTCCGCAAAAGCAATCGTAAGCTTGTTGCTTGCTGCTTTTAGTGGGCGCAAGCGAGCATCCTGAGTGCCGTTAGCCAGTGTCGTGACAGAGCTAAGCACATTAAACGACGTGCCCGTCGCGCTGAGATTTGTGGCGGTAGAAACACCAGTGTTTTTAATCGTGAGATCAACTCGATCTCCTGAAGGGTTATCAACTCCATCTAAGGCAATGCTTGCCCCTTCGATGAGGTTGAGCTGCTGACGACTGGCAATAGTCGTTCCACCCTTGGAAACAATAGTTTTTTGAACAGTCGTATTAGCGTCAACTGAAATCTGAAGAGTATTATTAGTGTCGTCGTAAGTAGAAGTGATGCCGTTACCATCGGTGACGACAAGATCAAGCATGTCTTGAAGAGCTTCCTTCAAGTTGGCATACGTAATCTTCTTCGTGACAGAAAGCGAAGGAGTTGTCGTATTGTCAACAACGACGAAAATATCGTCGTTGTTGGGCGTGACCAGCGAAACAAGGTCAGTAATTACTTTATTCTGGGCCATGGATTAAGAAGCTCCGCTGACTTTGATCGCCTTGAATACTGGAATTGTAGCGCTGTTAGTGCTCTGTCTTGACCAAAAGAAAGGTCTCAGAGTGTTAGTGCTTGCGCCTGCGTAAGTGTGAATCGTTGCGCCATTACGAGTCACCACCAGAGCGCCTGACACTCCATTCCGCTCAATCTTGAACACGTCATCACTTTCCAGAAAAATAGGAGAAGTGGTGCCGATAATGTCAATCTCGCTGCCTACACCAGCAAGTGCGGCAGTGCGGGTGGCTGCAAGCATGATTTTGTCGGTTCCAGAAGGGATGACAAAATATGTAAGGCCGGTTGCTAGCGGATTAGGGATGGTTCCACTAGCAATTACGACAGCATCACCTGCCGTGTATCCGTGCGAAACACAATCAAAAGTATTGTCAACGCTGCTAGTGCCGCTGGCAGTTCTGTTCTTGACAACAGTCGCGATAGATTGTCCTGCTGTTGCAACATTGACTTTGCCTCCATCTCCGTCTTTTTCTGCGACACTAATCGCGTAAATCCCATAAGCACTGCCGCTGTCTTTTAGTTCTGCAGCAGCGCTCCAAGTGGAAACCGTGGAGATGTTTGTGCTTTCGGCAAGACCGATAGCAGTGGCTCCCACGGTATTACCAGCAATAGCAACATCAAACTGATCAGGACTAATCTTAAAAGAAAAGCTGCCAGTGCGAGGAGTCTGAGAAGGGTTTTGCAGAATTTGAGTGCCTAAACAAAACGAATAGGCGCGATCTTCCGTCTCAGTGGGCAAACCACTGGCGGTCAGATTGACGATGGAACTTCCTACTGCCATGCTTAACGCAGTCCGTAATTAAGGAACGCCCTCACTTCAGGCGCAGGACTCACTTCATTATACGTATTTGTTGTTGAACAGTTAAAGACTCGCATCCACTCTGCATTTTTTTCACCTAAATCCGCAGAAAGTAAAGAGTCTGTAACTCGACGAGCTGCAAACACCACGATACCTTGATCGATTGGTCGAGCACGACTAGCAACAGCGTTGTTAATAACCAAGTCGTAGAAGCCAGTGGCATAGACAGGAGCAGTAATACCGTCTGAGGCGTAGCTGTTATACAGGCCACCTCCTCTCGTCGTCGATAAGGTCAAAGTAGTGACACTTGGGGCTGTTCTTACGTAGAAAGTGCGAGTACCAATAACAAAGCGGAAGCCGGTCTCGAAAGTATGTTTCCGATCAACCGTAAGAACCCCATTGGAATCAATGTTTGTAATTTGAATGTTCTCGTTGTTTACGGGAAAATCAAATTTGCTGTCATATTCCGTGGTGATTGACTCTCTGACAAGATCGTAAATCTGCGTCAAGTCAACATCTGTGCCCTTGTTTGGAGGAAGAAAAAGCGTTGTCAATTTTTTACCAGACACAACTTTCTTGAGTAGGAAGTTACCTTCCAATGCGCCCATGTCAGTAGCTGTGTATGTGTCTTCGATAGCAAGAGGCAAGGACTCCGGCACTTCCGTCAACAACTGGACGTTCTGATTGTTGCCGTCAGGCCCTTCTAGAAGGGCCTCAGCCAAGCCGTACTCGCCATCAGCGTCGGAAGGTAGAGTTCCATTGAAATGGCCTGCGTTGTCGGCAATAGAGGCGAAGTCTGCATCCCTGAAAACTGCAAATTCAGTGCCGCTGTTGGCCAGTAAGCTTAAAGTTTTTGGCAATCCTTGCTGAGTATTGAGAATATTGCCAGCAGCAAAATCCTTGCTTCTTATTGCAAACAATGGGAAGAAATGACAAGGCAGAGTTCCTCCTAATACAGGACCAATGTCGCGACCAGATGTCAAATCTGCTCCAAAGATTTCCGCTTTCTCTGTTTCGCCTCCATCGACTTGCAGACTCAATCCATATTTAATAATGAATTGAGGCTCAACAAGATATCCTGTATTCGTTACCTCGATAGTAAAAGGAAGAACCGGGCTGCCCAAGCTTGGAGCATCCAAGCTGTCAGGAATTAGCATCTCATGCATTAACACCCAGCGTCCGCGGGGAATGCCTTGAACAGTCTTCGGAACTTCTTTGTTTTCGTCAACTACAAACGAATAAAACCTTGCAGAAGAGGCGCCGTACCAGCCCCATTCCACGAGATACATGGCATTCTGAGTGAAATCTAAAGCGGCCCCACTGCCACCAGCTCCATCCAGTTTGTCTCCGTTAAATGCACTTCTAGAGACAATTATTTCTTTTGGTAGTCCATCGCCGGAAGAGCGGCGATGAACCAGCATTAAATTATCGCCCTGCCCATCCGCCTTGATGCGGAAGAAAAAACCGTCTTGTGCATCTCCGATCCCCCAGGTCTTTTCGCAAGCCGGGAGATCGTTCAGACTCATCTGAAGGCAGACCGAAGCGCGAATGACCCGCCCAGTTTGATATCTAAATCGTTTCCGGGTGGCAATACGTACTCGCTGAAAGCCTCCTTCTGCTTTAGCAAGTTCAATTTTGACGGCTCGCCGGTTTTCATCGTGACGGATGAATCCAGTGGGGATTGGTGCGTAGTCGGTTCCAACATTTTCTAATTGAGCCCATTTAGCACTTTCTAAGCCATCGGCCCCAACCTCGTTAAGACCTTGAACTTCAGAGATGTAAATATCATCTCTATAGGCATAATCGTCTGTGTAATTAAAGAGGCTGAGCGATTTCTCAGCCTTAAGATTGCCAAGAAGATCAGAACGAACTTCGCTTTGCTTTTCTTTATGAATGACGATTGGCAGATTTCCCTCGAAACGAGGGAAGACTACGGGAACGCCACTAGCGATGACATTTTGTCCAACAGGAAAATGTCCTTCTTGTTGAAGAGTGGTTCCTGAATTAACAGAACCACTGCCTACGACAATAGTTTTTTGCCCTACTTCATGGTCGAGCTGATGGTAAGTTGCCATACTTTAATCACCGTTCGCCCCAAGTAATGGAGCCGTTGACAGTATTAGAATTGTCGGCAACGCTTTCAACTACAAGAGTGAGGATGTCACCGGCACTTCCACCGTCGTTGGAAATGGGACGAGTCAAGAACTCTCTGTTGTAACGGAAGATCTCTTCCAACATCAAGTTCTGACCGTCGTCGTCCCCAGAGAAAAACGTTGCAACCGTCTCTCCACCGCTTAAAGCCGTAGCTGTTGTGTTGTACTCTATGGCCGAAAGTTGAGCGCTAGAAGTGAAACTTGCCGTGTCGGTAGCAGGATCAATTGTCACTCCACCGACAGTCAAGGCTGTGGGGTTTTTAATCAACGAAAATTTAGCTCGGAACTGGCTTGAAAAGTTCAGCATCAGCGGAACAACTCGCATGATGTTGGTCTTGCTATTGCCGTCTGCGTTGACGATGTTTTCTTTGCAACGCAGGCTCAGCAAAGGGCGAGAAGTGCCAGTGTTAATCGAGGCAGCACTTCCGGGCTGACTAAAAATGTCGTACTTAGAAGCGTCACCACCATCAATTTCGGCCTTGGTGCCGTAAATCTTGAGGTAGACGGCTTGAGTGAGGTTGCCAGTCTTCTTGACACGGAATGTCAAGGGAAGATTGGGATTACCAAGACTTGGGAAAGGAATGCGATCGCAAGTGTTGATCTGATGAACGGTCACCCATCGAGCTTGCTTGGCTACTTCTCCAGAAGCTAAATTCTCGTCTTTGGGCACATATGCCATCAAACGAGCAGCAGATCCGCCGTACCAGCCCATTTGGATACGGAACATTGTCACGTTTGAAAGGCTTAGCGTGTGAACACTGCTGCCTACACCATCAAGCTTGTCGCCGTTAAAAGAACTGCGGGGAACAATTTCTTCCAGAACAGAAGGATCGTTAGGCAGTACTCGGTAACGATTTCCGTTATAAAGATTACTGGCATCATTGATCGTAAAGTCGGTTGAGCCGACAGGAGCGCCGTGGTTTTGAGGGCTCTCTCCAGAATTGGTACGACGAACAAAGAATAAATCGTTGCCAACGATGCGAATGATATAACCGTTTTTTTGGTCCCAAATACCGAATTCAATGTCAGCGTTAGTGTCTTTGAGCATGGACACGCCAAAGCTCACGTCAGTAATGCGACCTGTCTGATAAGGGAACACCAGACGACTCTGCATCTGAGCGACAGTTGCATTGGTTGCATTGCTGTTGACAAGCAACTGAGCACCACTTTCTAGAGGTAGGTGCGTGACCGTGGAGTAATCAGGAGTGCCGGTATCGTTTGCAGTGAGTTTCCAGGCTTTCGGATCAATCGCCAGGATGTTAGTACTATCCCACAATTGCAAGCTGCTCTGCACTCGGGGGTTCCCAAGCAGGTCGTCATGCACCTCGCTAGGAGCACTGAGGTTGTCCAGAATCGGAACAGGAGACTGATCGCTGGCGATGGCAACCGGCAACGAATTGGCCATTGTGGCCTGGCCGGCAGCAATAGGCTCCGATCGGCCAACTGTTACTACCTGTTTACCTTCTTCAATGTCAGGCATTGTTTCTTAGATCGAGGTGATGCGAGGCTTGACTTTCAGCGTGCCTATGACAATCGTATCTTCTTTTAGTACTTTTACAGTACCGCCAGAGGCGACTGAGCTAAATAAAGGCGTTCCGCTAGTTGGATTGATCTCAAACGTCGTGTTGTCGACGATAGTCAGCGTATTTGTAGTGTAAGTTGTATTGTAGCCAGCAACAGATGTGCCAGCGATACGCACAATGTCGTTTGACCCCAGGCCGTGATCCACGCTGGTAGTAACACGTATCTTCGTGGTGTTTAATGATGGATCAACAACAGTTCCTGAAGAGATACTTGAAATACCAGACCCTGCATCAATATAAAACAACTCTTTTAAATCCCATAAAAGCACACGGTCAGCGTCAATGGGATCTAGAGATTGCTCCAAAGCACCATAGTCCAGTGATCGCTCCACGTAACCAAGTGAGACATCGCGAGCCAACGCTTCTGTTTGAGAAGCACTCAGAGCAAGCTTTAGATGCCCAAGCGTCGGCAGCTTAGTAATCGCAAAAGTGTCAGCGACAGTAGTTCCTGAAAACGAATCCTTAATCTGAGCAATTAATTCAGATCCCGTAAAGTCACGATTCGTCCCTACTGGTTTTTGAAAGGCAAGATACAGCTCGTCAAAACTGTCACCCTCGCGAACTGTTACGTTAATACTCTCCATTAGCCGTCAATCAGTTTGTCAAGGTTGGCGATCATTTCTTGACGCAGTGAGGAAGTGCTTCGGCGTGGCTGCTTCAACTCTTCTATACGATAGAGAAGATCTTGTTTTTCAGTTTTAAGTCTATCGACTTCATGCTGAAAATTTGACACCAGAGTAGACGCGGCGATACCTTCTTTTACTTGTGATTGAAGCACGTCATTTTCGGCTTGCAGAATAGCTAATTGCTTGCGTGCAACTTTTAGCGTTTGTTTGACGCTGTCAGAAAGCGCTTCTTTTTCAATAATTTCAGTACGCACTTCAGGTTTCTGCGCTTCTGTCAGCTTGCGTTGCAAGATTGAACAGTCCGACTGGAATTGCGCAAGCTTGCCAGTGGCTGCAGCAGCACGACCCTCTAGCCCCTGAATAGCCATCTCTGCTCGCCTCAGATTACTTTCCAGCTCTTTAATGCGCTCTCTGCCTTTCTCTGCCTCCATCTTCCACATCGCTTGATCCACCCCAGCGGTTCGACCTGTCCTGACAGATTCTTTGCGTTGCATTCCACGAACAACATCCAGTGATACCTCTGCTCCGTGAGGCACATGCCAACGCTCGCTGTATTCAACTTTGCTCAGATCAAACTGATCCTTCCAACCCGCGTGAAACACTGTGGTGGAAATATTAGGA
>NYTN01000088.1 GCA_002683515.1 Rhodobiaceae bacterium
ATATTTTCACCCCCTTACTTCTATTCGGATTTATTGCCAATATTACGCCCAGCCTCTAGAATATTTTTAATCATGTTTACGCGCTCGATATCCATCGCGCCAGACGTATCTTCATTAGGAGTATAAGAAGTTAACTCATCAGTATCGAGCAGACCTTTATCACTCAGAAATGCCTCAAGTGTGATTAACCTATCCTTCACACTTGAATGTTCAGCCATTAGAGAAAGCAACATAGATAGAAGCATGTCAGTTTCAGCTTGGTCAAAAAAGAATTTGCGACCACCTTTTACTTTTTTAGAAATAGTTTCAGACACATTTATCTCATTTTTTTTGGGAGCCAAAGCCATACCACTGAATACCGTCGGATAAGCGACCAGTGTTTTCATCAAAACTTGCATCTGCTGAAATCGCAGAGGCAAAAATATCATTTGATACATATGTATAACGAGGCATAACGGACTCAAAGAAGGCATCTTCAGGGAAACCAGCTTTACTGCACAAATCTCGATAGCCTAAATCTCTAAAGGTTTTGTAGAATGGCTCATTATTATAATAACTGTCCCAATCCAGATAAAACGCATCATAGGGTGTTAATGAGTCATTAGGCGGTAATTCCATATGTATCATTACCCCGCCTTTTTTAAGAACCCTATGAGCTTCATTCATAAATTTTCGGATTTCTTTAACCGGCATTTCATGAAGAAACATTGATGAAAAAACTACGTCAACAGATTCATCATCAAAAGGAAGTGCTTGAGCTGATGCCTGACGGAAATGTGCTTTTATATTCATCGCTTCAGCACGGGCATGCGCGTACTGCAGACAAGAAGCAGCCAAATCCAATCCATATATTTCTGCGGATGGAAATGTTTGTTTCCAAGGCAGCGTGTTGTGACCAATTGTACAACCAACATCTACAATTGTCTCAGGCTTTAAATCCGGAAATTTCAGACGAACACAATTTGCCATTGACATGCCGATATCATTGAACTGCTCACCCATTGCACCAAAAGCAAAGACGTTGAAGCCATTATCATAAACTGAACCAGCCAACGAATTAGCACCTTGAACGCGCCCTTCATAATTTCCAGGCATTAAATGAATATCGAGTGAGGTGTAATATTTTGGAATTTCAAAATCGGGGTCTAGCTTTAGTGAACCTTCAGCTTGTTTACTATAAGTTTCCACCTGCTCTCTTAGATATTCGATATTATTGTTTACTTCATCAATGACCGAGCCCCACACCATCTCCTGGGCAGCACAACGAATACTGCTATAACGTGAAAAAATTTCCCTACCTTGCATAGCTTTGTGAACCTCAAAGCCATTAGAGAAATCATTATCTGAAGCAATATTTTTTTCAAAATCTTGACGCATATCATTCGCTAAATCATTTAGAACATACGCCCTTAATGATGATACAAATTTTTCTTTGTAAATTTGATCCTGTGTTTTGTTCAGATCTAAACCGTGCCCAAGTTTGCTATTCATTGCTTCCCCTATTTGTATTCTGTAATGTTATTTATCCCCGATTAATAAATAAGTAGATTAGACATTAAATAAGCCTACAGCCTTATATACTACCAAGTTATACCACCAACTTGATCACCAAGCGCAACCTTTAAGAATTTAATTTCCACACTTTCCCATATATTAGCTTGATAATAAGGGTCCCCTTTTAGCCATTCGCGGGCTTGTTCAATCTTATCAGTTTTATAAACCAGCATTGACCCATTTATGTTCTCCCCGTCATCAGAATACATCGGGCCAGCAAGTGCAATGTGATCAACAATACTTGCCACATGATCCATGTGCCCTTGCATATGCGTATGGCGTGATTGGGTTGCTTCTTCAGAGACCCTATCTTTACAATAAGCGACTACAAACATTTTTCGATTTTGAGCTTTATCATTCATAATATTTGTCCTTTAGCTAAGCCAACATTACTAATAAATCCATAAAGAGGCTCTCCGGGCAGTGCCTCAATAAGAATATTCTTTACCTTAAGTAATTGGTCAATATTAATTCCTGTTTTTAATCCCATCGACTCAAGCATATATACCAAATCTTCCGTAACGATGTTACCACTCGCTCCGGGAGCTGTGGGGCACCCTCCAAGGCCACATAAAGATGCATCAAGCGTCGTAATACCCTCCTCAATACCCGCAAGAGCGTTCGCAAGCCCGAGACCTCTAGTATTGTGAAGATGCAATGTTCTTAATTTATTAGCACCAACTACTGAACGTAATGCCTTTACCCGTTTTTTTATATCAGCGGGGTTTGCAGAACCTGTTGTATCGGAAAGCCCGAGTTCATCTGCCCCAGCTTGTAAAGCAGCTTCGCCCAATTTAAGGATTATCGACAAATCTATCTGCCCAGCAATACTGCATCCAAAAGCGGTAGACAAATTAACTTCGAAATAAGGCTGATCATCTTTAGGTAACGTTTTTATCAACTCAGCGATAGATTTAATTTCTGATAAAACTTTCTCATGGTTACGGTTAAGGTTAAGGATACTATGCTCTTCACTAACAGATAAAGGGAGGCCAATTTTATGAGCGCCAGAACTAATCGCCATTTCAGCCCCTTTCAAGTTTGGCACCAAAACACATACTTCTAGCCCGGTTAGCGTTTTGGCAAACTTAACGACTTCAGCCGTATGGGACATTTGAGGCAACATTTTTGGTGAAACGAAAGACCCAACTTCTATTTCCTTCACACCCGCTTCAAATTCAGCTTTTATCCAAGCCAGTGTGGCTTCCAACGGCATCATTCGGTCGATACTTTGCAATCCATCCCTAGGACCGACCTCGCAAACATTTATATCATTCATTAGATACTCATATTAACTCTAGTTTTAATTGTTATAATTATATAACATTATCATTTTAGTATTCAAAGATAACTTACGTTTTTATTAATGGACAAAACCGCAACCTCACTACTCAAAGGCATAAAAGTCGTAGAACTATCTCATATGGTTATGGGCCCTTCAACAGGATTGCTTATGGCAGACTTGGGGGCTGAAGTCATCAAGATAGAGCCTATTGATGGAGACAAGACACGAAATCTTCGTGGCTCTGGTGCTGGCTACTTTTCAATGTATAACAGGAATAAAGAAAGTATTTCTTTAGACCTGAAAAGTAATGAAGGTCTGGAAATTGCTAAAAATATTATTTCAGGTGTGGACGTACTTATTGAAAATTTCCGAAGTGGAACAATTGACCGCCTAGGCTTGGATTATGAAACCTTATCAATAGCTAATCCTGGTCTTATTTATTGTTCTGAAAAAGGTTTTTTAACCGGACCTTATGATAAACGCACAGCTCTGGACGAAGTTGCACAAATGATGGGAGGACTTGCCTATATGACAGGCCCGCCAGGTCAACCTTTGAGAGCAGGCGCGTCCGTTATAGATGTGATGGGGGGTACTTTCGGTGTTGTAGCAATTTTGGCTGCTTTATTGGAAAGGGTTGGTACAGGAAAAGGTAGGCTCATCCACAGCGGTCTTTATGAGACTTGCGTCTTCCTTGTAGGTCAACATATGGCGCAATATGCCGTAACCGGCGAAGCAGCAAACCCTATGCCAGTAAGAATTTCTGCTTGGTCTGTTTATGATATATTTGAAACAAAAAATAATGAGAAAGTTTTTGTTGGCATTGTAACGGATGGCCAGTGGCGCGCTTTTTGCAAAACATTTGAATTATTCGACTGGGCGCAAGATAATGATTTTGCAACGAATAATCAAAGAATAGAAAAAAGGGTAGTAATTCTTGAACGACTTGGTTCACTTTTTAAACAAATGAACACCCAACAGCTAATTGATAAACTCTCATCTTTCGGAGCACCATTTGCACCCATAAAACGTCCTGAAGATTTGTTTGATGATCCGCATCTTAACGCCAATGGCGGCCTAACCTTGCTTAATTTGCCAGGCGGAAAAGAGACAAAATTACCAAGCCTGCCATTAGAAGTTGACGGTCAACGCCCCCCTCTTAAATCTGACCCCCCTCATATAGGTCAACATACGATAAAAATTTTAAAAGAAATTGGATTAAAAGACGACGAAATTCAAAATTTAATAAATGACGAAGTCGTTGGAATACCGTCGGAAAATGACTAAAATTTCATATCATTACACCTATTGCGACGACCGAAGGGTCCATTACATTAGTGCGGGAAATGGGCCGCCGCTGGTTTTGTTTCATCAATCACCCCGCTCGGCATCAGAATACATACCTCTAATTGAAGAGTGGGCAAAATATTTCACTATTATTGCGCCTGATACTCCAGGATACGGTCAATCAGAGCCACTTAAGAATAATAATCCAGATATGAAGGATATAGCACATGCACAAATGGCATTTTTAGAAACGATTGGTATCAGCCAATTTGTAGCTTATGGTTATCATACGGGTTCCTCAATCGCCCTTACTATTGCCGGCCTATATCCAAAGGCAGTCAATCGGTTCGTCATGAACGGATTTTCTATTCTATCACAAGAAGAACAAGCCTCTTTTTTAAAAGAATATCTCCCACCTTTTAAACCGGATTGGTCTGGATCACATTTAGCATGGCTGTGGGCGCGCTACCGTGAACAATTAATTTTTTTCCCTTGGTATAAAAAAAATACTGAGTCGCGCATGCCATATGACATCGCACCACTTGAAGTTCTTCAGCAGCAAGTTCTTGATCACTTATATGCAGGTGACGCTTACAGAAGTGCCTACGGAGCGGCTTTTTCTTTTGACAAGAAAAACTTTCAATCGAAGGTAACTGCGCCGACATTAATTATGGCTGCTCCACCAGACCCTCTAACCGTCCACCTCGATAGGCTGAATGCGTTGCCAGAAAACTTTGAGGTTTTACGCCCTAAAAATCGAGAGGAAGCGCTAAATACAGCCCTGGAATATCTACGTGAAACAGATTTGCCAAAACTTAAGAAACTTATTCCACCCTCTAACTCCACTAAACCTGATAAATCAAAAACGTGGCGAGCTTATATTGGCAATCAAAATGATATGCATTGTTTGTTAACACGTTCGGGCAAAGCCCGAGTGTTATTAATCCATGATATTTTACAAAGCAGTGATACTCTAAAGAACCTCAGCGAGACACTTGTTGATGAAGGTTATGAGGTTATCGCGCCAGATTTACCGGGTCACGGGCTCACCCAGATGATTTCCGATAATTTTGTTAAAGAAATAAATGATACACTATACTTGGCTGACTTAATGCCCGATTATATTTTAACCATAGGTCAAAGCGCACCCGTTGGGTCACAACTCAAAAATTTAATTAAAAATGTCAAACTGATTCATTTCGACTATCTGATACCAGCTTCTGAACATCACGAAAAGTTTACTCGCCTCTATATACCTGATTTGAAAGCTCAAAAATATGGCGGGCACCTTTTAACAGGGTGGAGCTTCCTAAGGATGAAAAATCTTTTTTGGCCTTGGTATGAGGAAAGAAAATCAAATATCATTCCTGTTCATCCAGAAAGCCAACCTCATAATCTTCAAAATTGTTTTGTCGCGCTCATGCAGACTAAAGAAATTGGTTATCAGTTGGCCAATCAATTACTTCTTAACTCCATAACTAATAAATATGAATCTGA
>NYTN01000089.1 GCA_002683515.1 Rhodobiaceae bacterium
GCATTGCCATAATGATTTGGGTCTCGCAGTTGCCAATTCTCTTGCTGGCATTCAAGCCGGTGTTCGGCAGGTTGAATGTACGATTAACGGGCTTGGCGAGCGTGCTGGTAATGCTGCGCTTGAAGAGATAGTAATGGCCTTGAATGTCCGTTCTGATTTAATGCCGCAATGGACCCAAATCGAGACTACGCATCTTGCTCGAGCTTCTAAGCTGGTTTCCAATGTGACGGCATTTCCTGTGCAATATAATAAAGCAATTGTTGGCAAAAACGCATTCGCACATGAAAGCGGTATCCATCAGGACGGTATGTTGAAAAATAACCAGACCTACGAGATTATGTTGCCTGAGACAGTGGGCATTAATAAATCTTCTTTGGTGATGGGTAAGCATTCGGGGCGCCATGCTTTCCGTGAAAAAATTACTGCTTTAGGGTATAGTCTGTCTGACAATCAAATGCAGGATGCCTTCCAGCGTTTCAAAGATCTAGCGGATCGCAAGAAGCATGTTTTTGATGATGATATTGTCGCTTTGATTGACGACGAAGTCGCACATGGTAACGATCGTATCAAGGTGATGTCCTTGCAAGTTGTTGCTGGCACTAAAGGGCCACAAAAAGCGGAGCTTGAATTGGAAATTGATGGCAAAATGCAACGTGCTGAAAGTACAGGTGATGGTCCGGTTGATGCGACGTTTAATGCAATTAAAGAGCTTATCCCTTCAAAGGCTCGGTTGCATCTATATCAGGTACATGCTGTTACACAGGGTACAGATGCACAAGCAGAGGTAAGTGTGCGCCTTGAAGAGGACGGTAAGACGGTTACAGGCCGCGGTATTGATACCGATACGCTTGTGGCATCGGCAAAAGCTTATGTCAGTGCGTTGAACAAGCTAAGCGTCAAACGGTTGCGTCAGGCGCCGGATGATGTCGCTGCATTACAAATTTGAGGCTACGCTAAACACTGTGTTAAGCTGACGACTAAAGGGTTTAATTTAAACAAGTAAAACTGGATACAAAATATGCTTGATAATTTTCTGGGAATGTTTTCCGCCGATATGGCGATTGATTTAGGAACGGCCAATACGCTCGTTTATGTTAAGGGGCGTGGTATTGTTCTAAACGAACCTTCTGTTGTGGCAATTTTTAACAATTCAGGCAGAAATCAGCTTTTAGCTGTCGGTGATGAGGCAAAACTTATGCTCGGTCGGACGCCTGGAAATATTCAAGCTATCCGCCCGATGCGTGATGGAGTGATTGCAGATTTTGATGTGGCTGAGGAAATGATTAAGCACTTCATTCGTAAAGTGCATAATCGTAGGACTTTTGCAAACCCTCAAGTGGTTATATGTGTTCCTTCCGGTGCTACTGCGGTTGAGCGTCGTGCTATTCAAGAAAGTGCACTTTCTGCCGGTGCACGCCGCGTTTTTCTGATTGAAGAGCCGATGGCTGCAGCGATTGGTGCGGGTCTTCCGGTGACGGAGCCTACCGGATCCATGATTGTTGATATTGGCGGCGGTACTACCGAGGTTGCTGTCCTGTCTTTAGGCGGGATTGTGTATTCTCGTTCGGTGCGTGTTGGTGGTGATAAAATGGATGAAGCAATTATCGCCTATATCCGTCGTCATCATAATCTTTTGCTTGGTGAGTCTAGTTCTGAACGAATTAAAAAAGAAGTCGGTTCCGCAGCTATTACGGATGGTGGAAAAGGCGTTAGCATTAATATTAAGGGACGTGATTTGATGAATGGCGTACCTCGTGAGGTGGCGATTTCACAAAGTGAAATTGTTGAAAGTCTCTCAGAGCCAGTCGGGCAGATTATTGAAGCTGTTAAAGTTGCTCTTGAAGCTACCCCGCCCGAACTTGCTGCGGATATTGTTGATAAAGGCATTATTTTAACAGGTGGCGGTGCGTTGCTTAAAAATCTGGATAAGGTTTTACGAGATGAAACTGGTCTACCTGTAAGTATCGCCGATGAGGCGCTTTCGTGTGTTGCGTTGGGTACAGGTAGGGCACTTGAACACATCAAAACCATGAAACACGTTTTATCTAGCGTTTACTAAGTTTCGAGAAGGCTTATGTCATTAGACAATAGAGGCATAGGACGAAAGGGCGGGATATCCCGTCGCGGGTCAGTCTTATTTCTTCTTATATTAGCCTTATTGCTCATTTACATAACTGATAGCGGTCCGAGGCTATTAACTTCGATACGTCAATTTACATATGACCTGATTGCACCGGTTACCGAGTTTATAGGTCGTCCCGTTGTGGCCTTACGCAAGACAAGTAGTGCTCTGACGGATTATACGGATCTAATAAACGAAAATGCCAAACTTAAAGCTCAGTTAAATAATCTTCTTGCTTGGGAAGATCGTGCGTTACGACTTGAAGCAAAAATAGTTAGATACGAGAGGTTGTTAAATGTCAAAATTGATGGTCAATATAATTTTAAAACGTCCAGAGTCGTTGCTGATTTAGGTGGTCCCTTTGTCAGGACAGTATTGATTAATTCGGGTGAAGATGAGAAAATTCGGGTTGGTCAGGCAGTTTTTGGAGCCTCAGGGTTTATTGGGCAAGTTGTTTCGGTAGGGAATTCATCAAGTCGCGTGCTTTTGTTAACAGACCTAAATAGCCGTATTCCTGTTCAACTTGAGCCTTCAGGTTTGCAGGCAATTTTGACTGGTGATAATACAAATAAACCCATTCTAAATTTTTATAATGACAAAGAAGTTCCTGAGAAAGGGGCGCGCGTAGTTACCTCTGGTTATGGGGGTCGAATATCTCCGGGTCTGGTAATTGGAACTGTAGACGTCAATCGCAAGGGACAGGCCCGTGTGAAGCTTAGAGAGAACATTTCGAATATGAATTATGTGCGTGTTCTGGACTTTAAATTTATTGAAGCTCCTGAAGACGAGACACAACTCCCAGAAGCTCTCAAAATCACTCCTAAAAATAGCGAGCGAGAAAATACAGATAATAAAATCGAAGTTCCATAAAAGGTCAAATGGTAGACATGGGTTCTAGAGAAAAAAATTTTCGGCAGATAATTGCACGATCCTCAGAGAGCAATCGTTTTATTATGTTGTCTTATACTTTGATTATGGCAATTTTTATCATTCTTTTATCTAAAGTGCCATTAATTCAAATTTTTAATGTCACCCCCCACCCATCACTCCTTTCCATCGCTATATTTTACTGGAGTTTGAGTGACCCGGAGCGACTTTCAATATATTCGCTTTTTTTAGTTGGTCTATTTGCTGACTTATTATTGATTTCACCTATTGGTATAGGTTTTCTTCTTTATTTAAGCATATATTATTTTGTTATTTCCCAACGTGCCACTCTGTTAAGTCGTGGGTTAACAGTCAAATTAGCTGTTTTTACTTTGATTATGATTTTCTTATATTTCATAGTTTTCTTTTTAATTCGGTTCTCTCATGGTCAATTCCCTTCTGTAAAAACCGTTGTTGTGCCTTGCATAACAACAATAATTTGTTTTATTCCCTTTTATCGACTTTTTGAAATGATTGATAATCTTGTCTTTCCTTCAGCTTTGAGAGAATAGGCGATATGTATTCATACGAAACAGATACCCAGACATTTTCCCGACGCGCCATGATTTTAGGATTAGGACAATTAGGTCTATTTGGTTTGCTTGCCGCGCGTTTGCAAAACTTGCAGATAACTCGGGGCGACCAGTATGGTATTTTGGCAGAAAATAACCGAGTGAATATAGGTCTCATTGCCCCCTTGCGCGGTAGAATTCTTGATCGATACGGTCAGGAAATTGCTACCAACCGCCCTAATTTTCAGGTGATTATGATTCCTGAACAAACCAAAGACCCAATTGAAACCTTGCAGGTATTAGAGAAACTTATCCCTATTTCACCCTTGCGCCGAAAGCGCTTATTAAGGGACATTCCAAGAAGTCGAGGTTTTGTTCCATTCACTGTAGCTGAAAATCTTGAATGGGAACAATTCGCTGCCATTAATCTTAACCTCCCACATCTGCCGGGGGTGGAGCCGCAGGTTGGTAAGCTGCGCTATTACCCTCAAGAAGATATTTTTTCTCATATGGTTGGTTATGTTGGTCGACCGGATGGACGGGATCTAAGAAGAGATGATCCGTTACTTAAAGTCCCCGGGTTTCGCATTGGTAAAAGTGGTGTTGAAAAACAGTTTGACGACACACTCCGAGGTTCAGCCGGTAGTCGTCGCGTTGAGGTTAATAATGTTGGTCGGGTTATTCGTGAACTCGCCCGCAATCCAGGTGCTCAAGGCGCAGATTTGATGATGTCCATGGATAGCACCCTACAAAATGAAGCCATCCGCCTTCTCGGTGAGCAGAGCGGTTCTGTTGTTATGATGGATGTGAATAGTGGAGAAGTTTTGACCATTGCGTCTGCCCCGACATTCAATCCTAATCAATTTACTGTTGGCCTGAGCCAAAAAGAATGGGATGGCTTGTTGGATGACCAGCGTAAACCTCTAATAAATAAGGCTATTGCTGGTCAGTACGCCCCCGGCTCGACTATCAAAATGCTTATCGCCATAGCAGGGCTGGAAGAAAAAGTAATTACTCCAACCGAAAAGATTGTATGTGAAGGGCTCTACGAACTTGGTGGCGATACCTTCCATTGCTGGGAGCATGAGGGGCATGGCGCAATGAATATGCATGACGCCATAACAAACTCCTGTGATGTTTATTTTTATGAATTGGCGAGACGCCTCGGCATTGACCCGATTGAAAAAGTCGCTAAGAAATTCGGATTGGGCAGTCCATCTATTCCCGGAGCTTTCGGGGAGAAAAAAGGTCTTATACCTGGTCGGGACTGGAAGCGCGCCAATCTGGACGCCTCATGGCAGACCGGTGAAACCCTGATTACTGGTATCGGGCAGGGCTATATGCTTGCTACGCCTATTCAGCTGGCAGTTATGACTGCACGGATTGCCAATGGTGGAAAGTTAGTGGTGCCTAAGCTTTTAATAGATCCAAAAGGCGTTCAATCTGATGATCAAAATATTTTACAGACCAGTCAGGGAAATCTGTCAATGGATGTCGATGGGGGTGAAAAGACCAATGGTGTTGAGATTGATCCTGAGCATATCAAATTAATGCATAAAGCTATGACAA
Organism: Rhodobiaceae bacterium; assembly: GCA_002683515.1. GTDB lineage: Bacteria > Pseudomonadota > Alphaproteobacteria > RS24 > RS24 > Micropelagius. Next base: position 5,131 of record NYTN01000089.1, read on the forward strand.
GCGTGGTGAATGATCCGGATGGCACCGCTTTCGGCTCTCGTTTGAATCAAAGAGGTGTTGCATCTGCAGGTAAAACCGGCACGGTTCAGGTGCGGCGTATCAGTAAAGATGAACGCGAGTTAGGCATTATTCCAAACGAGGAGCTTGATTGGCATTTGCGTGACCATGCTCTTTTTGTTGGTTTTGCGCCTGTTAAAAATCCAAAATATGCCGTCTCAGTTGTTGTTGAGCATGGCGGCAGTGGATCAAAAGTTGCAGCCCCAATCGCTCAGAAGCTTCTAAAAATGGCTCTAGAACGTGACCGCCAACCGAGCAAAACCAAAACCGTACGCGCCAATGCAATAAATAAGACTGTAAAAAAGAAGGTGGATAAA
>NYTN01000090.1 GCA_002683515.1 Rhodobiaceae bacterium
GCAGAATTCCCTGCGTTGTATACGTGTACAAAGTTCGATCAGATTGAGACGATTTTTGGTGAGTTTCATAATGCAGTAGGCACTGTTGGCATGGGCAAGATTTTGCTTGATGAAAAAACGCCTGAATTCCTGCAAGATTTCAAAGGACGCCTGTCAATGGCGGAGTTAGCGGAGTTTTTGAAGGAACAAGGGTTTCGAGTGCTGTATGAGAATACCGGTTTTGATCTTGGTTTGTTCTGGGCTTCTAAATCCTTTGACTGTTTACTGGTTGAGCCCCAGTAAACTTGAAGAAGTGAGTTGTTATTGCTATGAGTCGCAAGGAAAAAATCCGCAAGGTGATGGGTGAGTTTGAGGCTGGCACCTTAAAAGGTGGTTCTGGCGAGATCGTTAAAGATCCTCGCCAGGCAATGGCGATCGCCATGAAAGAAGCAGGTGCTGCTTCTGAAGGCAAAAGTGATGACTATATCGCTGGTTATCTGGACGAGATGATAGGGCCTGGTGAAAAGCGGTGTCGAGGTTATCTGTCGTCTTTGAAAAAGAACAAGAAAAAAAAGTAGATAGGGGCGATGCTGAAAGCTTCGCCCCGCCAAAGGCGGTCCAAGAGGCTGCTCGTCGCGGCCTTGAGCTACGAAAAAAACATAAAAAAGGAGGCTTGACCAGTCAAGAAGCTGGAAAAGAAGGTGTTGGAAGCGGAGTCGTGAGGGCCTCTAATCTTGCGAACGGCAAGAAAGTGAGTGCTGCGACCTTGCGTCGGATGTCTGCATTTTTCTCACGGCACGAAAAGAACAAGAGTGGTGGAGATGACGACGCTGGTTTTATTGCATGGCTTTTATGGGGCGGCGACCCTGGAAGGTCTTGGGCTCGCAAAACACTTAAGATGCTTGAAAGGCGCCAAGAACAATGATGGACGAAGTCAAAGTGAGGGACGAAGAAGGCGTCAGTGTTCTTGAAGCTTGTCAGATCCTTTCAAGAAACGCCCATCGCAATACTTCGGAGTGGCAATACGTGCATAAGCACGTTTTTAAGAATGGTCGCCTTGAAGAGACTCATGAATACGTTTTGAGTCACTATGAAAAGCCAGACGAAATGTTTGAGCCAATGAAATTCCTGATTTTTGAGGCGGTAGCCATGGCAAAAGCGTATGTCATGGAAGGCATCGAAAATGCTCTTGCTTCTATCCACGAAGAAGAAGACGAAGAGGACTAAACCAAGTCATTTTCAAGAAGAGTTTCCATCAAGATGACATATAGAGCATTTCGACAGGCTTGAAGTTGTTCTTGTTCAATCGGGTGTCCTCCTGGCCAATCTTGATGTGCTTTGCCGACAATTTTGTACAAGAAACGCAGGCCCTCAAGCGTTGTGTGTATTCCTACTTCTATTTCGTTTTCATTCATAACGCGCTGTAGTTGCATGAATAACAAAGCTGGGATAGCCCATTAGCCATAAGACGCTAAGTCCAAACACGCTACTTAACACCCTTATTTGAGCAGTGTCTGGCGCAATTTTACCTTGCTCCATTCGTGAGACTGTTGCTTGGTCGCAAAAAAGATGAGAGGCAATATCTGTTTGAGACAGCCCGCAGTTTCGTCGAGCATCTCGCATTCTTGTTCCTATTAACTCGCGAGCCTCCTCATACGTGACCCTTGGAGCAGCAAATTTTCGATATTTCACGAGAAAAGCATGCGAAATAGCATTGAAAGTAATATAAGATGATAAGAGCACTTCTAAAGTGTATGTATGGAAACGACATCCTGCAGGTACGACTTTTCTCCTATAGAGAAACACGAACTCACGCCCGAAGGTTATCTTCGAGTGTGGGCATCGATAGCGCGTACAGGTATTCAGCATTACACCGATGCTGATGGTTCATTGCGAGCAGAGTATCGCCCTGAGTCGGAAGTTTCATCTCCTGAAAGCCTTGCCTCGTTTGCGGGCAAAGCTATCACTATGGAACACCCTCCTGTTCTTTTGGACAGTGAGAACACTAAAGATCACTCTGTTGGATTTACTGGTACTGAAATTGTTTATGACGACGGATTCGTTCGTGCAGTCATGACTGTTACGGATCAGCAAGTTATTGACAAAGTGGTAAAAGGTGATGTTCGCGAAGTGAGCGCCGGCTATCGAGTTGAATACGACCCGACGCCTGGCGTTACAGATAGTGGCGAACATTATGACGGTGTCCAGAAAGCAATTTCTGGCAACCACGTCGCTATCGTTCGCCGGGGCCGAGCCGGCCCGCAAGTGAGGTTGCACCTTGATCGCCAAGATGCTGCCGATCCATCTTTATTCCTTATCGAGGAGTCTCACACAATGACGGCAAAAGTCGTGTTTGACGGCGCCGAGTTTGAGGTGAGCGAGAGCGTTGCTCTGGCGATCACCAAAGAACGAGAAGACGCCAAGATGTCCTACGAGGACATGCAGAAAAAGTACGACACTCTTGTCAAAGAGGCAGAGGACATGAAGGCCAAAATGGCCGAAATGAAGGATGGCATGAAAGAGAAAGAAGATTCTCTGGATGGCCGTGCCGATGCCCTGACTGAGCAGGTCGACTCTCTTAAAACTGAGCTGGAAGAAGCCAAGCGTGTTGACGTTGACAGCCTTGTTGCTGATCGCGTAGCCCTGGTGGAAAAAGCTCGCGTAGCCCTGGATGCAGAGTATGCATTCACCGGCAAGTCTGACCGCGACGTAATGGTCGACGCTATTAAGGCTGTCCGCGGTGATTCCGTGGATCTCACTGATCGTTCCGACGATTACGTGCAAGCTATGTTCGACACCATCGCTGAAGACGCAAAGCGCAGCGACTCCACTGAGGAGCTTCGTGAGGCTGTTGCATCCATCGCATCTCCAACGTCTGCCCCTTCCGCCTACATGGAAAAGCTGCAGAACGCTTGGAAGTCCCCCCTGTCCATTTCTAAGGAGGCTAAGTAATCCATGGCCGTTACTTTTTCCACTAGCGCTGGTGCTGCTGGTGGCGTTCAGTCCAGCTACGCTCTGGAACTGACTGCCGCTCTCGAAGGCCAGTTTGCTGATATCGCTGATAACAGCGTTTCCACTTTTGTTAACGAAACCGGCGCCGTTGTTGCTTATGGCAACCTTGTCGCGGTAAACGCTTCTGGTTCTGTTGGCAACTCTGCCAAGACCATTGCTGCTGCTGGCAACACTGTCGTTGGCATTAACGCTCTCACCTATGTGGATGAGACCGCTACTGACGCCAACTCCCGCCCCGGCGTGAAAGACGATCAAGTCATGAACGTCGTAAGCAAGGGTGTTGTTGCTGTGTACTGCGCTGAAGCTGTCGATCTGACTTCTGCGGTGCGTGTGTTCCACACTGATCACAACTCAACTCTTTCCGGCGCCCGCCCTGGCCGTTTCGGCAAGACCGCTGTCCAAAACAAGACTGCTGTCCTGGCTGGTGCCCGTTGGGTTTCCAAGACTTCCGCTGCTGGCATTGCCCTGCTGGAGATCAATGGTCCCGACCTTTCCCTTACTGCTGACACTTGATAGGAGGCCCTAATGAGCGAATTTCGTCTTGATGATGCTGGCCTCTTCCTTGACCGCCAGCTTGAGTACATCCGCCCTCAAATTTTTGAGGTCGAATATGGGGATATCAAATATCCCACAATCCTGCCCGTGACGGCTGAAGCCGGCCCTGGAGCGCAGACGTTCACCTACCGCATCATGGATGCAACTGGTGACTTCAAACTCATCTCTGATGCCGCCGACGATCTGCCGCGGGCTGATGTGAGCCAAACTGAAAAGAGCATCAACATTCGCTCCTTCGGTGGTTCCTTCGGCTACAGCGTGCAAGAGCTGCGTGCTGCACAGATGGCTAACATTTCTCTTGAGCAACGTCGCGCTTCTGCAGTGCGTCGTGCATACGAGGAGAAGGTTGAAAGCGTTGCCATGTTTGGCGAAGGCTCCGTTGCTTTGAGCGGTTTCTTCAACAATGCAACTGTTGACGTGATCAGCGGCAACAAATGGTTCTCCACTTCTGGTGTAACCGCCGTTGAAATGCTTGAGATCCTAAATCAGGGTGTCAGTGCAATCATCAGTGGCTCCAACATGAAGGAGCAGCCTGACACGATCCTCATTCCTTACGAGGATTACAACATCGTCTCCACCACTCGTAACTCTGACAGCTCCGACGTGACTGTCCTTGAGTACTTCCTGCGGACCAACCCTTTCATTCGCAACGTGGAGCCGATCAATCAGCTTTCTGCTGCTAACAGCAGCTTGGCTAAGAACCGCATGGTGGTTTACAAGCGTGACCCCCAGAAAGTTCAACTGCACATCCCTCAGCCTCTGGAACTGTTCCCGCCTCAACAGCGCGGACTAGAGTTCATCGTTCCCGCACACGCTCGCGTGGGTGGTACAGCGATTTACTATCCAAAGTCTGTCAAGTACGTGCAGGCTCCTTAAGCAATCAATAGATGGGCGGTTAAGCTTTGCTTGCTGAATAATTATCAACATGCTAATTGCTTACCGCCCTGAACTTGAGAACCCGCCTCGTGAGGCAGGTTTCGGAATTATTACCGACAAGGGTTTGATTAGTCTTGCCCCTGGCCTTAATCAGGAAATTCCTGATGAACAATGGGAGGTAGCAAAAGCGAATCCTACGGTCAAAGCTCTTCTTTCTATTGGCGCCATTGAAGAGATGAAAGAGCGAGTGGAAATTGAAACCATTCCTCAGAACATCGAAAGCCTTTCTCAGCTTCCGCTTAGTCAGGCAATTCAGGCGATTGAGCTACTTCATGACGAAGACAAGCTTGATTCTTGGAAGAAGGTTGAAGGCCGAGTCAGGGTTCGTAATGCCATCAACCGTCGTCTCGAGGCCATCCGTAAAGGAAAAGCATGACGGTCACTTATTCGGGATTTCTGGAACGCTTCCCTGAGTTCACACCACATCCTTCGGGAATTGTGAACGGGGCCATCGAAAGCGCTACTGCCGACGTGTCGAGTGACATTTTTGGAACTCAAACTGATCGCGCAGTTCGCCTACTTTCCGCTCATATTGTTTCAATTCAACTCTCTCAAATGGGCGTGATGATTGGCGCAACTGACGGCAAGGTTTACGGCGAAGGACTTGACGCCACATTGTATGGCCAAGAGTTTAAACGCCTATCTGATTCGGCCTCTGACGCTTCAATTATCGGCTTTGTAGTTTAATGACCAACCCAGCTCCTCCACTTGCAAATGCCACATTGGTGTTTTCCGTGGCTGGCGGCTATGCGGTTGATTCGACTACGGGTAATTACGTTGAGACTACGTCCGATGTTAGTTATTACGCCACGTTGAAGCAAAGCAGGGATCCTCAATACGAGCAGCGAATTGGGGCTGACGAGAGTGCCATCTACATGAAGGGCCGTCTTGTCAGTCCGCTCGCATTATCGGGAGTAACAGCAGGTGACACTGCTGCCGCGACCATCGAATCACAAGAAGGTCGTTTTGAGTTACTTCCAACAACAGCGATGACTGAACATTATCGGCAATTCCTAGGCACTCCTATTCACGGCTACTTTAGAGTTGTGGGAGCAGGAAGTGTCCTGAATCGTTGATCTAGATCCCCTTGCATTGTTTCAATGTCTTCTCTACAACATCCATCTCAAATTATCAAGAGCCAGGACACCGTCATCAAGGTGGGCTCCTTAGCCGCTGGCAAGCGCGTCCCTATTGCGAGCGCCGTAAGTAGTGCAGGCGTTATTGCTGCGCTGCCTACCACCAACGTGCCAAGCGTCATGACCTTCTTGGGCGGCGTCACGAATGCTTCTATCGCGTACAACGACGGTGAGCAAGAATATTACGTCCTTGGCGGCGGCGGGTTCGCCGACAGCGTAAAGACCACCAGGCGTATCGTTGCTTCAATCACGTCTTACCTGCAAAGGGATTTTGACGATGCTCTTCAGAATGACGCATTCAGTGAGAGCATGGAGGCCGTCACCGCCGGTCGCCAAGATTTAAACCACGAGGTTTACGTTCAAATCTTCAAAAATATTGGCGGTACCTCCAGCGATTTGGTTTTTGACACAATTCTTTTCTGCGCCACTGTGGCGAACTATCAGGAGAGCTATCCGGCTGACAACTTAGTTGAGGTCACCTTTGATTTGGCAAGCCGTGGGGAAATCGCCATTGGTAAGTTCACGGCTACTAGCCAAACTGATCCGAGGCCTGCTAACCAGGGCGCAGACCAGGATTAGACCACCAGGCCTGATCTATATAACATTCCGACTCTGCCAAGCCCCCGCAAGGGGGCTATTTTATTGATATGAACATCAAGCAAGTTAGAGACACTGTCGAAGTGTTGCTGACAGATCTTTTGGGATCTTACACTCTTCCAGATGGGACAATCATTCCTGCTATTTATGTTGATGGCAAGTATGGCGTACCGAAATCGTGGAAGGTGTCTGGACTAGAGGCATCTATTAAGCAATATCCCTTAAGACGTTCTAGACCGTTATTGGTAATGGTCGAGATGCGAATGTCATGGGAGATTGTTTTGTCTCAATACAGCCCTAGCGCTGAGGATATGGATGAAGCGATTGATCGCGTGCTCCGCCATTTTCCCGACACAACTCTTACTGGATTTCCTTCCAGTGATCGCGAGTACCAATACGCACGACTGGTAGTGCCTGATCTTGAGATTAAAACTCAGTACTTGAGGGCAAACTAAATGTCACTGCTGATTACTGGCGGAAGAATTGTTGGAGAACAAGATCTAATGCGCCAGCTTGGCGATGTTTTTGAAGAATGGGTAAAGGATGACGTGAATGGCGATTATATGGATGAGCAGTTTCTCAGCAAGAACAGGTGGCAATATCCACCTCCGTCGACTACGCGCAAAAGTGGAAACACTGCTGGCAATCCTCGTGACATCTACGACCTCGGCACGCTATACGACAGCGGAAAACGCAGCTTTACTATTACGCGCAGTGCATCCAAAGTTGAAGCTTCTTGGCATTGGGACGCCAAGAATCAAAGTGGAGACGAGTATGCCTGGTTTGTTCACGAAGGAGCTGGTCCTTATAGTCGAGCCCCAAGGCCGTGGACAGACGAAATAGCTATTCCTTATTTGTTTTACGGGAGCACCCCTCACAAAAGATTGGAAGAAAGTATCACTCTTAGGATGGGTCGATGAACACTTTCGACTACTTAAAAAGCGAAGACGGTCGGGTGCACCTCATCAACGTCAAAAAGAAAGGAGGTTTTTTAAAGGTGGGCATTCTTTGCACTATTGCCCAAGACGAAAGAAAGTGTAGAATTGCGAACGAAAACATCTCTTTTCTCGTTGAGCTGCCCGAAGGGACATTCTCAAAAGGCGCCCGAGCCAAGGTATTCAATGTCGATCTGACAATTCTAAAAGATGAGCAAATACAGCTTCCTTCTCCAAACTAAAGAGGCCGAGTATTTCGAGCTGCTGCCATCGCTGCGTTTGAGAAAGCATGGCAGTTGGTTGGTTGCGGAGTCAATCGAACAGGAAGAAATTTCTCGCACGCAAAGCCAGTCAACTATTCGAGCTGTACAACTTGCGAAGCGCATTGCGGCTGATCGTGGAATCTCGCTAGAGGAGGCTTTTAACGCCCTTCAAGGTGGTGCAGACTTGAACGAGATGGAACTGCTTAGCGAGTACACGGAAGAGGCCCTGGACATGCTCTCAGGGTCATCTTCAGCCGAAGCTGGTAACGCAAAGCTGGTAACTGCATTCATGCGTACTCGAGGACAAGGTCTTGTTGAGGACGAGTGGGTCGAGCTTGATGATTGGAGTTTTGAAGACACAAAGAGAATGAACAAGTCGATCATCACGAAGGCTATTGAATTTATTGTTTCCGAGCAAAGTTACGAGGAGGGCGGCTCGCCAAAAAAAGCGTCAAAGAGGACCAAGACGACAGCGTCCGAGGAATAGAAAGACGAGCTCTTAAGACTCTTCGGAACCAGTCTGATTGGAACGCGCTTTATTTTCGCTTAAGTGCTTCTGAACTTAAAGACCCGCGCTGGACGCAGGAAAACTTTGCAATGCAGAGTGTCAATGATGTTATGGCAGCTTTAAAGTTTCTCGAAAGTCACGACATTTCTCGCTACAACATTGCAAGTATTGCAACAGCAAAACTTGGCACTGTTGTTGTTGGAGCTTTGGGCGGGAAGAAAACGAGTGTTAGCGCGGAAGATTTCCTGCCTTTCGATACTCGCAAGATCAAAGGGGAAGTAGAGGTGTCTGAGGACAGTCTGCAGGTCTTGAGAAAGTTAATGAAAAGTAGACCTTTGGATCCACGTCTTATTGCAACGTTAGTAGCTGAGATTAAAATGGCGTCAAATCATGAAGACGATTGACGCTAAACTATGCAATATCGGTGTTCGTAGTGAAGGATGGCGGCTGAGCTAAGGCTAAATGTTGCGCTTGATCTGCAGTATTTCAAGCTACAACTCCCGAAACTCAGCCAAGCTGCTGCTGGTTTTCAACTGCCTATTCAGGTTAAGTTTGACAGCGGGCAGGTACGGAAAGAATTAAACAAGCTTACTGGACGTAGAGACTTTCGTATCAATCTCAATGATACGGCAATTAAGAATGCTATTTCGAAGGTTCAGACTCTTAAAAAAGCGCTTGAAAGCGTAGAGAGGCAATCAAAAAAGGTAACTGCTACCAGCACCCCTATTGGCACCAGACAGCTTTCCAGAACGGCTGGACAAGGCGGGTTTAACGCCGCCGAGATTCAGGCTCTGTATCAACAGGCCGCAACCCAAGGTATTGCTGGCTTTCAGAAGGGCATCAAGGTAAAAAGGGGCGATGCTGTCAGTGAACTTGGGCGACTCGCAAAAGATGCAGTCAAAGGGCTGATTAGTGGGCTGAAGAAAGGTAAGGGTCAAGTTGGGGCGGCATCAGAAGATATTGCCCAGGAACTGATTGACACTATGGACGCTCGACTGGAGATTCGTTCTCCGTCGAGACGGCTGATGAAAATGGGCCGCGAGGCGGCCAAAGGCTTTGAAATTGGAATTTCCAAAGGCTTAGACAAAGCTCAGCAGGTGGCAGTTGCAAGGCTTGCCGCAATGCTGATTGCTATGCAGCAAAAAGCTAGAGGGTTTGGTCTTGGAGCGGGGTCAGGACAGATTCTCTCGGCAGGCAGTGGCACCGCTTCTCCTGCTGGCATGCTGACCAGCGCAAGCGGTCGACCACGATTCAAGGCTTCATCTGCTCAAGGGCTACCAGGTGTTAGGAGCGCTTTAACTGGCCCTAGTCTTTATGGCCAGGGGAGGCTTGCTCTGCCTCCTGCAGGCGGGAGCACGGCTTCATTGTCACGGGCTTCTAAGGAAACGGCAGCGACGATAAGAGCGTTGGGGCGTTCCGCTGAAAGATCGGCTTCTATCTTGGGCGAGAATGATCGAGTGACAGGATCTGGCCGTCCTGAGCTGCCGGCAAGTAGCACTGGCAGCGCCTTAGCTTTAAGGAGCCCTCAGCAATCTCAGCAAGCATCTCGTGGGAGCAGGCGCGGGTTCTCTCGGTTTGGCCCAAGCGGCGGAGAGATGTTTAATAATCTCAAAGCAGGCCCTATTGCCTCGATTGGCAAGGAATTCAAATATGCAACTTCGCAGGTGCTGTTGTTTGGTACTGCTTACAAAGCTATTGCTGCTGTAACTGCATTACCTGCCAATATTGCTGCTGCAACGGCCAATTTACAAGCTTTCAATAACCAAATGGAAGCCGTAACTGGCGGCGGTCAAACCATGACTAACAGCATGGCTTTGATCGAAAAAACTGTTGCTCGATTCAACGTTCCAGTTCAATCAGCTCGTGATGGATTTGTCAAGCTGTTTGCGTCAATGAGTCCTGCTGGCATTGATCTGAGCACTATTAACAACGTCTTCACTGGTCTTTCTGCTGCTGCGTCAACGTTTGGCATGAGTGCGGATCAAGTAGATCGCATGACTTATGCTCTTGCCCAAATGGCAAGTAAGGGTCAGATTATGACAGAAGAGCTGAAAGGTCAGCTCGGTGACGTATTCCCGCAAGCTGTCAGTTTATTTGCTGAATCTGCCGGCTTCTTGGATGATTCAATGGATGCCCAGGCCAAGAGCAAAGGCTTGGCTGCATTCTTAAAGGCACTTGAAGACGGAGCCTTGAAAGGTACAGCCATGAGCAAGGTGCTGGCAAATGTTGGCGTCAATCTGAACACTAAATTTGGACCTACAGCAGAGAAAGCGGCTGGCTCCTTCCAGAACCAGATGAACAAACTTAATAATGCACTAACTAAGTTTCACGAAAGCTTTGCGCCCGTAGCCGGAGCTTTCCTGGGCGAAGTTGCCACTCCAATGATTAGCGCATTAAATGGAGTTGGTCAGGCCGTCAAACTTGCATTTTCTGGCGAGGCCATAACAGACAATCCACTGGCAAGTTATTTGCGAGACGAACTGTTTCCGCAATTGCTCAACATAAAAGATGCCTTAATAGAAGGAGCTCAGGTTTTTGGGATTTTCGCTCAAGCTGCTGCTGTAGTGTTGCGTCCTATTGCTCAATTTGTCCTTGGGAATAAGGATCTTGTGACGACGTTGGTGAGAACTGCAGCCACTGGAATGGTGCTAAAGGCAGCGCTTGTTGGGCTTCGCGTAACCGGCATTATTCCCTTGATAGGTTTCGTTCTGAAATATGGAAAAACGCTGCGAATCATAATCGCGGCAAATATACAGGGAACTGCCAGCTTTGGCACCTTAAAGGGAGCTGCAATCGCTTCGGGAATGGGCATGAAGCAGGCCGCTGTTGGAGTGAGGGTATTAGCCACAGCAATTCGCACAGTTCTCGTTGCATCTGCCATTGGCATTGCTCTGGTTGCTATTAGTGCGTTGATCGGAAAGATACAAGCACTTCAAGCTACAGCAGACAGCATTAAAGGTCAAAAAAGATCTTACGGAAATCGATTAAGGAAAGCTGCACAGCGTGGTGGTTCAGAAGGCTTTGCTATCGAGCAAAAAAATATTAACCAAGAAGTTGCCAGCAGGGAGAGGGGTATCAATCTTGCAGACAGAATCATGAAGGGAGAAACGATTTCGTCGGAAGATAGAGATCATCTTGAGAAACTTGGCGGGTACGAGTCAACACTTGGTGGATTACGCGAGCGCAAAGGTGGTGGCTTTGGCACCTTCATGATCGGCTCCGGGCGGCAGGGAGAATCGCGGATTAGGGCTAAAAACGAAGACAATATTAAGGGTGAACAATTAAATGCTCGGCGAGCTTTGACATCTTCACTGTCGAAGTATCGCCAAGATACTGCTGCCGCTGGACAAGACGCCAAAGTTGTAGATGCCAGGAATGAAAATGCTGCAAAAGTTTCTTTAGAGGGGCTTGGTCTTGACCTTAATGGCGACGGTAGCAGTGGAGGCGGCAGTGCAACAGGCAGAACGCCTATGAGCGCTGACGAGCTGACCATTATTCAAGGTATTAACGAAAAACGCCGAGAAGGAAATGAATTAGCCGAAGCTCATCTAAGGTTTGCTCAAAAACTTCTTGAAATTCGCAATTCCGACGCGGACATTACCGAAAAGCAGGGTGACTTGGACACTGCTCGTACAGACCACGCATTGGAAATCAAGCAAATTAACGAAAAAGCAGCAAAAGAGAAGGCAGACACCCTGAAGCAGGAAACTCAAAATCGTCAACAAATTGGTCAAATCTTGCTAGATCAACAGCTCGCTGCCGGGATAATTTCGCAAAAAGAATATGACATTGCAATGCATTTGCGTGATCAACTTGCAACCGAGCAACAACTGAAAGAACTTGGAGCAACTCCCGAGCAGATTCAGCAATATCACAACAACCAAGGTCCGGCACCTGGAACCTTTGGAGACCTCCAAAAAAACGCGAAAGACGGTTTGAACGATTTGCTCGACCCAACTCGGCAATTGGACGAGGTGGCGACTGGCGTGGGCGAGACTTTTGCCACAATGTTTACTGACCTTGCAACTGGTGCATCAACTGCTCAGGAAGCTTTGGGGAGCATGTTCGGCAACTTGTCTGACATGTTCGCCAACATGGTTCAAGAAATCATTGCTCAATGGGTGAAGGTGCAACTGATTCAAGGGCTTGGAAGCATCTTTGGCGGAATGATGGGCGGAGGCGGAACGCAGCAGTCTGCTGCGCAGCAGGTAGGATGGCCCACGGCTCGCCCGTACGCAAATGGCGGCATGGCCTACGGAGGATTCACTCCATTCGCAAGCGGAGGCATTGTCAAAGGCCCCACCCTTGGTCTTGTTGGGGAAGGTCGTCACAACGAAGCAATTGTGCCCCTGCCAAATGGCAAGTCAATTCCAGTGGATATGGGTAAGGGTATGGGAGGAGACATCAACAGTAGTGTTGTTGTCAATATCAGTAACGGCGGAGGCTCGGAATCATCCACAAAGGGCTCGCAAGGTAATCAGCTAGCTAAAGGAATTGAGGGTGCTGTTAAAGACGTTATCATGCGGGAGATGCGTCCTGGCGGAATGATCTCGTCAGGGAGATAAGCAAATGGCACAACCTACCCTGTTTCCAAAGAGAACGACAACCACCAGCATCGGGTCTGAAGATTTGTTTGAATTTGGTCAGACCATTAATAAGTCACGGCGCGTTCGTCGTTTTGCGCTGGGCAATGGGTACGAACAAGTGACGCCTGACGGCATCCAAACAGATATGAGAACGTATCAACTTAAGACTAAGCCGATTACTGACGTTCAGGCCACTCAATACGACGATGCGTTTGATA
>NYTN01000091.1 GCA_002683515.1 Rhodobiaceae bacterium
ATAGCCCCCGGCGCGATTGAAACCGAAGGCGTTACGCAGTACCCACCTGAGGCTTTGCAGGAATTTCACAGTGCCAATCCAATGAAACGTTTTGGTGATGTCTGGGATGTGGCAGAGACAACTATTTACCTCGTTGCTCCTTCTTCAAAATTCGTTACCGGAGAAGTAATTACGGTTGATGGGGGTATGGCGCAACATGGATGGGTCTGGCCAATCGGAAAACCCGAATATTTTAAATAATCTTAACTTCTAAAATTTTACAATAGCTCCGCCATCAACATTCAAACCAAGACCGGAGATAAACTGGCTTTCTTTCTGCGCAAGAAAAACTGCCGCGTGTGCAACATCACTAGGTTGTCCAAGCCTACCAATGGGGGCTTTTTCAATCCAATAATTGCGGAAATCATCATCCTCGAAAAAAGGTGCTGATAAAGATGTTACAACTGCACCAGGCTGGAGGTAGTTGACAGTAATACCATATTGTCCTAGATCCACAGCCATCGATTTTGTCATTCCGGCAACTGCATGTTTTGATGTGCCGTAAACGAACAGGCCAGGCCCACCCATATCAGACATTATAGAACCAAGATTAATAATTCTTCCTGTGTCTGATTTTTTTAGCTCTGGCACAGCAGAATGAGAAATTTTAAACATGGAGGTGACATTTACCGCCATTGTACGCTCCCAGATATCATCTCCGTCATCCTCAACTGTATTGGGCAGAGAAATGCCTGCATTGTTTACGAGAACATCAAAACCGCCCATTGACTCAATTGCCTTTGAGGTGATGACATCTGGTGCATTTTTATCAGTGATATCAATTTCTAAAGGCGTTACTTTAGGGTTTCTATCTAAAGAATTTGAAATTTTACTTTCTGGAATGTCCACAACCAAAACTTCCGCACCTTCTTTGACAAAGGCCTGAACAATTGCTTCACCAATCCCGGAGGCGCCACCTGTTACAATCGCCTTCCTTCCCTCTAACAAACTTTTACTAGCCATAGTAATCTCCAAACTATTTATCTAAAATAAAAAGGTTAATTTTTTTATACAGGGTTAAAAGTACATTATGTCAAAATTTTCGGCCTATTTTTTAATACTCTTAGCCTTATCCTTTTTGTCATCTAATCAGACAAATGCTTTTCCAAACTCATTGGAGGGCGATCGAAGCATTAACAAATCTGATAATCAAAAGGTTAATCAGTCAGCTAACAATATAACTACGTCCAGCTCCATCTCACATTGGCCTCATGTTGGCGGAACAGCCAAAGGGGGACACTTTATAAGTGACTCAAGAATTAATTTAAATAATATAAAAAAGCTGGATATCGCATGGACACATCGTTCTGGTGATTTCAGGGAAGGAGACAATTTTATTGATGGAGTTTCTGGGAAAAGACCTCTTCAAACTGGTTTCCAAGCTACCCCCATTCATTTCAATAATGCTCTTTTTTACTGTACACCATATAATCGTGTGATTTCACTAAACCCTGAAAATGGATCAGTCAATTGGGCCTACGATCCTGGGGTTGATCTCTCAAATTTTGGCGTGCCTAGATGTAGGGGAGTTAGCTCCTGGACGAACCCAGCACTCAATGACACAGCAAAGTGCAAATATATGATTTTCGCCCCAACCATGGACGCTAGAATTATTGCTTTGGATGCCACGACCGGAGATAAATGTAATAATTTTGCCGTTAATGGTGAAATAATCCTCACTGAAGGTCTTGGAGATTTTAACCCCTCTGACTACTCCCTTACAACCCCTCCATTGATAACCAGCACCTTATTGGTTACAGGTAGCGCTATTGCAGATAATATATCAACTGACGTTCCCAGCGGGATTGTGAGAGCCTATGATCTTCAAACGGGTCAACTTGAATGGGTCTGGGATACCATCCCCCCCAATTCAAAGCCAATTTTGAATAACGAAACTAAAGAAATATATCAAAGAGGTACAACCAACGTTTGGTCTTTTATTTCTGCCGATGATCAACTTGGACTAATTTATGTTCCTACGGGCAACACATCCCCAGATTATTATGGTGGGCATAGAAACGGCTCTGATTACTATTCAAGTTCCATAGTTGCGCTTTCGCAAAAAACAGGCGCAGTAAAATGGCACTTTAGAGCAGTTAATCATGATATTTGGGACTTCGACATACCATCGCAGCCAACACTCTATGACTATGAACTTGATGGAAAAATTGTTCGTGCTCTAGCGCAAACAACAAAAATGGGTCATATTTTTTTACTGAACCGTGAAACCGGTGAACCTATTTTCCCAATTGAAGAAAGGCCCGTTCCCAAAGGGACAATCACTGGAGATTACACAGCCCCCACACAGCCTTTCCCAACCAAGCCAAAGAGCTTGATGAACCTAAATTTTAGTGAGGATGATATTTGGGGCCTTACTCCCTTTGATAGAGGCGCCTGCAAGAAAAAATTCAAAGAATTGAGATATGAAGGTATCTACACGCCATCGTCTGAGGAGGGATCCATTCATTTTCCTGGTTCATTTGGAGGGCATAATTGGGGGGGGCCTGCGCTAGACCCGGTAAATAAGAAACTTATTGTTAATACATTACACATGGCAAGTATTGTTAAATTAATTCCAAGAGAGAAATGCGCCCAAGCTGAAGTTGATCGGCAGAAAAAAAGGCTGGACAAAAAGTTCTCTTTTATTGAACCTTCCGAGGGCACCCCCTTTTGTAATCAGCGATGGCTAGGTTTTTTTTCCCCACTCGCTATCCCTTGTACGCCTCCACCATGGGGAACGCTGGCCTCAATTGATCTAATTAGTGGAGATATTGACTGGCAAGTCCCACTAGGCACAACCCGAGACCTAGCCCCCTTTCCAGTATGGTTTATTAAAGGGGTTCCCAATATTGGTGGGCCGCTTGTTACAGATACAGGGTTGATTTTCATTGCAGCAACAACAGATTTTTATATCAGAGGTTTTGATATCAATACTGGCGAAGTAGTCTGGAAACAAAGGCTCCCTACAGCAGCCCATGCATCACCAATGAGTTATATTTCCCAAAACAATGAACAGTATATTATTGTTGCTGCAGGCGGCTCTCCTGTACTAGCCACTCCGCCAGGTGATTACGTGATCGCCTATAAAATTAGTAAAGATTAATTATAGATTACCAAAAATATGATGGATCCTGAGGTTTATTCCTATTAATATATTTTTTACAAACGACTGACTGCTAATGATCCAATATTTCAGTTGCCTGAAACTGACTTATAACTAATTTCTAACTTTAGAATCTTAATAGACAAGATCAGTAAATTTGAACTAAACGAAAATCAAAAAACTATTAAACACCCACCAAGCTTTCTTGGAAGTAACCAAGAAAAAATAAATATAAAATTTAATGTGTCTGTTTAATTTAAAACTTAGTCAAATGTTGGGGGCATGAAGTTAGATATAAAAGCCTCGATTTCAACTTCATCAACAACCTCGTCAGACATCAGGCCAATCAAATGACCGACCGGAAGTTCTTCACCCTCATTAGCAATAACTTTAATTAGCTTTCCATCTGAAGTAGCTTCAAAACAATTTGTAATTTTATCTGTTTCGATCTCAACAATCTCATCACCATTGCTAATGGTTTCACCAACACCAACCAGCCAGTTGCCAATAGTACCTTTTTTCATTTCAATACCCCATTTTGGGATAGTTATCGCTTTAATTTTACTCATATTTTGCTTCCTGTACTACCAATCATCTCAAGTAACTAATTCAGTCAATTGAAAAGTTTAAGAGAACATTTCCTGCCATTCTAGAGCCATAAAGATAGCCTGAATTAACTAGCACGTGCCCTTTATAAAGAACTGGACCATCTGCTTCAATGGAACCACCATATGCGTGGTGACCTGAAATTGAGCTAAAGGACTGATTAGTATTGTACTGCCATAAAATGTTTCCATTATTAGCATTATAAGCTTTCAAAATGCCATCAAACCCACCTGCAAAAACCAACCCATCAGTAGCGGAAACAGCAGCTGACAAGCCTGGATCACAAGCCGGTTTGTCCTTCAACTTACACTGATCGATTGCTTTTTTGTACCATATCTTTTCACCAGAAAAGGCGTCTATTGCATAAAGGCCAGGCCTTCTGTCCTCGTCTTTAAATCGACCAATAAAATTTGTATCCGCATTTGGTGCAAAGATTTTTGAACCTTCAGCTGCCATGCCCCAATGTACACCACCGGCATAACCGCCAACACCAATTTTAGTTTGCCAAATAATCTTACCAAAATTATCTGGGCTTAACCCATGTACAATGCCATTTTTTTGCCCCACGACAATAATTTCCCCTTTCTTTTCATCCTCAATGAGAATTACCGAGGCCCCTATATCCATGTCTGGACCATCTTCTTCAGGACAGTTGTAATTTGAACCAATAAAACAACTCATGTTCCAAGCATCACCTGCGAGAAGCTGCCTGTGCCAAACCATTTTTCCATCTGTCAGACTGAATGCAAGCACTGCATCACTTGTTGGGGCTGCCGGAGATGTATAAGACTCTCCGGTACCGACATAAAGAAGCTGCCGTTTGGCATCAATGGTAGGGGAATTCCATATCGGCACACCGGATGGCGCAAGTATAGGAATATCTAGAGGATTTCTTTTGCCTGTATCTTTTGGGTTTTCTTGGATGGAATAGCTCTTCCACTTTAAGCTTCCGTCTTTAGCATGAAAAGCTGCAATCCCGCCTCTAAATGAGCAGCATTCGTAGCTTGGGTCAGCAGCAGAGGCCCATTCGTTCGAAGACATGGGAACATATAAGACCTCATCATAAAATTTAGGCGAACCTGTAATTATTGTGTCTTTATGATCATTCAGATGAGTTTTCCAAATCTCCTCACCGGTCAAACCGTTCAATGCATACACTGCACCATTAAAATCACCGAAGTAAATAATCAGACCCTCATCAGGTGAATTTGCGGATTTTACTATGCTGATAGCACTTCTTACCTCCGCCTGAGCCTGATATGACCAGAAGGTGCAACCTGTATCCAAATCAATGGCATATACTTTGCCATGTTGAGACCCAACATAAATCACGCCATCATGAATTACTGGCTGAGATCTAGCTCTTGTTGCGCCAGGATAAGCAAAGGCCCACTTAAGTTTTAGACCTGAGACGTTTCCTACACTTAAACCTGACAATTCTGATGAAACTTTTCTTGTGTTTCGGCCATCAAACCCCCAGCTTTTTACTGTATTTTGTTCATTTTGGGTTGTGGCAAATTTTATAGGTTGGTTACAACGTTTGATTTCATAGTTTTCTGCTTCCCCCTTATCTGTCCCCGATAGATAGTTTGCAATTCTAGTCTTTTCTTCTAGAAGCAAATGCGCAGATTGTTGTTTCATTACCCCATTCGTCATAGACGTCAGAAGTGACTGTGGAGATGAAAAATTAAAAGATATTACATGCGGGGCCTTTGGAACACTGCCGTCGTGACATGAAGCGCAGTTTTCATTAAAAAGCACCTCACCTGACTTTACTTCCTGAGACCTCAAAGTTTCTGGGAAGAATACAAATAAAAACAATATTATTAGAGATGATATTTGTTTGCTGCTTTTTTTCATGTCGGGTTACCAATAAAAAGATTAAGTCAATAATTTGATAATTCACGTACGATTTCTTCTATCTGCGATAAAGACGGCACATAAAATGTCTCGAGCGTCGGGCTTGCGGGCACAGGTGTATGCGGAGAAGTAATTTTTCGTATAGGCGCCTTCAAAGCGTGAAAAGCTTTCTCAGCAACTACACTTGAAACTTCTGATGCCATACTGCAATAGGGATTAGCCTCATCGACTATCAGCAGTTTCCCAGTTTTTTCAACACTTTCAATGATAGACTTATCATCCAAAGGAGACAGAGTTCTTGGGTCAATTACCTCAACTGAAATACCTTCAGAGCTGAGTTTTTTGGCGGCTTGTTCAGCAAAAAGAACCATGCGGGAAAAGGCAACTATTGTTATATCTTTACCTTCACAAACTTTACGGGCCTCCCCGAAAGGGATTACAAATTCCTCATCTGGAACCTCTGCAATCTCATCATAAATGGCCTTATGCTCACAAAAAACAACAGGGTCATCATCTCTTATAGCCTGCGCCAATAACCCTTTAGCATCGTAAGCATTGCTAGGAGCCACAACCTTAATACCAGGTATGGAAACAAGTAGTGGATATAAAATTTGTGAATGCTGAGGACCGGTTCCAGCACCAGCACCAATCATAGTTCTGATTGTTACAGGTGTGGTGACATTGCCACCAAACATATACCTGAATTTGGCAATCTGGTTCATAAGTTGATCAAGACAAACACCAAGAAAATCAATAAACATCAATTCCGCCACTGGCCTCAAGCCAGTAAGGGCCGCGCCGCCAGCAGCGCCTATAATAGCAGACTCAGTAATCGGAGTGTCTATAACACGCTCAGTCCCGAATTTATCTGATAAACCCAAAGTTACCCCATATACTCCACCAGAATGTTTACTTGCGACATCTTCACCAATAAGAATAATACTTTGATCTCTTGCCATTTCCTCATGGAGCGTCTTGTTTATTGCTTCTCTTATTGAAATTCTAGACATATCAATGCCCCTTATAATTTACGTAAACATCAGTGAACAACTGCTCATACGATGGCTCTGAAGCTGAATAGGCTTTTTCCAAACCATTTTCTATAAGTTCAGAAATTTCATTATCCAGCTTTTCAATTTCATTCTTAGATAAACCTTCAGACCTTGGGTCTTGTAAAAACTTTTTAATCGGATCAGACATCGACCGTGAAGATTTAACCTCATCTCTTTCGCGATATTGTTGAGCATCACCTTCAAAATGTCCGTAATATCTTGGAACAATCGCTTCAATAGCAGTTGGCCCACCCCCGGCTCTTCCTCTTTCTACTGCATTTTTGGCAGCATCATAGACTGCGAAAAAATCGCTACCATCAATACAAACAGATGGCATACCAAATGCTCCTGCTCGCTCAGCAATCCTTCCATCGGGTTTAGGGTTTTTTGTGAATTCAGCATAGTAATTATTTTCATACATGAAAATCATTGGTAAATTTAACACAACTGCCAAGTTTAATGCCTCAGCTACCGTTCCCTGATCGGACGCACCATCACCAATAAAAGCAACCGACACACATCCATTTTTAAGCGTTTTAGCTGTTAAAGCAGCACCAGCAGCGATGGGAGGTCCAGCTCCAACAATAGCATTTGCCCCGAGCATACCTTTGCTCATATCAGCAATATGCATGGATCCCCCCTTGCCCCTGCAAATACCCTCGTCTTTGCAACACAACTCAAGTAACATATCTTCAACCGTACAGCCTTTAGCTATACAGTGGCCGTGCCCCCTATGAGTACTGGCGATATAGTCTTGATCAGTTAAATTCATGCATACCGCTACTGCGATCGCTTCCTGAGCTCTGTACATATGAATAAAACCTGGTAATTTTCCTTGTTGGTACTCTGCACGTATGCGCTCCTCAAATTCTCTTATCAGCTTCATATCCCGATAAGCCTTATACAACTGGGAATTTTCAAACATATTAACTCCTAATGAACTTCAATTAAATCTATAGGGTATTGATAAATGGAATAACTATTGTTTTCATTAATAACAAAAACATTTTCCATATGAGATGGGCCAAGCTTGCTTCCAAAATACAAACAGTCAAAACTAAGGATCATATTTTTCTTAATTTCAAATCCTTCTAGCGCCGAGTCTAAACCAGTAGAAGGAAATGCCTTCGGGCTTTCAAGCGGCACATGGCCAATAGAATGAACTATCATTAAGAGCTTGTCCGGCGAGTCCAGTGAGTATGAGATTTCTTCTCTAGCCTGAGCACAGATTTCAGAAGAATTTTTTCCCGGCTTCAGTCTACTGACAACATCCAAAAAACATCTCTTTACAATTTCATGCTGCTCAAGATACTCCTTAGGGGGTTTTCCGATGTGAGCGGTTCTATTGATATCTAGCCATATATTTTTATACTTACCCTGTGTTTCTAATATAGCAATTTGACCTTCCTCAAAGGGGCTATCATAATGAGTTCGGAACAAATCGGGCCGGAAAACCAAATCGTAGCTTCCGCCAAAAAGCATTGGGCTTGTCGGCAAGGGATCAATACCCTCATCAATCATAAAGTGGGCTACAGATTTTTCTACATCACACCACTTAGCGCCAACACCTAACTGATTAACTGTATGAGACATCACACTGTCGGCTTTAATTCCGCTTTCGCAAAATAAAGTAATCTCTTCAGGCGTTTTAACCGACCGCGCCTCAATCACGAGCTCAAAACCATCTTCAAAATTAAAATCAATCTTTTGTGACAGCCTATAGGCAATTCTCATGTCGTCAAAAAGAATAGGCTTTGGGGAGCCATATGAACCAATAATTTGTTCAAGAGACA
The DNA here is from genome assembly GCA_002683515.1 of Rhodobiaceae bacterium. Classification (GTDB taxonomy): domain Bacteria; phylum Pseudomonadota; class Alphaproteobacteria; order RS24; family RS24; genus Micropelagius. The sequence continues at coordinate 8,454 of NYTN01000091.1, forward strand.
AAATTAGATTTTTTTTGCAATCACCTATAATATGTTTTGAAATTTCTTGTAGACGTAAAGAAACATCTTCGCCGAGCTGCATGTAAGCATCTTGGGCTCTAGCAGTCTTACAAAAGTTTAGTAGATCAAAAGTGGCAATCTTATCAAAATATATCGGATGGCCTTCTCTTTCAGACACAATTATGCCTATAAGGCTTGCCTCAGGGATGCATAAAATAACCGGTTTAGTTGAGTCTGCGGGTACGAACACCGCAGATATTGGCTCCGGCAATTGCCATCCGTCCATTACATTATTATATCCCGAAGTATAAAATACATTATCAGAATTGGATAAAACAATGCCACCAAATTCATTCTGTTTTAATAAGCTCCGTAGTCTCTCAATCTTATGATTTTTCATAAATACCCAATAAATTTTAAGTTAAAAAAAAAGCCGGGTATTAACCCGGCTTTTTAATGAGTGTTATTAACTTAGAAGTTAAATGACGCCCGAACCCCCATTGATCGTGGCTCACCGAATGTAGCAAAATTCCACAAAGTTCCAACAGGATTAGATGATTGTTGATAAATTTCATTTGTTAAGTTTTTACCCCAAAGTGTTAAAGAAACACTGTCATTAGGCTCAAACATAATAAATGCATCTATTAATGTTCTATCCTCAGCCTGCGTATTGGCTTTTTGCTGGATTATAAAGTTACCATTAGCATCAAGCCCCTGAGCATTAGCTGGGAAAGGACTAATTTCCATCTCATCTCTGTAATGAAGGCTAGCACTATAAGTAATGGTTGCTGTGTCATAATCTTGGAAATAAGCAGCAGTCAAACCATAAGTTACTTCCGGAGAAAACGGTACGTTCAGACCAGACAAGTCAGGATTTACGTTAACACCGGGTGTTGAAGCACCGTTGACAAAAGTTCCACGGTTTATTAGTGGCGCAAAACTATCGTATTCGTGATCCAGTAGGCCTAGAAACCCATCAAAGCGAAGGTTTTCAGATGCCAAATAAGTAGCCTCAAGCTCTAAACCGCGTGCAGTTGATTCACCTTCATTGACAGATATTGTTTCCTGAAAGTCGGCACCACCAACATCTTTGTTAATCACAGTATCACGCTGCAGGTTCTCATACTCTGTTTGAAAAACAGAACCATTAAGACGGAGGCGACCATCCATCAGGTCACTTTTAAAACCTAACTCAATGTTAACATTTTCTTCATCATCATAAGGTGTGCAATATTGAACCGATCCACAAGTTTCTGAGAAACCGCCGGAAATAAAACCCGTTGCATAACTTGCGTAAAGCATCACATCATCATTAAGCTGATAATCAGCAACAAACCTAAATGTATCCGCCTCAAAATCCTTTGAGTCTTTGTAAACAAATGCGTATGCGGCTTCTGGTAAAGGATTACCATGAGATCCGCTATAAGTATTGGCATTTACAGTTGCAAACCCAGCTATAGTGGAGGCAGCTCCAACAGCACCATATTGATAACGCTCAAAAGTTTTTTCGTCTTCAGTGTGTCTGACACCAAGTGTTAATTTTAACCTGTCTGAGACATCGTAACTACCGTCAATGTATAATGCTTGGCTTTCACGATTCTGAACTGATGCTTGAACCTCGGCTACATCATAGAAGTCTGTCCCTAGACCAAAGAGTGATAAAAAGCCAAGACCTCCAAAAACAACAAATTCCACATCTTCTTCGTAGTAGGCTATACCACTCACGAAGTTAAGTGGACCATCAAAATTAGAAGTAAGTCTAAACTCTTGCTGGAACTGGTCTCGTAAGGTATTCCGAGAAGCATCGTAAAGGCTGTTATATGCCTCTCCGGTGTAAGTGCTAGCAAGAATTTCCTCGTGACTTCTTTCACCAGTTATAGATTTTAATGTGTATTTATCGAATGTAAGTGTCTGAGTTAAGTAAAAACCCTCAGACTCAAT
>NYTN01000092.1 GCA_002683515.1 Rhodobiaceae bacterium
CTGAAGTTTCGCCTGTTACGCTATCTCTAGTAGCTTGAACTTGCTCGCTGTCGAAGTAGCTGAGTGTGAAACTTAGGTCATCCTGAATATCCCATTTGAAACCAATTTCAGTATTTTCAAATACATCAGGGTCAAGACGCGCGTTTGATGCAGATAGAGTCTTAAACTGCTCACCAGATCTAGGTAAGAAACTTTCACTGTAGCTTACGAAGAAAGATGTATTTTCCTGAGGTTTAAAAATTAAACCTGCTCTTGGAGAGAATTCCTCATCTTTTCTGGATGTTGTGACAGCATCGTCAACGTCAACCACCGTAATGTCAAATGAGTCAAAGCGACCGCCCAACATAATTTTAAATTGGTCAGATAAATCAATCTGGTCTTGGATAAAGAAAGACGTGACTTTAATGTCTGAGGTTGTTCTGTTTTTCAGGTCGGTTGTGAAGTCTACAGTGCTTGCCTGACCTGCTGCATTTGTTGCAAAATTCATTGGTCTGGTTACGTTGAAAGTCTCATTATCGTCTTGAGTATTTGAGAAATATGTATTGAAACGGAAATTCTTATTCTCAGTATCAACTTGTTCTGCACCAAGTAAAACAGTATGACCGATGCTTCCAGTATTGAATTCACTAACTAAATTACCTGAAACTATTAAATTATTGCGTTCTGTAGGGTCACGATAACCATCCATTTCTACAATATTTGTAGTGGCGTCGTAATCAGATGCATAGAGATTTTGGTACATTTTCTCAAAATCGCTATGTTGCACAACAATATTACCCTTTAGGGTGTCAGAGAATTCGTGGCTCAGGATACCTTTAACAATGTCGGCCTTCAATGTTGTGACATTTATATCAGGATCACCAAAAGTAATTTTTTCGAATGCTTCTACAGGCACCCCATTAGCGGTCGGCACACCTCTATCAATAAATCTTTCGTGATTAGCGTGTTCGTATGAAAGATCTAAAGAAGTTTTATCGCCAATTTGGATTTTGAGGGTTGGGTTGAAGCCATACCTATCGCCATCATAATAGTCTCTATGGTTTTCTAGGTAATCATTGTGAGCATTAACCCTTAGAGCCATGTTGTCACTGAGTGGGGTGTTAAAATCAAAAGAAAAATCATAGGCTCCGAATGTGTCAAAACCTAAATCAATCGATCCAAATTCCTCACCTATTTGACCTTTTTTTGTCACACGGTTAACTATACCGCCTGTTCCGCCCCTACCAAAAAGTAGGGCATTAGGTCCGCGCAAGATTTCTACCTGCTCTAAGTTATATAGCGAACGATAATACTGTACGTCGTCTCTAATGCCGTCCATATAAAAGTCTGCAGTAGAGCGAACGCCTCTAAAGACTATTGCATCACGGTGCCCTTCGCCTTGTGACGTGTTCACACCTGGTGTATATCTGGCTATATCGCCAATAGAACGGAATCCCTGCGATCTGATATCTTCATCTGTTATAATAGATAAACTTTGAGGAACGTTAAGGATTGGAACCGGTGTTTTAAGAGAATTAACCTGATCCGAATAAAGAACTTTACCCTTAACAATAATCTCATCAGTAGTTTGGGCTAAAGTATTAGAAAGGCTAAACGCCAACAATACTAAGCAACCTGCAAAACTTCTCAAAAGTCTTGAGGATATTAAATTATAATTCATTTGCACAATTTCCTCCATATTGCATAAGCCGTGCATTTGAGAATTAATCTCAATTGGGTTCTTATTCTAAATGATAATGAGTTGCAATAACAAAAAACATCTATTTTCAATTTTTTTTCGTAAATATAATATGAAAACCATAACCAACTTTTCTGTTGAAAGGCTAAAGCCCCTCGAAAGCCGTTCAAGAGCGGCTCAGAGACCCAATTTATGAATTATTCAAAATCGATGCGTCTCGGTTCCTTTTTTAGTGAAATTCTGCCTCTGGCGAGTTTTTTTATATTTTATCGTATTTATGGACTTTATGCGGCAGCAATAGCTGGGGTCACCGTCTCGGCTTTCATGTTACTTTATTTCTGGTTGGTAGAGCGCCGTTTAGCCAAATTTGTGGTTTTTTCAACGCTGTTTTCTGGCGTGCTGACAGCTACAGCAATTTTGTCATCGGAAAAATTGCTTATTAAAATCCAACCATCAATTTCTTCATTTGTCATGGCAGGTGTTATGCTTGGTGGACTTTTACGTGGGAAAGCTATGATGCAGGTTTTTTTCGGGACTCAATTTAGGTTAACCGAGACAACCTGGTTTCAACTCAGTTTTCGTTGGGGACTTTTTTTCCTAACTGCATGTATTGGTAATGAATTGGCTTGGCGATATTTAAGTGAAGAAAATTGGGTAATCTTCAGAACTTTTGTCATATCACCGGCAACAGGAATATTTATGTTGTCACAATTACCGCTTACCCTTCGAGGGCGCTTACCTCTTGAGGAAGATAGCTAACTTTGCCCAAATCTTTAAATTCTTGTGCCACGCGCACATTTATGACGCAGTGCTTTAGCAGTTTCTCGGATTGAAGCGAGTTCTTCGGGGTCTTTCCTATCGAGGTTTTTCAATTGGAATGCCATGCGTGGATTTTTCCTAAATTGCTGTTCATGTTGCGCAAGAAAATCCCAATACAGGGTAGTGACAGGGCAAGCTCCCGGCCCATGTGCATTCTTGGGCGAATAAGGGCAGGTCTTACAGCAATCCGACATTCGATCAATATAGGCTCCTGAGGCCGCATAGGGTTTTGTACCCATAATGCCACCATCACCAAACTGGCTCATGCCGACAACATTTGGCAGTGACACCCAGTCAATTGCATCTAGGTAAAGACCCATATGCCACTCATGCACGGCATAAGGGTTCGCACCATATTGCATCAGGAATAGTCCGAGGACCATTAGTCGCTGAATATGATGGGCATAGCCTTCAGACAATACGCTGTTAAGTGCGTCGGCAACACAGGCCATATCGGTTTCGCCTGTCCAAAAGAATTCAGGAACCTCTTCATTGGCACCAAGTTTATTTAATCCTGCATAATCCGGCATATAGTGCCAGTAAAGCCCCCGCACAAATTCTCGCCACCCTAAAATTTGGCGGATAAAACCTTCGACAGCATTTATAGGGGCATCCCCTTTTGCATAGGCCTCAAGGGCAGCTTCACAAACTTCCGTCGGGGAAATCAGATGTAAATTCATCGCCGCTGATAGCCTGGAGTGATAGAGCGTCACATATCCTGTTGCGATGGCGTCCTCATAAGTGCCAAAATCTGGGAGCCGAAAGGCGATAAAATCCTTGAGTGCTTGTCGCGCTTGGTCCGGTGTTACGGGTTCGGCAAATCCCAAACTTTTCCCGGGTGAATCGGGGAACATACGGTCAACCATAGCTTGAACTGAACGCGTAACATCATCTGGTTCAAAGGGTTGGCGCGTGGGGATGAAAGGGGGGCCGTCTTTACCAAAACTTTTGCGATTATCTTTGTCAAAATTCCATTGCCCGCCAACGGGATCATTACCATCCATCAACCAGCCGGTTTTGCGCCTCAGCGGGCGATAAAAATCTTCGAGAACAAGTTTTTTGCGGCCTTTTGCAAATTTTACAAAATCATCCGGCGTGGTGAAAAAATTATCATCTTCCACCAACACCAACCGATTGCCTGCAGCTTTGGTGAGGGCCTCTTGAATCCGCCAGTCACCGGTACGTGTGATGAATATTTGATCTGGTTCGAATTCTTTGGCTGCGCGAAGCATGCCCTCAGTAATGCTTTGAGGTGCTTGTTGTTTTTCAGTTGCGTCATCAAGCGCATAATAAAATACTTTCTTCCCCTCCGCACGGCGGGCATTGCGGAAGTGGCGCATGGCCGCAAAAAACATAATAAGTCTTTTTTTATGCTGTCTGGGAGTGGCTTCCTCAATGGCTTCCGTCATGACGATTGCGTCATGCTCGGGGTTAAAGTCACTGAAAATTTGCGACATTGGATTGAGTTGGTCACCACAAATGACGATGAGCCGCTTCATTAAATTAGCCTGCCTGATTGGGTGGGGCCATCTGATTACCCGTTAATTTCATGAACACATCTTCAAGGTTTGTGCTCTCTGTTTCTAGGTCTGTAATTGAGATGTTTTTTTGTCGCACATCATCCAGCACTTGCAGTGCGGTTTTTTCTCGTGGGTTAAATGTTAGTGCCAGCTTGCCATCTGATTGAAGAGTTGTGTGATAGCTCTCCAGACCTGCCGGCACCTCAGAGAGTGTTGTTTCGGGACGAAGCAAAAGTGTTTTGCTATCCAATAGGCTCAGCAGTTTTGGTGTGTCATCACAAATAACGAGATCGCCATGGTCAATGATTGCAATCCGGTCACAGAGCGCTTGGGCTTCTTCAAGATAATGCGTTGTTAGTACAATCGTAACACCTTGTTCGTTAAGGGCGCGAACATAGGTCCAAAGTTGGTGGCGCAGTTCAATATCCACCCCGGCAGTTGGTTCGTCCAGCACCAGAATGGGCGGTTGATGCACGAGGGCTTTAGCAATCAGTAAACGTCGTCGCATGCCACCCGATAGCGTGCGCGAATAGGCATTAGCCTTATCGCCAAGACCCAGTGTTTCCAGAATCTCCATGCTGCGTCTTTGATTAGTCTTAACCCCATAAAGCCCCGCCTGTAAATCAAGAGACTCAAGCGGGGTGAAGAAGGGGTCGAAATTAATTTCTTGAGGGACAACACCTATAGATGCACGAGCCATTCGTGGATTCTCGTCAATATTAAACCCCCAGACAGATGCTTTGCCTGAAGACTTTATGACAAGTCCGGCAAGAATATTGATGAAAGTGGATTTTCCGGCACCATTAGGCCCCAAAAGGCCAAAAATCATCCCACGAGGAATTTCAAGATCAACATTTTTAAGGGCTTTTTTTTCGGACTGATTGCCGCTGGCCTGATATGTTTTTGTTAGCCCTTCTGCTGTGATAGCGTTTTCAATATCGCCATCAATATTATTGTCAGGGTTGGTTAAATTCTGCATTATTCTTCCTCAAGTTATTATCAGAACTAGCACGCAGTCTGTTCAAGGCAAAGACTAAAACTAAAAGCAAGGAGTGGCCGTATGAGCCTCAAAAAATCTGATCACCTTTATCTCGTTGATGGTTCTGGTTATATTTTTCGTGCTTTCCATGCATTGCCGCCACTTACAAGAAAAAGTGACAAATTACCAGTTGGCGCGGTTGCCGGGTTCTGCAATATGTTGGTGCGGCTGCTGGATGATATGGCGGCAGAAGAAAGCCCGACACACCTTGCTGTAATTTTTGATGCTTCCGGCAAAACATTCAGAAATGACATATACCCAGAGTATAAAGCCAATCGAGATGCGCCACCTGAAGATTTGGTGCCTCAATTACCTCTAGTACGAGAAGCTGTGAAAGCATTTGGTATTCCTTCGGTAGAGTTGCAGGGCTATGAGGCCGATGATTTGATTGCGGCCTATACTCATGCTGCCACGCACAATGGCGCAAGGGTTTCGATTGTGTCCTCTGATAAAGATCTCATGCAGCTCGTGACTGAACGGGTGAACATGATTGATACAATGAAGGATAAAAAAATTGGCCCTGCGGAGGTGCTGGAAAAATTTGAAGTTGGCCCTGAGCGTGTGATTGATGTTCAATCCCTTGCCGGAGATAGCGTGGATAATGTGCCCGGTGTGCCGGGTATTGGCATTAAAACGGCGGCTCTGTTGATTAATCAATATGGGGACTTGGACACACTTCTCGAACGCGCTGGAGAAATTAAACAGAATAAACGTCGTGAGAATCTTATTGAATTTGCTGATCAGGCACGGATAAGCCGAGAACTTGTAACGCTTCGAATGGATACACCTCTGCCGATTGATTTAAATGATATGGGTCTGACATCGCCAGAGGCTAAGAAGTTAATGGGATTCCTAAAGGCAATGGAATTCAACACACTGTCTAAGCGTGTCGGTAAACGCTATGACCTGAGCGTTGAGGATTATGAAGCTTCGCCTGAACTGGCGGCTAAAACGCCTGCGGTTTATTCTTCGGGTGCGATGGAAAGTGCTGCAAATGACTTGCCATCGGTTGTGACTGACATGCCGCCTATTGATGCTGCAGTTTATGAATGTGTAACGGATATGGCCGTGCTTGATAATTGGATTGAAGCTGCTATCGCGAGTGGTCATGTGGCAATTGATACAGAGACCGATGGCCTTAACGCGGTGAGTTGTCGTCTGGTGGGCGTGTCACTTGCCACCCGCCCAGGTCATGCCTGTTATATTCCGCTCGCGCATGGCATTGGTGAAGGGCTTGCTCTTGCCGATGATGTGCCACAGCAACTCGCAGAGGTGGATGTTTTGGCGCGGCTCAAGCCAATCTTGCAAGATGCATCCATTATGAAAATCCTGCAAAATGCAAAATTCGATTTACAGGTCCTCACGCAGCGCAAGATTGATGTTCATCCGGTTGAGGATACGATGTTGATGTCCTATGCCCTTGCCGCAGGTCAGCGCGGTCACGGTATGGATGAACTTTCCAAGCTCTATTTGGGGCATAAGCCCATCTCCATTAAGGAGTTGCTAGGTTCGGGCAAGTCACAAATTACATTTGATCAGGTGCCGCTTGACAAAGCCGCGCCCTATGCTGCAGAGGATGCTGACATCACTTTTAGGCTTTGGCAGATAATGCGGTCCGAACTCGTCAAGGATAGGGTGGTGAGTGTCTATCAGACGACCGAGAAACCCCTAGTGCCTGTGATTGTAGATATGGAGAAAAACGGTATTTCTGTTGATCGTAATGTGCTTTCTCGCTTGTCAGGAGAATTTTCTCAGAAAATGACTGCAATGGAAGACGATATCTACAAGTTGGCCGGTGAGACTTTTAATATCGCCAGCCCCAAACAACTCGGCGATATTTTGTTTGATAAAATGGGACTGCCGGGGGGTAAGAAAACTAAAACCGGCGCATGGGGGACGGGTGCGGATGTGTTGGAAGGCCTGGCCGCTGAAGGACATGATTTGGCAGCACAAGTGCTTGACTGGCGCGGATTGGCAAAACTTAAGTCCACCTATACAGATGCCTTGCCCGAATTTATCAATCCCGATACAGGGCGTATTCACACTTCTTATTCACTAGCGTCAACAACAACGGGACGATTAGCCTCGTCAGATCCCAACTTGCAGAATATCCCTATTCGTACAGAGGATGGGCGGCGTATTCGAACGGCCTTTGTTGCAGATAAGGGTAATCTCCTCGTGAGCGCGGATTATAGTCAGATTGAATTGCGATTACTCGCGCATATTGCCGATATAGACTCCCTGCGTCAGGCATTTGCTGATGGTCAGGATATTCATGCGATGACGGCCTCAGAAATGTTTGGTGTGCCTTTGGCAGATATGACACCTGAAACACGCCGCCGCGCTAAGGCAATTAATTTCGGGATTATTTATGGCATTTCGGCTTTTGGACTTGCGAACCAGTTGGGCATTTCACGAGGTGAAGCGAGTATCTATATCAAGGCCTATTTTGAAAAGTTCCCGGGCATCAAGGATTATATGGAAGCGGTCAAGCAAGAGGCCCACGCACAGGGCTATGTCTCTACCCTTTTCGGGCGACGTATTTATTTGCGTGAGATTGATAGTAAAATACCGGCGCGGCGCGCATTTGCTGAACGAGCTGCCATTAACGCACCGATACAAGGTACAGCAGCTGATATTATCCGCCGTGCAATGATAGCCATGCCGGCTGTTTTGAAAAAGAAATCACCAAAATCACGAATGTTGTTGCAGGTCCATGATGAGTTGATTTTTGAGGCTCCGGAGGCTGAAACCGATAAGTTGATGCAGCATGTCAGAGAAGTGATGCAGAATGCTTGCGCCCCTCGCTTATCCTTATCTGTACCTCTTGTTGTGGAAGCCCAAGCGGCTAAGAATTGGGATGAAGCGCATTAAAGGCGATTGAGACTTTAATTATTCCCGGCTGTATTAAACTTTATTCAGCAGCAGGCGCGGATTCGCGCACATCATTGCCGACATAGTCCATGAATTTTTGAAAGTTTGAAACAAACATGCCAACAAGCTTTCGCGCTTGAGCATCATAGGCTTCTTTATCATCCCATGTGTTGCGCGGGTTCAGTATGGAGATGTCTATGCCTGGCACACTGACGGGGACTTCAAAACCGAAATTTTCGTCAATACGGAATTCAACATTATTCAAGCTTCCATCCAGTGCGGCGGATAATAGAGCGCGTGTCTCTTTAATAGGCATTCTGTTGCCGATACCGTAAGGCCCACCAGTCCAACCTGTGTTTACCAACCAACAACTTGCATTATGCTCGGCGATAAGGTCGCGCAAAAGATTGCCATATTCTGACGGATGGCGCGGCATAAAAGGTGCGCCAAAACAAGTTGAGAAAGTTGCTTCGGGTTCCGTCACGCCCTTCTCGGTGCCGGCAACCTTGGCGGTATAGCCGGAAAGAAAATGATACATTGCCTGACTAGGCGTAAGGCGTGAGATAGGCGGTAAAACGGAAAACGCATCCGCTGTAAGCATGATTATACTTTTAGGGTGGCTTGTGCGCCCTGTATCCGATGCATTAGGAATAAATGATAACGGGTAAGCACCGCGGGAATTTTCAGCCAGAGAATTATCATAAAGATCCAGCTTACGGGTATGCGGGTCCATCACAACATTTTCCAGTACAGTACCGAAACGTTGGGTGGTGGCATAAATTTCCGGCTAAGCTTCTTCAGAGAGATTAATCATTTTGGCATAACAACCGCCTTCAAAATTAAACACGCCATTCTCTGACCAGCCATGCTCATCGTCACCAACAAGTGTCCGGTTCGGGTCAGCTGAGAGTGTCGTTTTGCCAGTTCCGCTAAGACCGAAGAAAACGGCTGAGTCATTTTTATTGCCAACATTTACTGAACAGTGCATGGGCATGACGTTTTTCGCGGGTAGCGTGTAATTCAACATCGAAAAGACTGATTTTTTTGTTTCACCTGCATAGGATGTGCCGCCAATTAAAACAATTTTACGAGCGAAATTTACCGCAATAATCGTCTCAGTTCGTGAGCCATGACGCTCAGGGCTGGCTTTAAAGCTTGGCAGGTTAACAATCACAAATTCTGGATTGAAGTTTTTAAGGTCTTCTGCGGGTGGCTCAATTAAAAGGTTTTGAATAAACAGGGAGTGCCATGCTAATTCGGTATAAACACGTGTTGGCAATCTATGTGTAACATCTGCACCGCCGTGCAAATCCTGAATAAAAAGCTCACGACCTTCGGTGTGAGCTTTCATATCTTCATAGAGATTATCAAATTGTTCTGCCGTGATAGATTTATTATTGTCCCACCAAATGGTGTTTTCCGTAGTCGCGTCCCGTACGATGAACTTATCTTGAGCTGAACGGCCTGTATGTTGGCCGGTTTTTACAACAAGCGCTCCACCATCAGCAATTTCGCCTTCCCCACGCTCCAGTGACATCTGGTAAAGTGCAGCAGGGCGGTGATTCCAGTGAAGGGCTTTGAGGTGGTTGAACCCGTGAACATCGGGGCCAAATTTACTTTTGTTAAAACCTGTTTGATCCATGATGGCAATACCCATTAAACCCTTTAAGAACAAATCGCAAAAGAAAAAAGCATATCAAAGAAACTTTTTATCTGTTTTAATTATTTATAATGGCACACTTTAAGCGTGGAGCATTTAACTCTGCAACGTAAAATTATCCAGTTTGTGAACAACTAAGTTATAGCTAAACTAAAGCTAAGCAACAGCTTATTTGGGGAAGGCATCGAAAGTTTACCCAAAAAATTTGTAGAAGGGATAGAAATAATAGAGGGGGTAATTTGACACGTATTGCGCTTGTAGATGATGATAAAAATATTGTGGCTTCGCTTTCTTTGGCTTTGAAGGGAGAAGGTTTTGATGTGGAGTCTTTTGAGGATGGTGCTGCCGCGCTGGAAGCTTTGACTTCTCAACCTTCAGAAAGCTTTGATATCGGTATTTTTGATATAAAAATGCCCAAAATGGATGGCCTCGAACTTCTTCGTCGATTGCGCGCCACACATGAATTGCCTGTGATTTATCTGACTTCCAAAGACGACGAAATCGATGAGCTTATTGGCCTTAAGATGGGGGCAGATGACTATATTACCAAGCCGTTTTCTCAGCGACTATTGATTGAACGCGTGCGAACTATTCTGCGTCGTACGAAAGCGAGGCAAGTCGTATCAGAAGATGAGGCTGACATTATGGAGCGCGGCGGGTTAAGGCTGGATGCGGCGCGGCATGAATGCTTATGGGAAGGTCAGCCTGTTAATTTGACGGTGACGGAGTTTTTGATACTTGAAGCCCTGGCGCAACGTCCAGGTTTCGTCAAAAGCAGGGACGCGTTGATGGATGCAGCCTATGAGGATCAGGTCTATGTTGATGATCGAACAATAGATAGTCACATAAAAAGACTTCGCCGTAAGTTTAAAAAAACAGACCAAAATTTTGATGCGATTGAGACACTTTATGGTGTCGGGTACAGGTATAAGGCGTGAAGGGGTTGAGTTTTTTAAAATCTGGCCTCTCAGCTCGTCTGGTGGTGATTAACAGCCTCGGACTGTTAGGTTTTTTTGCCGGTATTTTGTTTTTAGGTCAGACCCGAGAAAGCCTCACAGATGCCTACACGCAAAGTCTTGAGGTGCAAGCGCAGATTATTGCCGAGGCTCTGGGGGAGTCCGCCGGAGATGATACCGATACCGGTGATATTATTAATGATATTGAAATTGATGAAAACGCCATTCAAGCCGGACAAATTATGGCGCCGCGGCTGAATGCAGAACTGACTGAACAAATTCTAAGACGCATTATTGCACCCACATTAAATCGGGCTCGGGTTTATGACCGTCAGGGGCAATTGGTGATTGATAGCGATATTTTGCTTCATTCCGGTGCTGTCATTTCCCGCAATTTACCGCCACCGTCATACGCAGCGCAAAATGATCTTGCCCCTGCGAATAATTTTCAGCCAACCGATATAAATAAAGCTGGTAAGGGGGATGCTGTATTGAATGCCATTAATATGGCAATGCAGGGAGAGATGCGCGCATCGGCCCAAAGAACTCCCAATGGTGACGATATTGTGATGGTTGCTTTGCCGGTTCAACATTATCGAGCAATTATTGGAGTTCTATTACTGACCAGCCCACCAGGAGAGATTGATAGTCTTGTTGCGGCAGAACGCACCTTTTTAGCCAAAGTTTTTCTTGTTGTGCTTGGTGGGACATTGATTTTATCATTTGCCCTCGCTAGGACTATTACCATGCCTGTTCGTCGTCTTGCGACGGATATTAAAGCATTCCAGGCGGCTGGCGGATCGTTACCTGCACCCGACACTGTGCCAGATTTATCTGATCGTCAGGATGAAATCGGCGATCTATCATTAGCTTTACGGGATATGCTGAGCCGTTTAATGAACCGGCTGGACACGATTGAAAATTTTGCAGCTGATGTTGCCCACGAACTGAAAAACCCACTTGCGTCAATTAATAGTGCAGTCCAGTCGCTTGCCTCAACCACTGAGGACGAGGCGCGCAATCAGCTTATGGAAATTTTGCAAGCGGATATATTACGCATGAACCGCCTGATCACAGATATATCAGAAGCCTCTCGTCTTGATGCAGAGTTAGGGAGGGCAGCCGTTGAAAATTTTGACCTTTCAGATTTGTTGAAGCAGATGGTTCCTCTGGTGAATGGTGATATTCAGCTAAAAATAAAGGCGCAGGTAATCATTAATGCGCAGAGAGACCGGATTGCTCAAGTCATTCGTAACCTGCTGGATAATGCATTGTCTTTTTCTCCGGCGAAGGAAATTACAGTGCGTTTGGATAGTGACCGAACAGGTATTTTCATTCATGTAGATGATGCAGGGCCGGGCCTGCCTGATGGGGTAGAACATAAAATTTTTGAACGCTTTTATACAGATCGTCCAAATGAGCATGACCTTCATTCAGGGCTTGGTCTTTCAATTTCGCAACAAATCGCTAGGGCGCACGGGGGCAATGTGACTGCTCGCAACCGGATTAGTGCCTATGGTGCGCGGTTCACTTTATTTTTGCCACATCAAGGAAAATAAAACATAGATGGAGCGCTCATGATAAACTTGCAAAATTTACCTTTGCTTCACGGAAATTGC
>NYTN01000093.1 GCA_002683515.1 Rhodobiaceae bacterium
CCAATGATATTCATGACTTCAGACTCACCGGCTCTTTCGCGCCTTTTATCGACAATCGCCAAATCGGCATTAATGCGCTTACCCAATGCACGGGTACGAACAACCCCGCCGACATCAGGTGAAACCACCATTAAATCATCCCCATTAAATCTGGCTTTAATATCATCAACAAAAACTGGGGCACCAAAGAGATTATCTGTAGGGATGTCGAAAAACCCTTGTATCTGACCAGCATGTAGGTCCAGCGTTAGCACACGGTCCGCTCCGGCAGCTTCGATAAGATTGGCTACCAGCTTGGCTGAAATAGGTGTCCGTGGACCAGGCTTCCGATCTTGACGTGCATAACCGAAATAAGGGATTACAGCGGTAATACGACGCGCAGAAGAGCGTCTTAAGGCATCTATGGTAATTAATAATTCCATAAGATTGTCATTAGCGGGAAAAGAGGTGGATTGAATGATGAAAACATCTTCACCTCGAACATTTTCTTGAATCTCTACAAAAACTTCTTCATCAGCAAAACGCTTTATGTCTGATTTCGTCAGAGGAATATTGAGATATTTCGCGATTGCTTCAGCGAGTGGACGGTTACTGTTTCCGGCGACTAATTTCATGGCTTCTTCCCAGAGGGTCCTTTGATACTTTTTTGTAACAAAGCAATGCGACCTGTGTAACCCCATTTTTTTGAAAATCAAAAAAATTTTTTCTAAAATTAACCTAAGTTAGAGCAATCGCAGATACATGACGACCATAATCAGATTCCTCATGATGCGTTGCGCGACGATAAGAAAAATATTTATCAGGATTTAGATAAGTACAGTTATCAAGGTGTGAGATATGCCTAATTCCGGTGGCATTTATTCTGGACTGAACGAAAGCCGGCAGGTTGAACAAAAATTTCCCAGCTTTCACTTCTGGTAAAAATAACTCCCTTGCTAACGGGTCTGCTGCAATGACCTTTTCATAAACATCAAGACCTACTTGGTAAGCTTTTTGGGATATAGAAGGGCCAATAACGGCTTGAAGGCTATCGGGTTGGACCTGCTCTTTTTTAAGAGTGATAACAAGGTTTTCGATAATTCCGGCGGTTGCGCCCTTCCAGCCTGCATGGGCTGTAGCGACAATATCGACGTTACTACCACTAATACTCCCGCAGATTAGAACTGGTACGCAGTCAGCAGATATAACGCCTAATGCTATCCCTTTTTCTTTTGTGAAGAGCGCATCAGCTTCTGGTTTGTCGTGGGGGGTTAATACCTCGGCTACTTTATTACTGTGCGTTTGGTATCCCGTAACTAAACTTTTTGCATTCAGACATGATGATACTTTTTCACGGTTAATAATGATATTCTCCGTTTTATCATTTGAACCGAAACCGATATTTAAGCTTTTATACAAACCGTCAGAGACACCGCCTTGACGTCCAAAGAAACCATGTGACGTTGATGCTAAAAGCGGGTCAATTTGAAAAGGTGGGGCTATCATCTATTGTCCCTCGTTATTTCTTCAAACCCTGAAGGTATTGCTTCGTCTGCTTTGGTAATTGAAAGAACATTAAAAAGTATACCCATTTGGTCTATGCCGATAAGACGATTACGTGCAGCAAGTAAATCAATTTTCTGTTGACTGGATGCGTTTAGACTCAAACTTTCGAAACGTTTTTCCAGACCCAGAGATAAAAGAAAGTTTCTTTGTGAAGTAGGGCCTGAACTCCTGCAGAAAGAATCCTCTGCTATCTCAGTGAGGCGTTTGAAATTTACGTGAGCAGTGAGGTCTGCATTTCCCGGACTTTTATAAGGAGAGACAGGTTGGTGGTCGGAAAGTGCTTGAAATGTGTCGCCCGGTTGATTTTGAGTGTAGCCATAATCAATCATTAAAAGCGCACCATCATTATCGGCAACATAATTGGCGAGCTGCGTCATAATGACCTCTGCTTGTGGAGAGGTTTCCAGAATATCGCCATGTTTAAAGTTTTGCGCTGCAGGCAAGTTGTCCGTAACTGAAATATCTGTGATTGTAACGGGTACAAGTTCGCAGTCTTTAACGTCAACACACTTCAGTTTCCACATATCATTTTCTTGAACAAATTGTCGGATAGGAAGAGCATCAAAAAACTCATTGGCATAAATAATTACTGGCATCCCGTGACAGGCCTTAAGTAAGTCATTGATATTAGTATGCCAATGACATGGGGTCGTATCACCTAAAACCATAGAAAGAGTTTGGCTCTGCTTTTCTTGCAACACAGGACTGGTTTCGAGAAAATGAAGGTGAGCAGATTGAAGATATGCAGGGTGCATTTTAACTGAATGAGCGATATCGCGCATCAACGTGCCGCGCCCTGGACCGAGTTCTACAAGATTGAACTCCGCCCAAGGGCCTGATTTCATCCAAAAATCAAGCCCCCACAAGCCGAGCAACTCACCAAAGACCTGACTGACTTCAGGAGCAGTAACAAAATCTCCTTTTTTGCCGAATGGATCTTGTTTTGAGTAGTATCCGTGGGCAGTGTCTCCCAATGCGCGTGCCATATAATTCTCAAGCGGCATCGGTCCATTGGCAAGAATTTCTTCGATGATAATTTGCTTTAGCTCATTCATCATTTCGGATTTACGGTTTTTTCTGGTTTGCCAAATAAACGAAAGATAATCCCGCTATTAACATGGGGACAGATAACCAAAACCCCATAGTCGTTCCAACGACGAGATATCCTATATGCGCATCAGGTTCGCGGAAAAATTGTTCTACAATCATGCGCGACAAGCCATAACCTGCGATAAAAATGCCCATGATAAGGCCAGGTTTTTGAAGGGCATTGGTGCTTCGACAAAGATAAGCAAGTACTATAAATAGCAACAACCCCTCTGAAAAAGCTTCATAAAGTTGACTCGGGTGACGCGGAAGGGGCCCGCCATTAGGGAAAACCACACCAAGTGCAAATTCGGTTTGACGTCCCCATAATTCACTATTAATGAAATTGGCAATACGTCCAAAAAATAATCCAATAGGCGCAGCTGCGGCGATTAAATCACCCAGTATTAATGGGTTGATATTAAGTTTACGGGCATAGAGTAGCGCCGCAATTGTAACCCCCAGAAGGCCGCCATGAAAAGCCATGCCGCCTTCCCATACAGCAAAAATTTGTCTGGGGTTATCAAGGTAAAAGCCGAGGTTATAAAATAAAATATAACCAAGACGTCCCCCAAGAATGGTGCCGAGGGTTAGCCAGAGGAGTAAATCGTCAAGCTGGGATGGTTCTTCTTTATGATACGATTGTTGAATAGATGTATTGGGCGCAAGAGATAAAAGATAATACCAACCGCCGATGAGGCCGACCATATAGGCCAGCGCATACCAGCGCAAGGTAACTGGGCCTATTTGAAAAATTATGGGGTCAATGTCAGGAAACAGCATTTTATCACTCTATTTTGCTCAGATGGTTACTATGTGTTTGGATGTC
The DNA here is from genome assembly GCA_002683515.1 of Rhodobiaceae bacterium. GTDB lineage: Bacteria > Pseudomonadota > Alphaproteobacteria > RS24 > RS24 > Micropelagius. The sequence continues at coordinate 3,461 of NYTN01000093.1, forward strand.
TGGCTTTTGTTTGGGGTTTACATCAATATTTGTTATATCATGAATATTAATTCTTCTTAGCTCTAATGGATAGGCAAACTAATGAGTCAGACACGTGAAAAAATTGTTGATGATTTTGTCAAACTTATGATGGGTGCTGTCGGAACTGCCCAAGGCATGCAAGAAGAGGCCTCCTCCTTAATGCGTTCGCGGCTAGAAAGTACTATTCGTAAACTTGATTTAGTTTCTCGTGAAGAATTTGAGATTGTTGCTGAGATGGCACAGCAAGCCCGTCAGGAAAATGAAGCATTAATTAAGCGTCTTGACGAGATTGAAGGTTTTTTGGGCCATAAAAACCCCTCAAAAGAAAAAAGAGTGACTCGAAAAAAAACATCAACAGCAAAGAAGTCATCTTCTGAGTGATTGCCCCTTTTATCGTTACTGTGAATCAGGCACTGTCATTTAGTGGTGAAAGTCTAAATGACCCACTAAATATGGTAGATGCATCTATTCGAGATGTTAAGCCAGTTAACAGGCATTAAGTGCAACAGATATAACAGGCGATAATTATGAACCTAGCTGAAGCCCAAGATATCCAAATTTCTGAACACCCCATAGATGCTATGGAAAAGCTCGCGGCTGCCTATGAATGGCCGAGTGAGCGCGGTACGGAAGATGACATGAATATTTGTGTCTCAGGTAAATATTGTGATTTGCATATGGCGATTAGCTGGCGTTCTGATTTAGGTGGACTGCATCTTGCCTGTGTTCTCGATACGAAAGTGCCAACTGCGAAAAGAAACGACGTATGCGATCTGATTGCTCAAATTAATGAACAGTTATGGCTTGGGCATTTTGATATTTGGTCTGGTGACGGGGCGGTCTTATTCCGCAACACGTTAATGGTTAGCGGTGAAGGCCTCAGTGAAACACAATGCGAGGGGCTGTTGAACCATGCCGTGACGACTTGTGAACAATTCTTTCCAGCTTTTCAATATCTCATTTGGGCGGGGCATGATGCTCAAAGAGCTCTTGAGGTTTGCATGTTTGAAACTAAAGGCGATGCCTAATAGCTCACCTATACTCCTTATTGGCGCCGGCAAAATGGGCCAGGCCATGCTTAAAGGCTGGCTTGCTTCCGGCTTTTCTTCCATACAGGTGTTTGAAAAATTCCCTTCGGATGCTTTGAAATCTTTACCGATTGAACTGAACCCATCCACTGTAATTGTTGATGAGAACCAAACAATAATACTTGGTGTGAAGCCTCAAAATTACCGCGATGTTATAGATGAACACCAAGCCAATATTCATCCCGATGCGATGGTTGTTTCAATTCTGGCAGGAATTTCTATTGATGCAATGCAGATTGCTCTCCCGGGTAGATGTATTGTTCGCGCCATGCCCAATACCCCTGCCACTATTGGGCAAGGGCTAACTGCATTATGTGCAGTAGAAGATATTTCTAATTCTCATAAAATTTTTGCTACTAACTTGATGCAAGCTGTGGGGGAGGTTGTCTGGGTAGATAATGAAGCCATGATTGATGCCGTCACAGCAGTTAGCGGAAGTGGCCCAGCATATCTTTTTCATTTTGTCGAAGCACTAACAACGGCGGCGATAGATATTGGTTTTGCTCCTGATATGGCAGAAATATTTGCCCGTAAGACGATAATTGGATCTGCTGCATTGCTGGATAATTCTGGAGAAAAAGCAGCTCAATTACGTGAGAATGTGACCTCTGAGGGCGGCACAACCCAGGCAGCTCTAGAAGTGTTGATGGCTGAACCAAGCATGCAGTCAATAGTGCTTAGAGCTGTTAAAGCAGCCAAGAAGCGTTCAGAAGAGCTATCTAAGATTTAACTTAAACAGGGACTGATACAGTGGCCTCTAAACCACCTTGTGCCCCTTTAGATAAGTAGATATCTCCGCCATGCCCACGGGCAACATCGCGCGCAACTGAAAGCCCAAGACCCGTACCACCAGTTTCTGCGTTTCGCGCCTGATCCAACCGGAAAAATGGTCTGAAAACTTGATCTATAGATTCCTCAGGGATACCCGGCCCATTATCAGAAATGACTATTTTCAAACATTCTTCTTCCACTTTCACAATAATATGCACTTCCTTAGCGTAATTGCAGGCATTATTGACGAGATTTGTTAGGCACCTTTTAAAGGCTCGACGTTTTACTTTGAAAGGAAGGCTTGGAGGGCAAGCTATAAATATATAGGTGCCCGGTTTCCGAAGCTTTGCGCTTTCCCTAATTTCTTCCAGCAGATTGCGGATATTAATCTCAAGGCTTTTTTCGCCTTGAAAGCCCTTGGCGAAAGACAAATAATCCTCAAGCATGTCTTCCATCTCAATAATATCTTCCTCAAGACCTAAAATTTCGGGCGAGCGGGGTAACATGGCCAATTGAAGTTTCAATCGTGTGAGTGGTGTTCTTAAATCATGGCTTACACCGGCAAGCATAGTCGTTCTTTGTTCAATTTGAGCTTTGATACGATCCCGCATGTTTAAAAAAGCCGAAGCAGCTTGTCGAACTTCGGAGGCGCCTGAGGGTTTGAAATCTTGTATATCTCGACCGCGACCAAAACTTTCAGCCGCCTCGGCAAGGTTTTCAATCGGTCTTATTTGATTGCGGAGAAAAACAATTGATACAGCGAGTAGAAATAAAGATGTGCCGGTCATCCAAACAATAAAAATATGAGAATTGGTTGCGTACACTTTGCTTTTCAAAACAAGCGCGCGCATAACTTCTCCGGGGAGTTGTAGGCGTACATCTACATAATTACCTACGGATACCGTATCCAGCCAAAATGGACGTCCAACTTGATTTTCAATTTCATCTGATAGCGAGTCGTCGAGAAGGTCGACAAATGGTCGTGGGACGGGTTCAGGTAATGTTTCGCCGGGCAAAAAGGCAATGCTCATCTCAAAACTCTCATCAGCAAGCCTGATAAGCTCTTCATCATCAGCCTGAGTGTTACCCATTCGTAAATCCACCAGCAATGACAAGTCGCTTATGACTGCGTGGGATAGACGTTTGGTAACAGTGTTCCAATGACGCTCAAGGAAAACATAACCTGCAACAATTTGTATCAACACGATGGGAATGATGATGATCATCAAAGACCGTGAATACAGACCTGACGGCATGTAGTTTTTGAGCTGAAAGTAGCCAATTAAATTTGCCCAGTTCAACATGATTTTATTCTAATCAGTTTGTAAAATATATCCAGCGCCACGAACTGTCTGAAGGTATAGAGGATCACGAGGTGTATCTTCAATTTTTCGACGTAATCGATTGATTTGGACATCAATAGCGCGCTCGGATATATTTTCGTCATCGCCGGTTAACTCCTCTCGCCGTATTATGCGTCCACTTTTAGAGGCAAAACATCTCATTAATTCAATCTCGCGTGTGGTGAGGGGAATGCGCTCACCGTTTTTGAGTAATTCGCCTCTTTCAGTCTTGAATACACAATCGCCAAAGGTAATTTCTTCTGGCATTTCTATAATATTTGGTTCTGAAACTTGACGCCGTAAAATATTACGAATTCGCAGAAGTAATTCCGTGGGTTCAAAGGGTTTGGGCAGATAATCATCGGCTCCGAGACGAAGCCCCTCAATCCGGTTATCCACTTCTGCTAATGCTGTAAGCATTAAAATTGGCACATAATTGGCTTCCTTTCGTAATACGCTTGTAAGCTCTAATCCAGTTTCTCCCGGCATCATAACGTCGAGAACAATTAAATCAAAAATCTCAAGGCTAAGTTTTCTTCTGGCTTCGTTGGAACTTGCTGCACTACTAGCTCTATACCCCTGATCAGAAAGAAATTTCTGGAGAAGAGAACGAATGCGCCTATCATCATCAACAACAAGAATATGCGGGGATGTTTCGGTGGGTTCGCTCATAGCTATTTATCCCCACCTGTATCATCCATAAAATCAATTTTCGTCTCCATATTGATTAGATGGAGCATGAATTTCTGCCATTTTTCTAAAGTGCCACCCTCACTTTTTGCAAGAGAGTCTTGAAAGCGCCGGATTTGAGGGTCTATCAAATTGCGATGCAATTCATGCCCTTTGGCTGATAGTAAAAGTCTTTTTATTCGCCGGTCTTTTTCATCAGTTTCTTGAATAATATATTTTTCTTCAATGAGGTCTTTTAACACACGCGAAAGGCTTTGTTTTGTAATCGATAAAATGTGTAGCAATTCAGACACTGACATCCCTGGACGCCGCCCGACAAAATGTAGTACTCGGTGGTGTGCGCGACCGAAACCATGACTTTCTAAAATAGTATCAGGGTCTGAAACAAAATCTCTATAAGCAAAAAACATTAATTCTACGGCTTCCACCAATTCCAGAGGTAGTTCAAGTGATGATGTGTCACTCGAAGGGGGATTTTCATGTTTCTTACCTAATGTTCCCTTATTTTCTTGAGACATGATTACCTCTTATTAGGTGTCATACTTAATCTCATTTCGAGACAAATATGTCAGCCATGTTGACTTATTTTACCCATGCAGATACACATATCAACTTCTCAATCGGTTTATTATAACCTCTGGAGGATAGATTGGGTATCTCATTCGATCAAATGGACGGTCATATATGGTTCAACGGTGAATTTGTACCGTGGGCTGATGCCCGTATACATGTTTTATCACACGGCTTACATTATGCCTCTTGTGTGTTTGAAGGCGAGCGCGCCTATGAAGGGCAAATTTTCAAACTTCGAGAGCATACGGAAAGACTTTTTTATTCTGCCCGAGAGCTTGGTTTTGATATTCCATATAGCATTGAAGAAATTGATGCCGCGAGTGAAGAAGCACTTAAGATAAATAATCTTACCAATGCTTATATCCGCCCAGTTGCTTGGCGCGGGAGCGAAATGATGGGTGTTTCTGCACAGGAAAATAAAATTAATATGGCGATAGCTGTCTGGGAGTGGCCTTCTTATTTTGACCCTGAAGAAATTAAAAAGGGTATCAGGCTTGATATTGCAAGTTATAAGCGACCTTCACCAGAAACGGCACCCTGTCATGCTAAAGCGGCTGGCCTTTATATGATTTGCACTCTTTCTAAGCATGCAGCTGAGAAAAAAGGTTATGCCGATTCCCTCATGTATGACTATCGGGGGCAAGTTGCGGAAGCAACCGGTGCAAATGTATTTTTCACTTTACACGGAAAAATTCATACCCCTATACCTGATTGCTTTCTTGACGGAATTACGCGGCGAACAGTTATTGATCTCGCAAAAGATAAAGGTATTGAGGTTGTAGAGCGTGTGATTATGCCTAATGAACTTGATAGTTTTGAGGAATGTTTTATTACTGGAACCGCGGCTGAAGTGACACCAGTTTCAGAAATTGGGCCACATAGTTACACACCAAGCGAAATAAGCTTTGACCTTATGTCGCGCTATGCCGCGCTGACCCGTGGTCAAAAATAAAACTTCTAACTAATTTTTTTCTTTAAGAAGTGCCAAGCCTTTGGATAGGTAATCTATAGCCGTCCATACGGTAAAGAATGTTGCCGTCCAAAATAATCCCAACCCTGTTATTTTAATAAGTGGGCTAATCATTTCACCGGCCTCACCTAAAAGTAAAATACCAAGAGCAATCATTTGTATGGTGGTTTTAAACTTTGCTATTTGAGATACTGCAAGTGTCACTCCACGATCTGTCAAATATTCACGGAACCAAGATATTAAAATCTCTCTCGTAATAATCAAAGCGGCAGCGAGTGTATGAATGCCGCTGATATCTCTGAATTCAATGAGGATGATGATAACCGCAACAACCATCAACTTATCGGCAATCGGGTCTAGCATCCGCCCAAACTCTGAAGTGGCCTGAAGTTTGCGGGCGAGCCATCCATCAAGATAATCTGTAATAGCTGCCAGATAGAAAATCAAACAGGCGAGCCAGTTTCCTATAGGCTCGGGGATGAGGTAAATAATCACCACAGCCGGGATCATAAAAATTCTGAACAGAGTCAGAAAGTTTGGAAAATGTTTGATCACTTATTAACCCTCGCCGTTAAAATGGTCATATATAAGTTGCGCGATACCTGCACTAATTCCTTCAACTCGGATAAGATCTGATAATGAGGCTCGCATTACAGCTTTAGCAGAACCAAAATGATGCAAAAGAGCTTTTTTACGTTTTGCCCCAATACCGGAAATATCATCTAACGGATTCGCTCTAATATCTTTCTTTCTTTTGAAACGATGCCCGCCAATAGCAAATCTATGAGCCTCATCGCGTAAACGCTGAAGATAATATAATACCGGTGAATTGGGGGGTAAGTTAAAAACATCTCGTTCGGGCATGAAAAATTTTTCTCGACCTGCGTTTCTATCTGGCCCCTTAGCAATACCAATTAGAGGAATATCGAGGCCAAGTTCTGTCATTACTTTTCTAGCAATACCAAGCTGGCCTTTGCCACCATCTATTAAAATCAAATCTGGACGATTTGTGCTTTCTGTATTTTCTTCGCGAACCATTCGCTCGTAGCGCCGGGTCAGAACTTCCTGCATCATGGCATAATCATC
>NYTN01000094.1 GCA_002683515.1 Rhodobiaceae bacterium
GTGCGCCTTGGGCTGCGCCTTCTGTTCCGTTTAAGGTGCTGCGTTGGTTAGGTCGGAAAGATGCACCATTTCGACTCCGATTAAGATTAGATATTGCGCAATGGCGCTGGCTTTATTTGTTTTTACTGAATTGTAGAGGGGAGGCTTTGTCTGCAGGCACCGAACGGAATTTGCATCTGGCAACTTATAGTTTGTCTTGTTTGCAAAAGACCCGGTCTATTCTGGGTAATGACTTCTCATATGATGATAGCCAATCCGGGATTGTAAGATTAATCGGCACTAAAAAAGAAGCAGATGTCGCTCGCAATTATTTTGCGAAACATCATCAGGACGAAAAAATAGTTTGGATGGAACCCTCTGAGTTGGCGGCTAAAGATACAGCCTTCCAGTCTGCTGTAGAAAGCAATTTGATTGCCGGAGCTGTTATGGGTACGACCGACGAAAGTGGTGATGCGCGTATTTTTGCAACTAAACTGGCTATGGAGTTTGAAAATCGAGGTGGTGAAATACGAACAAATTGCAGGGTAATGGACTTTATTTCTCATAATGGATATGTGCAGGGTGTAACAACAGAACATGGTGACCTTCTGGCTGACCGGGTGGTGTTGTCGTCAGGGTTAGCAAGCAGAGCGCTTGCTAAGAAAATTGGTATTACTATTCCGATTTTGCCAATTAAAGGTTATTCAGTGACGGTTCCGATTACTGATGAAAGAAATGTGCCAATAGCGTCATGCACCGACTTAAAACACCGTCTAGTGATAAGCCGACTTGGGTCGCGACTCAGGGTTGCAGGGTTTGCAGAAATTGGCAGTGATGACGATTGTGATGCTAGACGTGCCGCTGCTGCCCGCGATCGGCTAGAAGAGTTGTTTCCAGAAGCTGCGGATTATCACTTATTTGAGAACTGGACAGGTTTTAGACCCATGACCCCAGACGGTGCGCCAATTGTTGGGGAGGCAGAAACTCTGAAAAATCTGTGGTTCAATACAGGCCACGGCACATTAGGGTGGACTTTATCGCATGGTACCGCACAGCTTTTGACTGATATGATGGCTGAGCGAAAGATAGCGCTGGACGTAAAGCCTTATAGAATTAAGAGGTCATATGTGAGTGGTCGCCTCGGCTAAATCCTATAAGCCGTGACGCCGCCAGAGGACACCGCGTTGGTTATCGACAGCCGGTTGATAGGCTTCAGAGAGTTCGCTCAAAGCTTCTTTAAATGTTTCTACAGGAATGCTGGCATCAATTTCAAAAGAGTTAAAGCCGCAACGGGCCATGAATGACCATTGATCAAAAAGTACTTCACCAATCGCGCGCAATTCGCCCTCAAACCCCATTTCTTCTCGTAATATACGAGCATCCGAGTATCCTCGCCCATTTCGATAGACAGGAAAATCAATAGCAATGGTACTTAGCATATCCAAATATGGGGTGAGTTCACGTACATCCTCTCCAAGTTTTGTTTTACCCAGCGTATTGGTTCTTATCACAACGCCAAGTTTTGCATTGCGCGATCGCAGCGCATCAGCTTCTGCTTTCAACCGGTCCATTGAGATAATTGCCGGTGTATCACCTAGTGGAGTTTCATCATCTAGAAGCACCCATGTGTCGTCTATAAACGCGCCATTGGAAATAAGGTGAGTTTTAGTCAGCATATAATTGCTCCTTGAATGGACTCATTCCGACACGTCTGTAAGTTTCCAGAAAACGTTCTTCCGGCTGTCTTAGATTTAGATATGTTTCAACGATGGTATCAACGGCATCAACGACCTTATCTTCGGTGAAGGCTTGGCCGGTTATGTCACCTAGACTTGCCTGTTCATCTCCGGATCCACCAAGGGATATCTGATAAAATTCTGTGCCTTTCTTATCCACACCAAGAATACCTATATGACCCACATGGTGATGGCCGCAGGCATTAATACATCCTGAGATTTTTATTTTAAGTTCGCCAATGTCATATTGCTTATCAAGGTCGGCAAAATGTGTAGAAATTTCTTGAGCCAAGGGAATTGATCTCGCATTGGCAAGGTTACAATAATCTAGACCTGGGCAGGCGATACTGTCGGAAATGAGACCGATATTCGGTGTGGCAAGGTCATGTGCAAAGAGGATGTCATAAACCTCTTTAGCTTCATCGAGTTTTACATGCGGCAAGACAAGGTTTTGTTCATGTGTCACCCGAACCTCATCCAGAGCGTAACGTTGAGCTAAATCTGCAATAACATCCATTTGGACATCCGTTGCATCTCCCGGAATACCGCCAATTGGTTTTAATGAGATGTTTACAATCCCGTAGCCGGGAGTTTTATGAGGCACAAGGTTAGTTTTTACCCAATGATTGAACTCTGCATTACTTCCCTTTGCTGCTTCAAAAGCTTTGCTTTGCGCTGGCAGGGTTTCATAATTTGGTGGTGCGAAATAAGCTGATATACGACTAAGTTCTGCTTCTGGAAGGCTGAGCATTTGGCTTGTATCGATTCTTTTGAACTCTTCATCTACCAGCCGTCGCATTTCAGTTTCGCCAGTTTCATGAACGAGTATTTTGATGCGAGCTTTATAGGAATTATCCCGCCGACCAAGCATGTTATAAACCCGCATCACGGCTTCTAAATACGCGAGTAATTTTTCAGCCGGCACAAAATTTGTAAGCTTCTTGGCAATAAAAGGGGAGCGCCCCTGACCGCCACCGACATGCACCTCATAACCTGTCTCTCCTCTATCGTTCCTGACGATAACAATACCGATGTCATGAAGCTTAATCGCGGCACGATCATTTTTATGACCAGTCACAGCAATTTTAAACTTACGTGGAAGGTAAGAAAACTCAGGGTGGAAAGTTGACCATTGGCGAATAATCTCGGAGATTATTCTTGGGTCTTCAATTTCGTCAGCTATGGCGCCGGCATACTGATCAGCTGTCACATTCCGAATGCAATTTCCTGACGTCTGAATGGCATGCATTTCCACACTGGCCAATTCTTCGAGAAGGTCAGGAATGCGGTTTAAAGCAGGCCAGTTATACTGAATATTTTGCCGAGTCGTGAAGTGACCATAACCGCGGTCATATTTACGCGCGATATGAGCCAACATCCTCATCTGCTTTGAGGATACGGTTCCATAAGGAATCGCAACCCTAAGCATATAAGCATGCAATTGAAGATAGACGCCGTTCATGAGCCGCAAAGGCTTAAAGGCATCCTCAGATAGCTCGCCACTAATACGGCGGTTAATCTGTCCGCGAAACTGGTTTACCCTGTCAGTGACAATTTTGTGATCAAATTCATCGTAACGATACATCAGCTATCCTTGATATTTTCATATTTCATTCGTATTACAAGGCAGCATTACCCTGCTTCAGCCTGTTTACCTAAATCTGTTCGAACTGTAGGTCCTTTTGCGCGGATATTTTCGCGGACACTTACTGGCGTAAAACCGTCTTGATACTCAGAGACCTCAAATAGATAGGGATCGAGAATAAATGCTTCCATATTGTCTGGACTGGCTCTCGTCAAAAGCGCCTCTGCAGCTTCTTGACCATCAGCAATCTCAGCTTCGGCAAAATTTTCAATCCAGCGATTATCTTTGAAATATACGACCTCGCCATCATTCAGCCTGTTTGCTGTAACAGCCTGAAAACGTGCGCTTTTTGAACTATGTTGTGCCATTAGATTTTCCGGTAGTGAATAGTTACCGCATATTGCCTTTTTTCACATAAAACTTCAAGAAGATGTAAAATAAATTAAATTACATAATTTATATGTATTTTAATTAAAGCTCTCATGCCATTTTCTCAGTAATATCCATTCTACAAGGTTATGAGCATAATAAATTATGATGCCAAGTATAGATAGAAGCGTCAGGGCGGCAAACATAGTTGCGATTTCCAAACGATTACCAGCTTCTATAATCCGCCATGCAAGTCCTGTAGAAGTCCCCGAACCAGCAACAAATTCAGCTACGACTGCGCCGATAAGAGCGAGACCACCTGAAATCTTTGCACCTGTCAGGATAGAAGGTAGGGCGGCAGGAAGTTCAAGGTAAATGAGTATCTGCCACCATTTTGCTCCGCTTAGTTGCAGCAACTGGTGAAGGCTACCATCGACACTTCTTATACCTTGCAGGGTATTGGTTAAAATAGGAAAGAAAGCGACTATCCAGGCAATGATAACCATCGCTTGGTTGGTGTTTTCGAAACCGACCCAAATCAGAATTAACGGGGCGATGGCAACTACCGGAGTGACTTGAAGTGTGACCACGTAAGGAGCAAGTGACATTTCGATAAATCGTGAGCGTGTGAACAAAATTGCGAGTGATACTCCACCCACTAGCGCCCAAAAATACGCAAACCCTGTAATGCTTAGGGTAACAATCAGAGCCCCCATCAGAGAAGTGAAGTTCTTAATTAGCGCAAAGGCAATTTGTGAGGGAGGAGGAAGAACAAAAATTGGCACTCCAAGAAAGCCAACAATCCATTCCCAAAACACTAAAAGTGCAGAGCCTACAAATAAAGGAAGCAAAAATTTCATCATATTGCCTCCTCGTTATGTTCCAGAGATTTGGTAATTGTCAGGCGTGCTTCGTGGAATGCCGTGGATGCTCGGAAGGCTTCATTCCGCGTGTTGCCCTCTATTTTAATATCATCTTTGAGTGTTCCATTTGACGACATGACCAGCACCCGCTCAGCCAGATAAGTAGCTTCAGAAACTGTATGGGTAACAAATAAGATTGTGCATTTTTGTCGGCGCCATATATCGAGCAACTCATCATCAAGTTTTAAGCGCGTGAGTTCATCAAGCGCCCCAAAAGGTTCATCCATGAATAAAACATCAGGGTTTTGTGCCAAGGCCCTCGCAAGAGATACGCGCATCTTCATGCCACCCGACAATTCACGCGGAAGTGCGTGTTGACGATCTGCGAGACCAACAAGTGCCAAAGCGTCAACCACTCGGGTATGAATCAGTTGTTGGTTGAGGCCTTTAATTTTTAGAGGCAAAGCAACATTTTCATAAACAGTTCGCCATGCGAGCAGGGTGGGTTCTTGAAAAACATAGCCGATTGATGTGTCTGGTTTGGTTTCAATTTTTCCGCTTGATGGAGATTGAAGACCTGAAAGAATTCGTAAAAGAGAACTCTTTCCACACCCTGATGGGCCTACAATGGCTGTAAAACTTCCGGCTTCAAAGGAATGGGTAAAACATCTTAGCACTTCAATGCCATCAGCATATGCCATACTTAAATCATTAACTTTTATTGCTAGAGACATTATTTTGAATGAGTTTGATTAACGAATTTGTTTGTGAAGGCACTTTCCCAATTCATATCTAAGTCATAGAGACCGTTTTGAGCCATCAAAGTGAAGAAAGTTTTCCACCTCTGTCGTGTCATTGTGCCAATCCCTTTGTCTATTGCGTCGCCTGAGATGACTAGGCCACGGTCACGAATTTGAGTAATTGCCTGATCTAGAATATCTTGCGTCATATCTTGGTTTGAGGAGAGTATCAGTTGATTTCCTGGAGTCGGGTCATCCATCAAATAACTTCGCCATCCTTCTATAGAAGCTGTGACAAAAGCCTGGACAATTTCAGGTTTTTCTTCAATCAATTTGTTTTGTGCGATGACCATGGCGGCATAAGACGGGTAACCTTCATCGGAAAGCAAGAAGACTTTAGGGGTGACACCATTTTTAGAAATTGTGAAGGGCTCTGAAGTTGCATACCCTTGCTGGATTGCATTTTTGTCGACGATAAAGGGCGCGAGATTAAACGTATATTTTCTGATTTGCTTATCTGAAAAACCATAACGCGCGCGCATCCAGACCCAAAAAGCATTAATAGACGCATCGGCTATCATGATTGGTTTATCTTTCATGTCGGATATCGATTTAATATCGTCCCGATCGTGAGTAATTAAAACTTGCGGATCTTTCTGGAAAGCGGCCATGACGGCACGGGCAGGAACTCCGGCTTGAGCCATGTTTAGCAGAATAAAACTGTTTGATCCCATGGCAAAATCAATTGCTTGTGCGCCTAAAAGCTGCGGTATGTTAATACCTGGCCCACCACCACGAATGACTACATTCAGTCCAGCTTTTTCATATAGCCCCAAAGCTTTAGCTTGATAAAAGCCTCCTTGCTCAGCTTGTGCTTTCCAGTCTGTCGCAAAAGTAACAGGTTCAAGCGCATGAGCATGTTCAGGCTGAGAGCTTACTGAAAAAATGAGTGCCGAAAGCAAGCTCAAGTATTGAAGTTTCTTAAATAATCTAATGTATCTTTTCATCACCATGACAAAGGTGGCAGAGCCCGCTCTGTACGTCAACAATCAGCCGAGTTAAAAATTGACATAGATAATGACTAAAAATGAAAAAAAATATCAACGGGGATAAGTGTTCTAGAGTGTAAGTTTATAAGAAGAATTTTGATAATATACACGCTGAAATACCCCTTACATACTGATTTTGAAAAATAAAAAGTTGGCAGAGTTAAACTGATAGGTTTTTACATATCTTACGCTCGCAGAAGTGGAAGAAAAAATGACAATTCATTATCCGGTCAGTTTTCGGATGGAAAAATAAGACTTAAATTATACTTGTTGAAATTTGCCCTTCCAGAAAAAGACCTTCGCTGATATGAAGCATCATGCTTGATGTTCCATTTAATGATATAATTCTTTGGAGTTTGCTCGCCTTTATGAGCGCGGCAGCAAGTTATTATATTTTACGTCCAGTTCTGAAAAACAAATTGATAGATAAACCCAATGGTTCGCTGGCGTTTATCGTTGTGGTTAGTGTTCTTCCCGGTCTGGCGTTGATGCTTTATTTAATGCTTGGGTCGCCGGGTTATTCTGATCTACCGCTGGCAGATAGGCTGGATGTTCCCCCCGAAACCCTTCCTCTTGAAGGACTTGTTGTTCATCTTGAACAACGCCTCAAGAGTAAACCCAACGATAATAAGGGTTGGCTCATGCTTGCCCGAACGCGGATGGCGCTTGGAGAAGCAGACAGGGCTGAAGACGCTTTGTTTAATGCTATTTCCCTTCGAGATGGCGAAGAAAACCCTGACATTTTGGTTATGCTTTCTGAAAGCCGTCTTCAACAACAAGATGGATTGATTAATGATGGTGTTGAGCGTTTGGTAAATCGGGTGCTTGAAATTAACCCCAACCACCCGCGCGGTTTGTATTTACGAGGACTTTCTCTTCTTCAGCAGGGCGACAAAACTGAAGCTCTAGCAATCTGGAATGGCTTGCACTCTTCAGCTGAGCCGGATAGCCCGTGGCAGATTTTTCTCCGAGCACAACTTTCTCTCCATCAATAAAATAGTAACATAGTCATTATGTGGCATGCGTCGGTTTTTCACCTTTAATATTCGCGTTTAGTAGATATATTCTCGTCAGGAGATTTTATGACTTTACGCCAAACACGGTTGCTGTTTCTTGCTCTCGGCTTTTTGATGCTTGGAGTTACCGCTTTTATTGCCTTAACGGCATTAGAGGATAATCTCGTTTATTTTAAATCTCCAACTGATATTGCCGAAAGCTCCTCGATGCCCGTTGGAAAAATTAGAATTGGCGGGTTGGTTGCTAAAGAAAGCTTAACCAAAATTGGGCTTGAAAACCGGTTCGTCGTAACCGATTTGCAAAACAGAATAGATGTCTCTTTTGAAGGGGTGTTACCGGATTTGTTCCGGGAGGGGCAAGGTGTCGTTGCAGAAGGTCAGTTTAAAACTGCAAATATCTTTGTCGCTGACACAGTTTTGGCAAAACATGATGAGAATTACATGCCACGGGAAGTTGCTGATGCACTCAAAGAAACCGGTGTGTGGCAAGGTAATACATCTTCAGGGAGTCAAGAGTGATAGCTGAGATCGGTCATTTTGCTATGATACTGGCATTCTGTGTTGCTCTGATACAGTCAACACTCCCGCTTTATGGTGCACATCGAAACCGTCAGGCCTTTCTTCTAATTGCAGCACCTGCGGCCAAATTACAATTTTTCCTCCTCTTTTGTGCGTTTGCAGTTCTTACCGTTAAATTTATTCAATCGGATTTCTCGCTTTGGTTGGTCACGGCCAATAGCCACGCAGATAAACCTTTTATTTATCGTCTTACTGGCGTGTGGGGAAATCATGAAGGATCTATGCTTTTATGGATTTTGATGCTTGCGGCTTATGGCGCGGGTATTGCCCATTTCAGCAAATCAATGCCGGATGCGTTGAAGGCTCGCGTACTTGGTGTGCAGGGTATGATTGGGGTTGCTTTTCTGGCATTTTCTCTTTTTACCTCTAACCCTTTTGCGCGAATAATCTCTCCCCCTTTTGAAGGAAACGGTCTCAATCCAATTTTACAGGACCCAGCGCTGGCAGTTCATCCGCCTTTACTTTATGCGGGATATGTAGGCTTCTCGCTGGCTTTCTCTTTTTCAGTTGCAGCATTGATGTCAGGTAAAGTTTCCCATGATTGGGCTAAATGGGTGCGTCCGTGGACGCTTTTGGCTTGGCTTAGCTTAACCCTTGGTATCGCAGTGGGATCTTTCTGGGCTTATTATGAGCTTGGTTGGGGTGGATTCTGGTTTTGGGATCCGGTTGAAAACGCCAGCTTTATGCCATGGCTTGCTGGCACGGCATTGCTTCATTCTGCACTTGTTACAGCCCGTAGAAATACACTCCATAGCTGGACAATGCTTCTTGCAATTTTGACATTTGGTTTATGTATCGCCGGCACATTTTTGGTGCGCTCAGGCGTTTTAACTTCCGTTCATGCTTTCGCAACCGACCCGACACGGGGCGTGTTTATCCTTATGATACTCGGTATTCTCGTGGGGGGAGCTTTACTTCTGTTTGCCATGCGATCAGCCGGACTCTCATTAGCGGATAAAAATGTGCCGTTTCAACCTGTCAGCCGTGAAGGAGCCTTAATATTGAATAATGTGTTTCTCGCTAGTGCGACAGCGACAGTTTTTCTGGGAACGATTTACCCCCTGGTTATTGATTCATTCGGTCTTGGTAAAATTTCTGTTGGGGCACCTTATTATAATGCTGTTTTTGTTCCCCTTATCACGCCGCTCTTAATGCTAATGCCTATCGGACCCCTATCAGGTTGGGGGCATTCGGAGATTTCCCCGGTGATAAAGAAACTTGCTATGGCTTTCGTGCTGGCAGTTTTGGGCGGTCTGACAGTTTTGATTATGAGTGCTGGGCATCAGGGTGGTGCTGCCTTGGGAGTTGGTTTGTCTTTGTGGCTCATGCTAGGAGCGTTGGCTGATTTAGGGAAAAAAATTAGATTTAACAGTGTGCCTTTAATGAGACTGCCTGAAAATATTCTTAAACTTCCACTTCAGCAATGGGGAAGCATTTTGGCCCATGGGGGGCTTGGAGTTATGATACTTGGCATCGTAGGAACAACTGCGTGGCGCAGCGAGGTTGTTCAAGCGGTTGTCCCTGGTGCGGTTATGAAAATTTCTGGATATGAAGTGACGTTTAACATAGAAGCCAGAGTCAGTGGGGAGAACTATACTGCGGAGCGAGGTGAGTTTTCTGTAAGGCGCGGGGACGTTGATGTTGCTCTGCTAAAACCTGAGAAACGTTTTTATACTGTGGAACGTCAATCTACTACTGAAGCCGCTATTTTGAAGAACCTTGCGGGGCATCTTTATATTGTTATAGCTGATAAAACCATAAGTGATGGTATGGCCTCTCGCGTTGTACGAATATGGTATCACCCGTTAGTTGCTTTTATCTGGATTGGTGGGTTGATTATGGCGTTGGGCGGTGTTGCTGGGTTGACACGGCGCGAGGTAAAGTCTTTCAGCAGTGATAACGTTTAGAAGATACAGAGCGAGATCTCAAATGACCATCAGAGTAGCATCAACAAAATTTAACTTCCTACTTATATCTATCTACTTATGTACCTACCCAGTTTTGGCTATTAGCCCTGGAGAAGCCTTTAAGGATGAAGCCCTAGAAGCGCGCGCCAGAAGCTTATCTATGGAACTCAGATGCATGGTCTGTCAAAATCAATCAATTGATGACAGTGATGCTCCTCTAGCTAAAGACTTACGGATACTAATCCGTGAGCAAATTAAGGCCGGAAAGACCGATTATGAAATTCTTGATTTCATTGAGGATCGATATGGTGAATTTGCTTTATTAAAGCCTCGCTTTGACATTAAAAATGCGCCTCTATGGGCACTGCCTTTCCTTCTGATTCTAGCGGGAATTTTCTTTATGCGGTCTTTCTTCCGCAATGCTCCAAAAAATTAATAAACATTAAAATTAATTAATCTCCTCGTAACATAGGGTTTATGAGGCATTATGTAGTTTGAGATTACGCAATTGATACTCCCCAAGTCCATTTGCGTTTCGGCGGCGATAGAAAGTTTCCCCTCCTCCTTTCTCATCGTCGCCAATTTGTTTAAGGTAACACATGCATATTTTATTGATTGAAGACGATAAAGAAGCTTCTAAGTATGTCATTAAAGGTCTACAGGAGAGCGGTCATGTTGTTGACCATGCCGCCGATGGTGAAGAGGGATATGAAATCGCCCTTGTCGGTAAATTTGATGTTTTGATTGTTGACCGCATGCTTCCCGCTCTTGATGGGCTTACTTTGGTTAAGAAACTTCGACAAAACCATAACACCACGCCTGTTTTGTTTTTATCTGCATTGGGAGATGTAGATGACAAAGTTATGGGGCTTAAATCAGGCGGCGATGATTATCTAAGTAAGCCATTTGCCTTTTCTGAATTATTAGCAAGAATTGAAGTGCTCGTGAAGCGTGGGTCTGGTCAGTTAGCTGAGACAACCCTCAAATTTGAGGATTTAGAAATGAATCTTCTAACACGTCGAGTGATGCGCCACGATAAAGCCATAGATCTTCAGCCTCGTGAATTTAAATTGCTGGAATATTTATTGCGTAATGCAGGTCGGGTGGTAACGAGAACCATGTTGCTGGAAAATGTTTGGGAATATCATTTTGACCCTCAGACAAATGTTATTGATGTTCACATTTCTCGTTTGCGGTCAAAGATTGATAAAGATTTTACCCCGCCACTGGTGCATACAATTAGAGGGGCGGGGTACTCCTTACGTGTTTCAGACTAAGCTTCTTAGAACAACAACTTTTCGAGCAGCATTGCTGTATTTGTCGATATTTCTGATGTCGACTTCCATTCTGTATGCTTATCTTCTCTGGAATTCCATTACCCTTACCTCCGGTCAAACTGATGCTGCGATAGAGGCCGATATTGCGGATCTATCAAAAAGATTTAAGGAGGGAGGCATATCCAGCTTAGCAAGGCGGGTTGCTGTGCTTAGCCGGGATCCACGTCTGTCCATTTATCTTTTAATTGACCCTCAGGGCCTGCCTATGGCTGGTAATTTAAATAAAGTTCCTCATTTAAAAGATGCTGGAGAAGGGTGGAAGGAATTTGAGTTCGTTCGTATTACGAATAACTTTGAAGAAAAACATGCGGCGCGGGCAAAAACCTTCACTTTCCCGCAAGGGTTCTACCTGCTCGTCGGTCGAGATGTTGAGGAGTTCCACAAATTTAGTGAGGTTATTTTTAATTCCATGGTTTACGGACTAGGTATGACAGTTCTTTTTGGTTTAGTCGGAGGTGTTATCGTCAGTCGTAATTTCACCCAACGGATAGACAGCATTAATCGCACAAGCTCAGACATTATGGCGGGGGATTTATCTCGTCGTATTCCGGTTAAAGGAAGTGGGGATGAAATTGATCAGTTAGGCATTAATCTTAATAAAATGTTAAGCCGGATTGAAAGTCTAATGAATGGCATGCGCGATGTAACCGATAATATTGCTCACGATTTACGAAGTCCGATAAACAGGGTGCGCAATAAGTTGGAAGTTACCTTGATGAAACCTGCCAGCCCTGAAGATTACAAAAAAATTATACAGGAAACGATAGCAGAGGCTGATGAGCTTTTGGCTGTCTTCAACGCTTTGTTGTCCGTGGCGCAACTTGAGGCTGGTGCCCGAGATATCCAAAAAGAAATGCTGGATGTTGTTAATCTTACTAAACAGGCTGTTGAATTTATGGAGCCTGTAGGTGAAGAAATTGGTGCGCGTTTTGATTTAGATTTGCCTGAAGCCCCTATTTTAATGAAGGTTGCGCAGCCTCTTATGTCGCAAGCCCTCATTAATTTGATAGATAATGCCATAAAATACGGTTCTTCTGATGAGACAGTGATTTCAGTCGGGCTAACTAAATCAAAAAATACATTGATTATTTATGTGGAAGATAATGGTCCAGGCATTCCGCCCTCAGATATGTCACGTGTTACTGAACGCTTTGTTCGGCTGGATGCTAGTAGAAATAGGCCGGGGAGTGGTTTAGGTCTGTCGTTAGTATCCGCGATTGCACGAAGTCATGGGGGAAAGCTTCGGTTAAAACAAAATTTACCTCAAGGGCTGAAAGCTGAAATTGTGTTAACATTAGACACATGAAAAAAGGCTTTTCAGACCGAAAGAAAACTGATGTGAAACTCAGGGACAACGAGGCTTATCGGGTCGCGTACAGTCATTTTGTGGATTGTAAATCGATATGGATTTCTGAGTTATCTGACGAAGCAAAATCAGCAATCATCTCATTTGTGAATGACCATGAAGATTTGTTTCTCCAAATTTTTGCTGGGTCTTCATTTTTAACACGCATTATTCGTACGCGTCCGGAGATACTTATAGAGCTGGCTCAAGATGGGCCGGATGTCTTTTGTGAAAAAATATTAACTCATATTTATGAACAAGATTTGTCTTGCGACCAAGATGAATTGATGCGGTATTTACGCCTTTGCCGACAGAGCATTTCTCTGGCGACTGCCATGGCGGATATTGCCGGCATTTGGTCACTGGATGAGGTAACGGGGACGCTAACAGATTTTGCCGACGCCTCCGTGAGAGTCAGCTTGGATTGGTTGCTTAAAAACCAGTCTGCCCAATATGGCTTGGATGCACCGCCGACAGCCGATCAATGCCAGTGCGTTATTTTAGGTATGGGAAAATATGGCGCCCGCGAACTGAATTATTCATCTGATATCGATATAGTCGTTTTTTACGAACCGGAGGGTATAAAATCTCTGGATGGTTATAAGCTCAATGAATTTTGGGTTGAGTTGACGAAAAATTTGTCCACGATTTTGCAATCTACCACAGATGCAGGTTTTGTGTTTCGGGTGGATTTGCGATTACGCCCAGATCCGGGGTCTACCCCAGTTGCAGTGTCCATCCCGGCAGCAGAAATATATTACGAGTCTTTCGGTCAGAACTGGGAGCGAGCCGCGTTCATAAAGGCCCGTCAGATTGCCGGTGATAAGAGAACGGGCGATAAACTGCTGGCTATATTGTCCCCCTTTATCTGGCGAAAGAATTTGGATTTTGCCGCTATTGAGGATGTCCATGCAATGAAGCGTCAAATTCATGCGGTTCGGGGGCATGGTCAAATTGCTGTTGAAGGTCATAACATCAAGCTTGGACGGGGGGGTATTAGGGAGATTGAGTTCTTTGTGCAGACACAGCAACTTATAGCTGGAGGGCGGGATAAAAGCCTGCGTGGGTCTCAAACTTGTCCCATGCTCACCCGCCTGGCAGAGCGGGGTTGGATTAAAACCGAAACTGTAGATGAATTGACGGCAGCTTATCATTTCCTGCGCGGCATAGAACACCGGTTGCAAATGCAGCAAGACGAACAAACACACACGCTTCCTAAAACTGAAGAAAAATTACAGAGATTTTCATATTTCTGTGGCTATGAAACGCTTGATGATTTTAGAAGCCAACTCATAGAAGTTCTGAAAACTGTTCAAACTCATTATGCTGAGCTGTTTGAGCAAGGTGAGGTGCTGGCGAATGAGATGGGCAATCTTGTTTTTGTCGGCAGTGAGAATGATCCAGAAACATTGGAGACACTTTCCCAAATGGGGTTTGAACGGGCGGCGCAAATGTCCGAAGAAATCAGAGGGTGGCATAGCGGCAGATTTGCTGCCGTTCGCACGCCGCGCGCCCGGGAGTTGCTGACAAGAATAAAACCTCGGCTCCTCAAGAGCCTGTCACAAACCCCTGATCCGGATTTTGCTTTTGCACGGTTTAACGATTTTCTGACTGGCCTGCCTTCAGGAATACAAATTTTTTCTCTTTTTCAATCCAACCCTGATTTACTTAATCTTATCACTGATATTGTTGGGACCGCGCCACGCTTATCCGCGCAATTGAGCCGTCGCCCCGTGACGCTGGACAGTTTGCTTGATCCCAATTTCAATCAACCACTGTCGGATGCTGATAAAGTATTACAAGATCTCCAAAGTTATATGTCCGGTATAACTCATTTTGAAGATATGCTGGATGCGACTAGGCGTTGGCATAGGGA
>NYTN01000095.1 GCA_002683515.1 Rhodobiaceae bacterium
TGTACAGAGACCATAATTCGTCAGGTAGGCGATATTGGGCGTATGGTTGATGAGTTTTCTTCTTTTGCACGTATGCCAAGTGTAGTGTTTAAAAATTTTGATATTAGAGATGCTGTCAATCAAACGGTATTTCTTCAGCGTGTAGCGCATCCTGAAATTGAGTATATTTTTGAATGCGAAGAGAATGGCGAGATGCCGATTAATGCTGACAGTAGACTGATCAGTCAGGCACTTACAAACATTCTTAAAAATAGTGCTGAATCAATTTATCGTAATAATGATCGTGTTGAATCAAAAATATTAGTGACCCTCAGGCAGGAGGAAGAAGTAATATCCATCGATGTTGCAGATACAGGTATAGGTCTGCCGGATATTAACCGGGAGGCTCTGTTAGAGCCTTACATCACAACACGAGATCAGGGTACCGGCCTTGGTCTCGCGATTGTGAAAAAGGTTATGACCGATCATGGAGGTGAGATTACTCTCGGTGCTGCACCGTGGGTAATAGACGGGAGATCTGGCGCACAGATTACTTTAAGTTTCCCGTCGATTAAGCTTGAAAAGGTAGGACATTCCAAAGTTGAGGAAGTAATATGACAGGGGATGTTTTAATAGTAGATGATGAGCGTGATATTTGTGACCTCGTATCCGGGATTTTAACGGACTCGGGATATGCGACCCGAACGGCGACGGACAGTGATACGGCTTTAAATGAAATTGCCAAACGTTGTCCGTCTCTCGTTTTGCTGGATATCTGGCTGCAAGGCAGCAGGCTCGACGGTCTTGAAGTACTTAAATTGCTTAAGGAGCGTCTGCCTAACTTACCGGTTGTTATAATCAGTGGGCATGGCAATCTTGAAACGGCAGTCAGTGCCATCAAGATAGGTGCCTATGATTATATTGAAAAACCGTTTAAATCTGAACGGCTATTGCTTGTCATTCAGAGAGCCATTGAAAACTCCAAGCTGAAAAGAGAAAACTCCGAATTGCGACGCAAAACAGGGCAATATGAGCTAATCGGTGCCTCCATTGCTGTTCAGAAACTCAGAAGCTCCATTAGTAAGATTGGCCCAACAAATAGCCGGGTTTTGATAACCGGGCCATCCGGTTCCGGTAAAGAGCTAGTTGCTCGTGCATTACATAAAAACTCTGAACGTGCTTCGGCCTCATTTGTGGCTATTAACGCGGCCATTCTTGAACCTGAAAACATGGAAGATGTTCTGTTTGGGCGGATAGAAGACGGCGATGTAATGCCTGGTTTGCTTGAGCAAGCGCATGGTGGTTCTCTTTATATTGATGAAGTTGGTGAGATGCCGCTTGATACCCAAGGCAAAATCTTACGCGTCTTAACAGAGCAGAAATTTGTACGTATTGGAGGCGGTCCGAATGTATCTGTTGATATTAGAGTGATGTCGTCAAGTTCTAGGGATTTGACAAATCACATTGCCAAAGGATTGTTCAGAGAAGATCTTTACCACCGATTAAATGTGGTACCGATTGAAGTGCCTTCTTTGGCGCAACGGCGAGAGGATATTGGTATGCTAGTTGACAATTTTGTCGATTATCTCGTCAATAGCTCTGGCTTTTCTCCTCGTAAAATTGCTCCAGACGCACTCGCGGTCATGCAATCCCATGCTTGGCCCGGTAATGTTCGTCAACTTAGAAATTGTGTTGAGAATATGCTCATTTCTGCAGCTGATAGTGAGCATGATACAATTACAGCAGATATGTTGCCGGCGGATATTTTATCGGCCACTAAGCTCAACATTGAAGAAAGTGACAGTACACATATTATGACGCTACAACTTCGTGAGGCACGAGAGATATTTGAAAAACAATATCTTTTGGCTCAGATAGATAGATTTGGTGGAAACATTTCTAAAACCGCTGAATTTGTTGGAATGGAACGTTCAGCTCTCCATCGTAAGCTAAAAACACTTGGACTGAATCCTACCAAACACTTTAAACCGGCCTAACGGTCAATCAGAGGATCGAAAATGCGCGTAATTATATGTGGTGCCGGGCAGGTGGGTTTTGGCATTGCCCGGCATCTGGCTGCAGAAGGAAACCACGTCACGGTTGTTGATAGATCCTCGGAGCTAATCCAGCGAATAAACAATACTCTGGATGTGCGTGCGCTTGTTGGTCACGGCTCCCACCCTCAAGTGCTCGAAGATGCGGGCGCAGAGGGAGCAGATATCCTTATTGCCGTAACCGCCTCTGATGAGGTGAATATGGTAGCATGTCAGGTTGCCTTGTCTCTTTTTTCTGTTCCAAAGCGTATTGCCCGTATTCGCGACCAGAAATATCTCGAAAAAGAATGGAAAGATTTATTTAGCCGCGATGAACTTCCAGTTGATGTGATTATTTCACCAGAACGTGCGGTTGCAGATCAGGTAATGCGGCGACTTGAAATTCCTGGAGCTTATGACACCGCAAGTTTTGGTGAAAAGAATATTCAGTTTCTTGCCATTAATCTTGATGAAAATTGTCCTGTTCTCGAAACCCCATTAAAACAGCTCACCGACCTATTTCCAGACTTGCAGGCGACTGTGATAGCAGTCAAACGCGACGGTAAATTATTTGTCCCTAAAAGTGATGATTTAATGATGGCCGGAGATAGTGCATTTTTGGTAACTGCCTCAGAAGATTGTGATCGGACGATGACGATTTTCGGTCATGAAGAACAAGAGGCGAGAAATCTTATTATCGTCGGTGGAGGCAATATTGGACACCATGTTGCCCTCCAACTTGAAGAGAATGGCGTACGAAACTCAGTTCGTCTAATTGAAAATAGTGAAATACGTGGTCGAAACATCGCCGAGACGCTAAGTGAAAGCACTGTACTTCTTGGTAGTGGTTTAGAACCTGACATTCTCGCTGAAGCTGGTGTGAGAGATGCCGAAATACTTTTGGCGCTTACTAATGATGATCAAGTTAATTTGCTGACTACTATGCTGGCGCTTAATGAGGGGTGTGAGCGTGCATTATGCCTCATTAACAACACATCTTTTTTACCTCTTGGGCAGTCTATCGGTTTGGATATTTCGATAAACCCGCGCGCGATAACTGTCTCATCTGTTCTTCAGCATATACGTAAAGGGCATGTGCTTTCCGTCCACACAATAGAAGATGGAGAAGCGGAAATTATCGAAGCTGAAGTATTAGAGACATCTGCTTTTGTCGGCCAGAAATTGCGTCAATTAAATTTGCCGGACACAATGCGTATTGGTGCAATTTATCGTAATGGTGAGGTGATGATGCCGAGGGGTAATTTTGAGTTTAAAGTCGGTGACAGAATTGTACTTTTTGTTTTAACGGATGCTGTAAATGATGCTGAAAATTTTTTTAGCGTCGGGTTAGAATATTTCTAAGAATTATGTCTTGGGGAACAATTATATTTTGCTTGGGGTGGGGTGGCGTTCTGCTTTCCACAACTATGCTTATCCCGCTGAGTTGGGCAATATTTCAGGCTGATTATATTTCTTTCGGCCGCTTTTTAATTAGCCTCATGATTTCAAGTTTTATCTCCGTTGCTTTTGTTCTGGTTGGCAAAAGCAAAGAAGTTAGGCCTGTTCAAAAAAATGAACTTTTTCTTACGGCTGTATTTCTCTATTTATTCCTTCCCTTATTAGCTGCCCTTCCATTCTTTTCACTAAGTACTGATATCGAACAAACTATTAGTTTTTTTGGTGCTTATTTTGAAGCAGTTTCTGGCCTGACAACCACAGGGGCAACAATATTTAAAGACCCTGAAATAATAAATCAGTCTCTTTTAATATGGCGATCTACGCTTGGCTGGCTAGGCGGTGTCCTTATTCTCTCGCTTGGAGTTGCGCTTATGGCGCCAAATGGATTATTTGGAATTAATCTAAAGCCCTTAAATATCCGACAAAATGCCAACGAGTCTTTACCGCATCGATTGCGGCGATCATTTCGATATGTTGTTAAGCCTTATCTTTTCCTTACAGGAATTGGCATTATTTTGCTTGGTCTGACTGGAGCGAATTTAGCTGATATGATTTCCCTGACTTTTAATGCTGTATCAACAACTGGGTTTTCTTTATCCCTTGCTCCACTGGATAGCTATCTTAGCTCTAAGGCTCTCTCAGTCTTAAGCTTCTTAATGTTTTCAGGTAGCCTCAGTTATCCGCTTCTAATTGCGGCACAATCTCTTAATGCCGAGACTTTTAAAGAGGATAAAGAAATTCAAGACTTTGTTCTGAGCGTTATTTTCTTAAGTCTTGTCATGGCTTTGATTTTTCCAAATTATAGTTTCCTCGTTCCAATAACGATGTCGATTAATATGATTTCAACGACTGCATTTGTTATTTCTGATCCAGTTGTCCTCACAAACTATTTGCCAGCCGCCATTTTTTTCTTGCCTGTGTTAATTGGCGGCATGACTCTTTCAACGGCTGGTGGTTTGAAGGTTTTGCGGTTCTATCTTTTGATAAAGCGCGTCAAATATGAGGTTGTAAATTTGCCATATCCGAATTCAGTCGAGTCCATGCATTATGGTGGGAAGTTTGTCAGTAAAGAAACCATGTCCTCAGTTTGGGGGCTTTTCCTGATGTATTTTATCGATTTTGTTATCAGTTTTTTAATTATATCTTTTCTCACCAATGATTTTGAAACTGCTTGGTTGTTAGCGCTTGCACTTTTAAATAATGCAGGTGGCGTTATTTATATGACGGGTCAATTTGATTTACTGGTTAATATGCCTCCAATTAGCCATATTTTAATGTCATTCATCATGATATTAGGAAGATTAGAGTTTCTCGTTGTTCTTGTTATTTTATTGCCCAAGCTTTTAATTCGAGGAAATTAAATCTGTATTTAAAAGTAGAAATTAAAGAAGAATTTTATGACCCGTATTGCTTATGTTGATGGCGCTTACCTACCCTTTGATCAGGCAGGTGTGCATATTGAGGATCGTGGTTATCAATATGCTGATGGAATTTATGAGGTATTTGCGCTTATTGATGGAGAAATGCTTGATGTAGAAGCGCATTTAAAGCGTCTTAATTTGTCGCTTGATAAAATCAACCTTACCTCTCCAGTCTCTACTGCAGCATTATTGGTTATTTTAAAGGAAACTATCCGCGCTAACAATATTCGAGATGGTCTGGTTTACATGCAGATAACACGGGGCAGGGCAGCTCGTAATCATGCATATCCTGTAATTACGCGGCCAGTTTTGAGCGTGACTGTCAGACCCATAAATGAAGCTCATCGTCGCCATATTGCCGAAGCTGGAATAAAAGTCATCAGTACAGAAGATCAGAGATGGAAACGATGCGATATTAAATCCATCTCTCTTTTACCCAACGTTATGGCAAAGCAAG
The DNA here is from genome assembly GCA_002683515.1 of Rhodobiaceae bacterium. Classification (GTDB taxonomy): domain Bacteria; phylum Pseudomonadota; class Alphaproteobacteria; order RS24; family RS24; genus Micropelagius. Next base: position 5,349 of record NYTN01000095.1, read on the forward strand.
CCGCTGTTGAAGCCGGTGCACAGGAAGCTTGGATGATTGACGGGCAGGGGTTCGTTACCGAAGGCGCGTCAACTACTGCATGGATTGTTGATGAGGATGGAAAATTAAGAACTCGGCCGCTTACAAATGACATCCTGGACGGCATCACGCGTCAAATGCTTATTTCACTTATTAATGAGTTGATACTTGAACTTGATGAAACACCATTCACCATCAGTGAGGCTTATTCGAGCAA
>NYTN01000096.1 GCA_002683515.1 Rhodobiaceae bacterium
GACCTTGAGATTGACACCGAAGACCCCGATCAATTTATCAACGCAGTGCGCTATATGGGGCCTAGCTTTGGTGGCATTAACCTTGAGGATATAAGAGCCCCTGATTGCTTCATCATTGAACAAAAGCTGCGCGAAGAAATGGATATTCCCGTCTTCCATGATGATCAGCACGGCACAGCTATTATTTGCGTTGCTGGCCTAATCAATGCCCTTCATCTTACAGGAAGAAACATCAAAGAAACTAAAGTTGTGATGAATGGCGCCGGCGCGGCGGGTATCGCCTGTTTAGAGCTGTTAAAGGCGATGGGCTTGCCTTCAGATAATGCGATTTTATGCGACACGAAAGGTGTCATCTTTGCCGGACGCGAAGAGGGCATGAACCAATGGAAGTCAGCTCACGCCGTCAAAACAGATGCTAGAACACTCCCTGAAGCTTTGGATGGTGCGGATATCTTCATCGGACTTTCAGTAAAGGGCGCACTGACGGGCGAGATGCTGAAATCAATGGGGAAAGACCCAATTATTTTTGCCATGGCAAACCCCGATCCAGAAATTACACCTGAAGAAGCGCATGAAATTCGCCCTGATGCGATTGTTGCCACCGGTCGCTCGGATTATCCAAACCAAGTTAATAATGTGCTTGGATTTCCTTATATTTTCCGTGGCGCGTTAGATGTGCAAGCCACAACAATTAACGAGGAAATGAAAATCGCTTGTGCTGAGGCTCTAGCCGCATTGGCGCGAGAAGATGTGCCCGATGAGGTTGCTGCAGCCTATAATGACGAACGCCTGCGCTTTGGGCCGAATTACATTATCCCCGTCCCATTTGATCCGCGCTTAATTAAAGATATCCCTCCAGCAGTTGCAAAAGCCGCGATGGAAACCGGCGTCGCCAGAAAACCAATTGTGGACATGGATGCATATCGAGACCGCCTATCCGCGCGCCTTGACCCGGCGGCAGGTTCTTTGCAAGTAATTTTCAACAAAGTTCGCCAGAAGCCCAAGCGAATGATATTCGCCGAAGGCGAGCAAGAGCAGGTTATCCGCGCAGCGATTTCCTATAAAGATGCGGGTCTGGGCGAACCAATTCTTATTGGGCGAGACGAAATTGTTCTTGAGAATATGAGGTCAATCGGTCTCGGCGACAGAGATGATTTGAAAATCGCCAACACTAGCAATGCCGAAAGGCTTGATGACTATGCTGCCTATCTCTATGAGCGGCTACAGCGCAACGGCTTCCTCGAAAGAGATGTGATGCGCATGGTTAGTAATGACCGGAATATTTTCGGCGCCTGCATGCTGGCGCTGGGCGACGCTGATGCGATGATTACGGGCGTAACCCGCAATTATTCAATCGTGCTTGAACAAGTCACCAAAGTTATTGACCCAATGCCCGGCAAACGGGTTATCGGGGTTTCAATGATCTTGGCGCGGGGGCGGACTGTGCTGGTGGCTGATACCAATGTACATGACATGCCAAATGGCGAAGAACTGGCGGATATTACAGAACAAACGGCTCAAACGGCGCGCGCCCTCGGCTATGAACCTAGGGTCGCCTTACTCGCTTATTCTACCTTCGGTCACCCCGAGGGCGACAGGTCAAGATATGTGCGCGATGCCATCAAAATTTTAGAACATCGTTGCGTTGATTTCGAATTTGATGGAGAAATGGCAGCCGATGTGGCGCTTAACAAAGATGTGCGCAGCATGTATCCTTTCTCCCGCCTCAAAGATAACGCCAATGTGTTGGTCATGCCGGCAATCCACTCCGCTTCCATTTCAACAAAAATGTTGGGTGAACTTGGTGGGGCAACTGTGATTGGGCCAATGCTTATTGGGATGTCTAAATCTGTCCAAATTGTTCGCATCGGGTGTACTTCTTCCGAATTGCTCAATATGGCAGCAATAGCGGCATATGATTTTTGAATATTCATTTTTGTTTTGGCCAGATCGATTTGCCCAAAAACAAGAAAGGTACACTCAGAAAAAGAACAAAAATATAACCGATAAGGCAGGCGTTTTTTATTTATTAGCTCAAAATTATGTTATAAGTTTTAGCATGTTTTTGTTGCAAAGTTGAGCTTATGTTATGTTTAACCAGAAACGCATAGAAGTAAACATCGGTGATGTTTTTGTCGAATACTTCCATAATAAAAGAAAAATCCTATCCATGATGGGGTTGTCTAAAGATTTTGAAATCTCAAATTTTCAAAATTTATGGACAGTCGTCCGTATTAATAATTTCAGTGGCTATCCTCATGCAGAATTGCATGACACAAAAAGTGGTGGCACCAGAATAATCGCCGTTGATGCACTTGAAAAACAGGAAAACTACAAAAAATACGCCCCGGATCCTTTCGATAGGGCTATTTGAAACGTCAACGCCTAAGCCTGACTTCAATTGCATCCCAAATCAGCTTGGCAACATCCGGGCCTCCGAAGTCTGCGATTTCGCGGATGCAGGTCGGAGATGTTACATTAATCTCAGTGAGATAATCGCCAATCACATCAATGCCTGCAAAAATAATTCCATTATCCCTCAAATAACTACCGATGGTATTGGCGATTTCAATATCTCTTTTAGATAATTCAGAGGCCGCTGGGCGGCCACCTGCATGAACATTCGCGCGCGCCTCACCAGGTTGGGGAATGCGATTCAACGAGGCCACCGCCTCACCCTCAACTAGGATGACCCGTTTATCGCCCTGCCTTACATCAGGCAAATATTGCTGCGCAACAATCGGCTCTCGGCTTGAGACCATAAACATTTCCACTAAAGCAGAAAAATTTTCATCTTGATGAGTGACCCTAAAAACTCCAGCGCCGCCATTGCCGTAAACTGGCTTAAGAATGATATCACCAAATTCTTTTCTAAAGTCTTCCAGAGCCTTCAGATCACGCGTTAATAATGTTGGCGGCTGAAGTGTCGGAAACAAAACCGGAAGAATTTTCTCTGGTCCGTTGCGCACGGCGACAGGATTATTGACCACCAACGTCTCGTCGCAGATTTGTTCCAGCATATGGGTCGCAGAAATATAAGCCATGTCAAAAGGGGGATCCTGACGCATTAAAACAACATCCATATCCTTCAGATCGTGTAACTCTTGCGGCCCCGCAGAAAAATAATCTGCGCTTTTGTCTTTGAGCGCCAAAGAATGTAGGCGCGCCGTGACCTCACCATCTCTGAGGCTCATAGCCTGCGGCAAATAGTAATAAAGCAAAAAGCCACGCTTTTGCGCCTCTAAGCCAAGGGCAAAAGTGCTGTCCCCCCCGACATCTATCGACTCTATGGGATCCATTTGAATTGCGACTTTTAAAACCATTTAACTTATCCGAATTATCTCTGGCGAAGCGCCTCTTCTTCAGTGGAAACATTGCTAAGCTCTTCTGCGACGGCAAAAGCCAACATCATTTCATCCACTGTCTCAAACTCAAGCCTAACCGCAACCACGCCCGATATTGTTCGAGCATGATTAACGACACGCATCGCCTCTTCTTCCGTCGGGGCAATGCCTAGGATATATACCACACCTCTATGGGTTCTGATGATGAAATTCACTGCTGAGATTGCCTGGTCAGTCATCATAGAGGTGCGAAGGCGAGCGCTGATTAAGCCGTCACGCGCAACTTTTGAAAAACTTCGGGGCTCGCTGACTTTTACATAGTCAAAAATTTGTCGAATGCCCGCGGTGTCACCAACAATCTTCCGCAGGGTTGTGCGGGCAATCTCATCCTGCACCGTACCTGTTAACATCACGCGCCCCGCCAGCGCATCAATTTTTATTTTTAGCAACAGCGTATCATCTTTCTGCAAAAGTGCGCGGTTCACCGCGACCATCAAGCCGGCATCGTTTACCCGCTTTTCAAAGCCGGGCGCACTCAAAGCCGCCGAACCGACTGTCGACACGCCACCGACAATTGTCCCCGGCACGGTGCACCCGTATGATATAAGGAAGAGTAATAAGGCCGCCAAAAAAACCATGGAATGCCGCTTATGCCGGTGCAGTCTTATTTTTATTTTTTTACTTTTCTTAAAATTCATGCACTTCTTCGTCCAAATATATATAAAACGCTTTGGCCACTGTTTCGGAACAATAATAATCGCATCAAACCCCCACGAGCAATCAGCATATTGCTTTTGCTGCGACATAAATTTATCAACAATATTTGAAATCCGTCTCCATTGATGCGCTGTGATCGAATTCAATGCAGAATGTTCGTTTTGGCGCGTCTTTACATCTATAATGTGATGACTTTTCCCTTTTTGGCAACCAAATCAATTTCACCCAACGAACACTCCCAACGCCAAGCCAAAACACTCCAACCTCTCAGCGCCAAATAAAGCCCGGCAATTATCTCCGCGCGTATGCCGCGCCTATATTCCTGAATTTTTTTATTATTTTTTCTTGCCTGTCAAAATCATTCATTTTCTTCATCAGAAAATGTTAACGCCAATTGATAAACATCTCGCTTAGACCAGCCGGAAAGCGCGGCAACTTTTGCCGCTGCAGTTTTCAGGGGCTGGCTTTTCATGGCAACCTCCAGGCTTTCCCGTACCTCTGACTCGGACATTTTTTCGCGTGCGGCGGGCGGGTTAATAAGCACCACAATTTCCCCGCGCGCAGAGGAATTGGCATCAATCGTCTCAATTAGTTCTGCTGGCGCGCCGACAAGAACCTCCTCAAAAGCCTTAGTCATTTCTCGGCACACTGCCACCTCGCGATCAGGCATTAAACCATCAATGTCTTTTAACAGCCCCGTCAGCCTTTTTGGGCTTTCAAACAAGACTAGCGTGACAGGAATGTCGACCAACTCACTCAGAGTTGTTTGCCGTGCCGCAGATTTAGACGGCAAAAACCCAGCAAATAAAAATCTGTCGCTCGGAAAGCCGGCAATGCTTAAAGCCGCAATCGGGCTTGACGCACCAGGCACTGAAAAAATTTCATGCCCCGCATCACGCACATCTTTAACAAGACGATAACCTGGGTCTGAAATCAGGGGTGTTCCGGCATCGCTGATCAGCGCCACTGACAGACCGTCCTCAAGCTGGCGCAAAATTTCGGCCCGCAAATAGTCAGATGAGTGTTCATGGTAACTACCAAGCTTACGTTGAATACCATGCAGAGAGAAAAGTTTTTTGGTGATGCGCGTATCTTCACAATAGACTTTATCTGCCTGCGTTAGAACATCGAGTGCGCGCAAAGTAATATCTTTTGAATTGCCTATGGGTGTGGCAACGACATAAAGGCCGCTCTTAAGGACGCCATTAAAATTATGAACTTTTCGTCCAGACATGCGCGCACGTTTATTGCTTTTAATCGGCTTTGAGACAGGGTGTTCCGTCATAATACGACTTTGCCTTATTCGTTCAAAATGGCAAGTGCCTATCCCCCCGGGAGGGCCTCCGGCGTTTGAAGTATCGGTATTTCACCTAATTTAGGAATATGTTAAAGCCATACTCAGGACATAATTGAAATTTATAGATGTTAACTTGAATACATTGTTGTTGAAGAGATATGCCGATATGAAAAAGAACATATCTATGACGCTGGTGCTGACAGGCTTAATTGTAGGTTGTGCCACCGAAACGGATAGGAGTGGGTCAAATTCACTTGGCTCCGCAACACAAGGGACCATTTATGAACTTCCGAGGAAAAAAGCATCTCCGCGATCCTTGGATTATCGTATTGTTGAAAACACCAAGGCTTTTTTGCGCGCCTTACCTGAAACTAGGAATCAACCAACAGCGTTTGAAAGCCGTTCCGATGCTCTGTCGGAGGAGAAGCGGCCTCAGAATATGAATGATGGGCGAATACGCGTCGGGCTTTTGCTACCCTTCGAGTCCAGCAATGAAGCCGTAAACGAGGTCGCAACCCATCTTTTTAACGCGGCACAATTGGCGGTTTTTGATATTAACCGTCCCGAGATTACCCTTATTGTTAAACCAACAAACGGAACAAAAAAAGGTGCGGTGAGTGCCGCACGCGCGGCACTTAATGAAGGCGCTCACATTATCGTCGGACCCGTTTTTGCGGACTCAGTCCGTGCTGTGACCCCCATCACCACATCTGCAAATATACCTCTTATTGCGTTTTCCAATGACCGTTCTGTCGCCAATCAAGGCGTCTGGCTTATAGGTTTTTTACCCGAGCAAAATCTCGAGCGGATTATCGAAACGGCGAGGCTAGGGGGTAAAGACCGCTTCGCAGCACTTATTCCTGAAACCCCTTATGGCCAAAGAATTGCGGCGGCGCTCGAACCGACTGTCACGCGCTATGGCGGAGAGCTAGTGCAAGTAGAATATTATCAAGAAGAAGCCCAATCTATGTTCGATCCGGTGCAAAAGCTTGCTCAATATGACGACCGGAAGGTCGCTAAAGAAGAAGAAATGGCAAGATTGATGGAAGAAGCGCGCCTCTTGCTACCTGATGTCGAAAAAGAAGGGTTTGAAAAGGCACTTGAAGAAATAGCCCCTGAGCTTTTTGCCCAAATAAATGAGCTTGAACGCAGTGAAACTTTTGGAGAATTACCCTTTGATGCGGTTATTTTGCCTGAGGGTGGCGTAAAGCTGAGAAGTCTAGCGCCTTTACTGCCTTATTTTGACGTCGATCCGCGTGAGGTGAAATTCTTGGGAACCGGCCTGTGGGATGACCCACAACTCGGTCAAGAACCACCGCTTGTCGGGGGCTGGTATGCAGCGCCGGACCCAGGGGGATGGAAAGCATTTTCAGAGCGCTATAAAAAAGTCTACGGACAGAAGCCTCGCCGAATAGCAAGTCTAGCCTATGATGCTGTTAGCTTGACCGCCGCGCTTTCAGCTATTAACCCTGACAACCCCTTTGACAAAAGTGCCATGACAAATGCCGACGGGTTTTTGGGCATTGACGGTATATTCCGCCTTAATGAAGATGGGTTGAATGAACGCGGCCTTGCTGTACTCGAAGTGAGGCGACGGAAAAACAAAGTCGTAACGCAGGCGCCAGACAGTTTTGTCCAAATTGATCGCGCCAAATTAAATTTCAACGCTCTTTTCCTAACAGATAAAAGTGACACGCCATCTGAAATTAAGACGGAGGACGGGGTTTTGTTTCTGGACTCAGGCGATCAACAACTCAGCGACCAGCCTGTCGAGAACGAGGCGCCCGCTCCGAGTGACGACGAGCCTGTCCCGCCGGTCCTCCAATAAATCGGCAGATACAAGAAAATTTATTTTAGCCATATCTAATGCGCCATCCGGTACTTCGGCATTTTTGGAAATGCCCGAAAGAGACACGCCTTCGACTAGGCGCAAACCGAACATCAGGCGCTCTTCAAAAACTTCCTCTTTTGACAACCGCTCAAGAGAGGCAAGACCGTGACCAACCGACATATCCGATGTGGATGCGAGCCAAGCCGCCGGATGTTTGATGCCGATGGAAGCGTGACGATGGCCCTCAATATCGACACGCCCATGGGCGCCTGGGCCAATTCCAATATAGGGCGCACCCTGCCAGCACTGTATATTATGACGAGACTCATGGCCAAGTCGCGCGTGATTGGAAACTTCGTAAGCCATTAATCCCGCATCGTGGCAGAGTGATTGCGTCACATCGTAAAGCCCAATTTGTACATCTTCTTCTGGCAAGGATAGTCGCCCCGCATGATAGAGCTTGCCAAAATTAGTGCCCCGCTCAATCGTCAACTGATAAGCCGACAAATGATTCGGCGCCAAAGCTAAGGCAGTCGCCAGCTCATCTTTCCAAGCGTCAACGGTCTGGTCAGGACGGGCATAAATCATATCCAAGGATGCATAATCAAAAACATCACGCGCCAAAGCAAAAGCCGCAATTGCATCAGCCGAATCATGAGTTCGGCCAAGAAATGAAAGCGCGGCATCATCCAGCGATTGCACGCCCATAGAAAAGCGCGTAATGCCCGCCCTCTTTAGGTCTTCCAACAATGGCCTATCAAGTCCAACGGGGTTAGCCTCAAGTGTAATTTCAGCATTTGGCGACAACACCCAAGCAGAATTGATTTCATTTAAAACACCCTCGAGAATATCCGGGCGCACCAGAGACGGGGTGCCGCCCCCGAAAAAGACGCTTGTCACAGGGCGCTTGTAATCCGTCAAATTACTAAGATGTTGAATTTCTGCGCTATAGGCCTTGAGCCAACTATCCTGATCAACATTTTTGAATACATGAACATTGAAATCACAATAGGGGCAAATTGACAGACAAAACGGCCAGTGAACATAAATGCCGAGAGCCTCTGGCTCCGCCTTTCCGGATGCCTTTGCTGCCGACGCGCCTAATCTTCCAGACATGCTGTAACAAGTTTCTGAAATGCTTCCGCCCGATGTGACATAGCATGTTTTACATCCGGCGGTATTTCACCAAAAGTTTTTGCCAAACCATAGGGCTGGAACACCGGGTCATAACCAAAACCCATATCACCTCGCGGAGGCCAAACCAGTTCGCCAAAGACCTTGCCTTCAAAGCTTTCGCAATGACCATCCGGCCATGCAAGGGTCAGTGCGCAGGCAAAATGTGCCGTTCTGGGAGCATCCGGAATACGTGTTAACGCCTCCTCGACCTTTCTCATAGCGCGTTCAAAATCACGCCCAACTGTTTCTCCCTTTTCAACATCCCCCTCCGCCCATCTGGCAGAATGGATGCCTGGTGCGCCGCCCAGCGCGTCAACCGCCAGCCCACTATCATCAGCAATTGCTGGCAACCCAGCCGTTTGAGCGGCGGCAAGAGCTTTTAGCTCTGCATTTGCAATGAAAGTGTCGCCGGTTTCCTCCGGCTCAGGTAAATCCAAGTCAGCCGCGCTGATTGTTTCGATACCGAATGCGCGGACCAAATCGTTAATTTCAGTTACCTTCCCGGCATTATGGCTGGCGACAATAAGTTTTCCTGATAAGACTTTTCGATTTTCAGACATGTAACGCCCCAGACATTTTAACTAAGAGATATTTTAACCGAGAGATTGCTTTTGCAACACGACCAGATCACGAATACCCGCCTCGGCAAGAGTCATTAGAGCAGAAAAATCCTGCTGACTAAAAGGCCTTTCCTCAGCTGTGGCCTGAACCTCAACAAGTGAGCCGCTGCCTGTCATCACAAAATTCGCATCTGCAATTGCGTTGCTATCTTCGGCGTAATCCAGATCAAGCACCGGCTCATCTTCATAAATTCCACACGATATTGCCGCGACATGATCGCGAATGACAACCGCGTTAGCATCAACAATCTGTTTGGTTTTCATCCAGTCAACTGCCTGTGAAAGCGCAACAAAAGCACCAGTGATTGAGGCTGTGCGGGTGCCGCCATCTGCCTGGAGAACATCACAATCGAGACTGATTTGATTTTCGCCCAGCGCGGCGAGATCTGTAACGGCGCGAAGAGAGCGACCAATAAGGCGCTGA
>NYTN01000097.1 GCA_002683515.1 Rhodobiaceae bacterium
ACAAATGGTGAGGAAGGCTGGAGTATGGAAGGTGTGACGGGTTCATAACCATCTTCAATAAGGTTTGCCAAAAAGCCCATAGCTCCGATTTCTTTGGTACTGCTTTTATGAACTCCGGCCTGAACTCCGGTTCTTAACTTATGAAATGGGGCTCTCATTGGTTGCGTGGTTTCAAGAGATTGAAGACCCCCAAAAACAGCCTCAGCAACATCAAGCCCTTTTTGACCGCAAGCCTGAGATAGCTTGTAATATGCGCGGGCAGGGAAACCTAGGCGGCGATAATTCGATACAGCAGATGCGCCGACATTGAGCAGGCGCGCGACGACCTGCGTCCCTCCCAGGGCATCAATCACGTCAGTTGCTGTGGTTAATCGGGTCATGGTGTTTTTATGTCAGAAGTTCATTATTAAATCAAGAAAAATGAATTATCAGATAATTACACAAAAAATGAACTTCATAAATATAAATTATCTAAATTATTTACATAATTACATGAGAATATTCATAAATTATGAATATTGGTACGATATTATGTCAATAAAAGAAAAAGCTAGGACAGTATTTCTTTGATTTTCTGGGCCAAGTCCTTGCGAGAAACTTGTGTTTGTGCATGTTCAGAGGCGCGCCACTCTTCATTATCTTTAATATTTTGGGCATTTTGTTGCCCCAATTGAAGGTCTTTAAGGGTTACAATACCGGCGGCTAGCTCATCCTCACCCTCTATGACCACAAGGCGGGCATTGCGGTTATCGGCGTAACGCATTTGTGCTTTCATCCCACTTTCACCCATATACATTTCAGCGCGTATGCCTGAATTCCTGAGTGTTTTAACCAGCTCAGAGGTTTCCGCCAAACGGGTTTTATCCATGACCAGCAAGACCACCAAATCCTGCATGGTCTTGGTGTCGGCTTTGCCAAGTAGGGTTAGCGCGGCAGCTAAGCGACTGACGCCTATTGAAATACCTGTTGCCGGGATTTCAATGCCTTTAAAGCGTTTTACAAGATCATCATAACGCCCGCCCCCACCGACGGATCCAAAACGAGCGATTTCGCCGTTTTCGTCTTCAGTTTCGATATTCAGCTCAATTTCGAAAACTGGACCAGTATAATAACCGAGCCCACGCACAACCGACGGATTAAAACGGATGCTGTCGCTATCTTTCATTAAGGCGTCCATAAGGGTGAGTTCTTCTAGTCCGGCTGTGCCGATTTCTGAGCAACCGATAATTTCTGCGAGGGCTTTTAGGGTGTCCGCCCGTGTATCCCTTCCGGTTTGCACAAAATCCGTCAGCTTTGAAATGGATGCTTTTTCTAGCCCCGCGCCTTTTGTGTAATCCCCGCTTTCATCCTTTCGCCCGTCGCCGAGTAAATCAGCGACACCGCCAATGCCAAGCCTGTCGAGTTTGTCGAGGGCGCGTAGAATGGTTAGGCGGCGCATATCATAGTCCTCAGCCTGCGCGTCAAGACCAACCTGCGCTAGAATAGCATCAAGTATTTTGCGGTTATTAATGTTTACAGAAAACTGATTGTCAGATAAGCCGAGCGTTTTCATGCAGTCGGCTGCCATCAGGCACATTTCTGCATCCGCTTGACTGCCCCCTGCACCAACAGTATCGGCATCTATTTGCAGAAATTGTCTGAACCTGCCAGGCCCAGGTTTTTCATTTCTGAAAACCGATCCCCATTGATAGCGGCGGAAAGGTTTAGGTAGCCGGTCATAATGCTCGGCAACAAAACGCGCCAGAGGGGCCGTCAGATCATAGCGCATGCTAAGCCATTGTCCGTCATCGTCTTCAAAGGAAAACACACCTTCATTAGGGCGGTCATCATCCGGAAGAAATTTGCCCAACGCATCAGCGTACTCAAAGGCAGAAGTGTCCAATGCATCAAAGCCATAGCTTTCATAAACGCCTGAAATTTTTTCAAGCATCAACTTCTGAAAAGCCAGTTCAGATCCTTGCATATCTCGTAAACCTCGGGGAATACGCGCTTTTGGTTTGAATATTTTCTGTTTTTTGGCCATGGCTTAAACTCCAACTCGTTTCCTATAGGATTGTTCAGGCACGAGCAAGTTATCTGAATCAGAATTCACCAGCTTAAAAATCACAACTTTAAAAGTCAAAAGGTGATAAGCCACGAATATTATCATCCACCCGTAAACTTCGCATCAAAGGCGGTGTGGCCCGCTGGTGACAATCCAATCTTTCGCAGAGTCGACAATTCACCCCAATGGGCATATCAATTTTGGTTTCTTCAAGATTATACTGATGTGAATAAACCAGCTTGCTGGCATGGGAAATCTCACAACCAAGCCCGATAGCAAATTGATTATCCTGCTTGTCAAAGGCAGAGCGGTTTCGGCTTACTGTGCGGCTGACAGAGAAATAACGAGTACTATCCTCCATACAGATGATTTGAGTCATGACTTTACCGGGTTGTCTGAAGCTGTCGTGAATATTCCAGCGTGGGCAGGTGCCGCCAAATCGTGAAAAATGAAATCCGCCCGCGGCAAAACGCTTAGAGACGTTTCCTGCATTGTCAATACGTATAAGAAAAAACGGCACACCTTTCGCACCTGGGCGTTGCAGGGTTGTCAGCCGATGGCACACTTGCTCGAAGCTGGTGCCAAAGCGTCGGCTGAGAAGTGTAATGTCGTATCCATTATCTTCCGCGGTTTGTAGAAAAATACCATACGGCATCAAAATAGCTGCGGCGGCATAATTTATTAAGGCTAGTCGCGCGAGACGTTGAGCTTCCGGGTTTTCCAGTTTGGAACCATTGATAATTTCCTCAACCGCTTTGCTATGTTCAAAATAGGCGAGTTGATAAGCAATCTGAAAGGCTCTGCTGGATTGATTGAGTAGTTCCGAAAGAAACAAGGTCTGGCGGTGACGGTCGTAACGCCTTAAATCGTCTCCCATTAAATCAACCGGTCCAATGCGTGTTGATACGCCGTGAGTTTTCTGGAGATAGTGTCTGAGCGCAAGAAAGGGATCGTCATCAACCAGACCCGCTTTCATAAAGAGTTCCTCGGCATAATCATCGAGTTCAGGAAAGTGATTAGAGCGCTGGTTGATAAAGTCCCGGACTTCCTCAAATGACATTAATGCGCTGGTGGTTTCGCCATGGGTGTTGTCTGCCAGACGCTCGGCCAGCATAGATGATGTTGTGCTGGCATCGCGATAGGTTTGGAATAGACGAGCTATCGCATCCACTGCATTTGGGCTGGCGGCAGAAATATCGCGTATTTCTTGATCTGCAACGGGTGTGTCATGGAACATCGGGTCAGCAAAAATCTCGCGTAATTGGGTGTAAGCACGGGCCTCTTCGTCACCTGCTAGGCCGCGAGGGTCTATGTCGAAAACATCAACCATTTTGATAAGAATTTGTGCTGAAACGGGGCGCTGGTCGCGTTCGATCAAATTTAGATAACTTGTTGAGATTCCTAGTGAATCTGCCATAACGGCTTGCGTGAGTCCTAGGTCGCGACGCAGCCTGCGAATGCGCATGCCGGCAAACAGTTTTCTATACTGATTTGTGCCTCTAACTTCACTCATAAGTTTACAATATTTACATTATTTACAAAAATCAACAAAAAGCTTGTAAATAAATTTACCTTATTATTATCAATAGCTTAACATATCACTTGAGTGTTAATGTAAATGATGTAAATAGAAATGAGGACTTATATATGGAGAAATTAATCGGGGATTTTCTTCCTCCACATATCGGCAATTCCAACGTAATTAAATATTTCGTTACCAGTTGTCATTTATTTCAGGTCAGCCGGAAAACTAACCCCCGATCGGCAGACGCAAACAATATGAGAGGCAAATCATGTCAAACTATCTTGAGCAGGTTAAATCTGTAACAGCCGCCAAAACATCTAACGGTTTGGCATGGGGCGGAATTAACCCTGAATATGCTGTCCGCATGCGTCTTCAGAACAGGTTTCTAACCGGTCTGGACATAGCGCGTTATACAGCTTCTATCATGCGTGCTGACATGGAAAACTATGATGGCGACACCTCTAAATACACGCAGTCTCTCGGTTGCTGGCATGGTTTTACCGCCCAGCAAATGATGATGGCGATTAAGCGCCACAAACAAACGACTAATCGAAGTTATGTTTATCTCTCCGGCTGGATGGTTGCGGCTCTACGTTCAGATTTTGGTCCGCTTCCGGATCAGTCCATGCATGAAAAAACAGCCGTATCCAATTTGATTGAAGAGATTTATACCTTTTTGAAGCAAGCGGATGCCAGAGAGCTGAGACATTTGTTTGTTGAGCTGGATGATGTCAAAGCTGCCGGTGGTGACGTTGATGCTGTTCTCAATAAGATTGATAACTTCCAGACCCACATCGTCCCGATTATTGCAGATATAGATGCTGGCTTTGGTAATGAAGAAGCAACTTATTTGCTTGCCAAAAAAATGATTGAAGCAGGTGCGTGCTGTATTCAGATTGAAAATCAAGTTTCTGATGCCAAACAATGTGGTCACCAAGATGGTAAAGTGACGGTGCCACATGAGGATTTCCTCGCCAAGATTAATGCCGTTCGCTATGCCTTTATAGAATTAGGTGTTGATGATGGTATCATCGTTGCGCGGACTGATTCACTCGGAGCCGGACTAACACAAAAAATCCCTGTCTCTCAACAACCGGCTGATTTGGCTAGCCAGTATAATGCATTCTTGAAAACTGAACCGGTAACAGACGCGGCTGCGTTAGGTGAAGGCGATATTGTTTTTAAACATAATGATGGCCTTGTGAAACCACATCGTTTGCCGAATGGCCTCTATGCCTTCCGTGACGGATCCGGTGAAGACAGGGTTGTGCTTGATTGTGTCACCAGTCTCCAAAATGGAGCAGATTTGCTTTGGATTGAAACCGAAAAGCCTAATCTCGACCAGATTGCCGGCATGGTGAATCGTGTTCGTGAGGTTATTCCGAATGCCAAGCTGGTTTATAATAACTCTCCAAGCTTTAACTGGACGTTGTCCTTCCGCGAGCAAGTTTATGCTGAGTGGTCAGCTGCGGGTAAAGACGTATCAGCCTATCCAGATCCGATAGAGGTTCCGCGTGGTTTGATGAGCGTCGAATTTGATGCTTCCGAACTGGCAGGTGAAGCCGATCAGCTCATTCAATCTTTCCAAGCGGATGCCGCTCGTGAAGCTGGTATTTTCCACCATCTGATTACTCTGCCGACTTATCACGAAACAGCTCTTGGAACGGATATGCTTTCTGAAGGTTACTTCGGAGACTTGGGCATGCTGGCTTATGTTCGTGATATTCAGCGTCAAGAAATCCGTCGTGGTCAAGCATCTGTGAAGCACCAAGACCTTGCTGGTTCAAATATCGGGGATGACCATAAAGAATATTTCTCTGGTGATAATGCCCTACTGGCATCTGGTGAAGATAACACCATGAACCAGTTCTAATGGCTGGAACTTCTGAAACAACACCCGGAGAATTAATTTGCACAGCAGACTTGTCAGATGCTTACTCTGACGAACTGGCTTATCTCGGGCTGGCGTTCAGAGATTTTGGGAAGCGCTTAGCTTTCAGCGGGCCGATTTTGACACTCGATACATTTGAGGATAATGGAGCGCTAAGAGAATTACTGGAAAGTAAGGGGGAGGGGCAGGTGATTGTCGTTGATGGTCACGGCTCCGCCCGGTGCGCCTTACTTGGTGGCAATCTGGGCGAGCTTGCTGGAGCAAATGGTTGGGCTGGCATTGTGATTAACGGTTTTGTGAGAGATACGCTTGAACTAGCTGAAGCCAATGTCGGGATTAAAGCTTTGGGTACACATCCTAAAAAGAGCGTTAAACGTGGTGTGGGCAGTATTAATGTCCCGCTTCGTATTGATGGGGTTAATATCTATCCTGGCGCATGGCTATATGCCGATGCTGATGGTGTACTTATCGCCCCTCAAAAGTTAAAGTAAAATCAACACTTAAATCAGCAGTCTTGACGCAAACCAGAACATGCCGACGCCGCACATGGCGATGCCAGCAAAGTCTGTTATTGCACCCCGCAGCTTCTCTGAAAAGTGTGAATGCATATACCGGAAGAAACCGAACCAGATAATGGCGACAATCAAAAGTTGACCGATTTCAACCCCAAGATTAAATCCGATAAGCGCTGATAGCAGTCGGTCATTCGGTAGGCCTGCCTCAACGAGAACACCGGCAAATCCAAATCCGTGAACGAGACCAAAAATCACCACCATAATAGGCAAAGTTTGCCTCACGATATTTAGGTTTTGAGAATAAAATCCATAGGCCACAGCAAACAGCATCAAACCGGCCCATCCATTAGTTGGCATGGGGGCTTCCAGCATGATGGAATAAAGCCCTATGAAAAACAGCATTAGCGCAAATACACCACCTGCCAACCACATCAGATTGCGCCGCGCCATAACAGCCTCGGCAGCAACAACTAAAATTGTAAAGCCGATAAGCCCCTCAACAATGGCAGACTGTGTTGAGACAATCTTCATTGCACTCAGCCCCAGTGTCAGACTGTGGCCAATAGTGAAGCCGGTCACCACCAGCACGACGTCACGTAAGCGGTTGGTCAAAAGTAAAAGACCGAGCAGAAAAACCAGATGGTCAATGCCGCTTAAAATATGAGTGATACCTATTTGACTATAACGGAAAAAGGTTTTAACGCGGCCGATATCCTCAGCGACTATATTGCCATCAGCTTCAAGGCTCAAAATATCCTGCCTCCGGTCATAATTAAATAGATAGCCACGATATTGACCGGTTTCATTCCTGAATTGTGCGAAATGAATATGGGTTTCTGCGAAATCTATAAAGCTCTCAATGCCAATAGTTACTGTATCGCTATCCTCAGCTTCTTCGGCAGGGCACATGAAGTAATTTTCCATACTGATAAAGCCAGGGCGGGCTTTGCGGGGCGTAAAGCCAGAAGAAATGCAAGGGGCTTCAGGTTTTGATAATGTTATCGTGTTATCTAAATGTTGACCTAATGTACGTTCCAGCGATGGGGCATTAGGATTGGTAGGCGGTAAAAGTGTTACCTGACGCGCGGCTACTGTGAAAATAACGGTAATACCTTTTTCGGTGCTGCGCCATTTTGAGAATGACTGACTTTTTTCATGCGCGTGAACACTGTCTAAGCCAATACCACTTAGAATAAGTTCATGGCTTGCCAATAGAGCTGGTGCAAGAGCAACCATGAATGCAAAGCCAAACAGTTTTTGAGCGCAAGCTTTCACAAGACTTTTGAGCATGAGCTTTCCAGTCTAAAAATCGGCCGGTTGAAGTTGAGAGGCGGTTTGATCAATATCGGCGCGCTCCCGCAGCCAACCAAGATAATCGCGGAGCGCTTTTTCTTCAACTTTTCTGAGATAGTCATTTTCGACTTGATCTCGGATGTCTTCAAATTCCGGAACAACGCCTTTGCGCTGTTGCACAAGATATAAAAAATGCCACCCACTACCGACCCGAATAGCATTTGTAATTGCCCCTTCACTCAAAGAAATGACGGTTTGGGTCAGAGCTGGCCCTAGATAGGCTTGTAATTTTGCTGGCGGCAATAGGCTGTCCGGAACTTCAGGAAAAATTTCATCACCAAGCCGTGACGCGACAGTATCGAAATTTTCCCCCTGCTGGAGGGCCGTGCGAATTTCTTGCAGTCGCTGTTCAGCATCATCCCGTGCGCCTCTTACATAAATCCGTTTCACCCATATTTGTTTGCTCGGGGTAAAATAATCGAGGTTATTTAAGAAATACGAGTTGAGAATGTCTTCCGTTATCTCGGTATCGCCATTTTCAGATATGATAAATTGTATCATGGCGTTTGTTAGGGATTTACGGACTGAACTATCAATCCCAATAAGATTAATCTCATCGGCGCGTTGAATGAGTAATTCTTCTTCAATCAATAAATCTAGGATGCGGGTTCTGTCAGCATCTGTAATTGGGCCGCGCTTATCTTGCTCAAGCATAGATAAGGCTCTGAGGTAACTTGTTTCTGGTATGGGCGCTTCGTTAACAAAAGCGACGGCGGTGCCTTCATAGTCAGGCTGAGGTGTGTCAAACACTGTACTAACCGCGACGATGAGACCGGCAAGTGCCATTAGACCAAGTAGAACAGGCATATATGGCAGGTTTTCTGAGGACGTTTTTTCCATATCAGTCATTACTTAATATTTACATAAATTGGAGAAGACCATGCACGTTCTTCGGATGGGTCATCGCACTGATCTTCAGGATCTTGGCGATAATCACCGTAACAAAGGTTAACTTTTACACATTGTCCGGTTTCGTCATATTCACAACGTAACGGATCGGCGTTAATGACCTGTGTTGGGCTTTGAATGGCGCGGGCGTAATAGGTCGTATCGCGCCCGTCTTTTACAAAATCCTTATCAGTGAAGCTGAATTGGCAACCCTCTGTAGATGTATCACATTGATGCACAAGCCAAGGGTCTTCAATCAAATCGCCAACATTTTCATCAGGTGATATTTGGGGCTTAATTCGAATAATCTCAATGCGGGTGATTGGTAATCTTTCATCGGACGGATTGTAACATTCGCCGCCACATAATTTCTGCACACGCTCCGTGCCCAGATTATCGACAACATGACTCGGGCATCCGGGGAGTTGATCAAAATCACCAACTGCCTTGATGGTGAATGTCGGGTTGACATCAGTGCTAGTTGTGCCGCCCATGCGTATTGTTTCTTTGTTAGTTTTCATATCAAACCAGAGCAAAATTCGCGGGCCGGATGTGGCATAAACCTGACGGTTTTCCATAGCGTTAAAAACCGACTTGCGGTCACGGCTTGGTGTATGAACCGCCGCCAGACCCCCTGTTGTCCAGTAACTGCCTTGTCGTTCAACTTCCAGCATATTGAAG
>NYTN01000098.1 GCA_002683515.1 Rhodobiaceae bacterium
AAGTCGCCGAATATGAAGGTGCTTATAAAGTAACGCAGGGATTGCTTGATGAATTTGGCGCTAAACGCGTGATTGATACACCGATTGTTGAGCATGGTATTGCCGGATTGGGTGTTGGTGCCGCTTTTGCAGGGCTAAAGCCAGTCGTCGAATTTATGACTTTCAACTTTGCGATGCAGGCAATTGACCAGATTATCAACTCTGCCGCTAAGACCCATTATATGTCCGGCGGTCTGGTGACCTGTCCAATCGTTTTCAGGGGGCCAAACGGCGCCGCTCGGCGTGTTGCCGCTCAACACAGCCAAGACTTTTCTGCGTGGTATGCACATATACCCGGTCTTAAAGTCGTTGCGCCCTATACTGCCGCAGATGCCAAAGGATTACTCAAAGCCGCCATTCGTGACCCAAATCCAGTGCTGGTGCTGGAGAATGAGCTTTTATATTCTGTCAAATCTGATGTGCCGGTGAGTGATGATTATATATTACCAATCGGACGTTCGAAAATTCTACGAGCAGGTAGCGATGTTACCCTTGTGTCGCACAGCCGAAGTCTGGACGCCTGTTTGGAAGCGGCAGCAAGCCTGTCTGCCGAAGGTGTAGATTGTGAAGTAATTGATTTACGTAGTCTGCGCCCGCTTGATACGGCAACTGTGATTGCTTCAGTTCAAAAAACCAATCGACTGGTTACAGTTGAAGAAGGTTGGCCCGTTGCTGGCATCGGGGCTGAAATCTCAGCGGCTGTGCAAATTGAAGCTTTTGACTATCTTGATGCGCCCATCACACGTGTGACTGGGCTTGATGTGCCTTTACCTTATGCCGATAATCTTGAAAAAATAGCATTGCCGTCCACGGACAAAGTTATTCAGGCCATCAATACTGTTTGTTATCGACAAGGTTGAGTGAAGGAAATGTCAACTTTACCTTCTCCTACTAATTCAAGAGTATTTGCGAGCCCATTGGCGCGCCGATTAGCGCTTGAGAATAATCTAGATTTGGCATTGATTTCCGGATCAGGACCCGCGGGTCGAGTAATTAAACGTGATATTGAGCGCGTGCTTGCCAACCCTGCAGCAAATCTCAATACAGCGCCAATAGAGACACAGGTCACAAAGAAGACAACTGAATTACCTGATCCAAAATTATTCTTCTCAGAGGATGAGTTTTCTTTGGAGCCTATTTCGCCAATGCTTCAGTCTATTGCGAAACGTCTAACAGCTGCTAAATCTGAGATTCCACATTATTATGTATCCATTGATTGCCATGTTGATGAGGCAGAGAAAATTCGCGCCAGAATTAATGCCGCGCTTAAAGACAAAGGTATTTCAGAGAAACTTACCCTCAATGATTTTATCATCAAGGCGGCTGCAGAGGCATTAATCCAAGTGCCGGAAGTTAATGTGGCCTTTGCAGATGATCATGTGATGCGATTTCACAATGCTGATATTTCTGTTGCCGTTGCTCTACCTGGCGGTGGGTTAATCACGCCGATTGTAAAAAAAGCGCATGAAAAGTCTGTCAGAGAAATTGCTGCTGAAGTGAAGGAGCTTGCCGCGCGCGCGAGTGAGATGCGTCTCAAGCCTGAAGAATATGAGGGCGGGACATTCTCTGTTTCCAATCTTGGGATGTTTGGTATTAGAGATTTCACAGCTGTTATTAATCCGCCTCAATCAGCGATTTTGGCAATTGGTGGAGCCGAAGAGAAATATCTCCCCGGTGCATCAGGCCCTGAAATTAAAAAAGTTATGCGGGTGACATTAAGTAGTGATCATCGCGTCATTAACGGTGCTGAGGCAGCAAAGTTTGTGGCGACCTTTAAGTCAATAATTGAACAGCCGTTTTCGCTTCTTTTTGAATAGTTATTTTTTGGTATCCGAGAATTTAGCTGGGCGTTTTTCCATTTCAGCCATGACAGCTTCAATCTGATTGGGTGAGCCGATAACGGTTTGCTGTAATCCCGCTTCCATCATCAGTCCTTCAGCCTCTGACAAATAGGGGGCACTGGACAACAGCTTCTTGGAAGCTCTTATTGCATCAGGGTTTTTACTGGCAATGGTCTGAGCCATTTCAAGAGCCGTCGCTACGGGGTCGTCAGCAATGTGAGAGACGAAGCCGATTTGTTTGGCTTCTTCTGCTTCAAATACCCGACCTGTATAGGTCAGTTCATTAATCACATCGCGTCTCGCGAGGTGATACATGATTGGGGTTGCGCCCATATCAGGTATCAGCCCCCATTTGATTTCCATGATAGAGAATTTTGTACTCGGCGCAGCAAAACGAATGTCACTTCCAAGGTAAATCTGAAGGCCACCGCCTATGCAAGTATTATGTGCTGCTGCAATGACAGGCACTTCCAGCTCATGCCAAGCAAAACTGCATTTTTGAAACAAATTAGCGATGCCATGCGTTCGCTCTGTTAACGGAACGCTTTCAACATTAGATTTTTCGCCACTCATCATGCTTGCAAAGTTGGAGACATCCAGCCCAGCGCAAAAAGCTCGCCCTTTGCCTGATAATACTACAGCGCGTATATCTTCTTCTTGGCTCAGTGTCTCAGCGGCTTCAACCAGACCTTCCATCATGCCTTTATCAAGGGCATTCATTTTGTCTTCACGTATCATTTCGACATGGGCGACATGATCGTGGTGGGTAATGGAAACTCTATCTTGCATCATTTTAACTCTCATCAATTATCTGACTATACATACCAAAATTTCAAAACATCAGGATAATTTTTGTCTTAGCAGATTAAATTCTGCATGTTTCTCGGCGTAAAATAACGCGAGGGATGTATCGGGTTCAAAGGTCATTATTGTGGTGTTAGATATTGCGGGTGGCATCTGGCCTGTATGTGCGTGACAGGCAAGTAGACCGGCACCATAAGCGGCATCAGAATTAGGCTGAACGTGTATCGGGGTTTGCAGAATATCGGCAATAATTTGACTCCATAAACGGCTCTTTGCCCCACCTCCCAACAGATTAAAATTCTCAGCTATTTTGCCCGTTAACATTTCCATATTTTCTTTAATATCCCGAATGGCAAATGCGATACCTTCAAAACCTGCACGGGCGATATCTGATTTATCGGTTTCACGGCTCATACCGGAAAGGCTGGCTGTTAAGTCGGGATTCCAATGCGGGGCGCGCTCACCCATGAGGTAAGGCTGGAATACAACCCCTTTTGCTCCCACTGGTGCTTTGGCGGCGCATTCATTAAACTTCTGCAGGGAAATGTCAGACAGCACTTCTTTGCGGAGCCAGTCTAGTGCAGTCGTACAGCTATTCATGCCTGACGCCAGATACCAGCCATCTGAGACTGTATAATGCGGATAGCAAGATAGCGGCGGCAAAGAGGTTTTATCCGGCACAGACATATAAACAACACCGGCGGATGCAAGCTTGATATAAGCGGGAGCATCTGATTTGTAATCAGAGGGTCTGAGTAGTTCGGTAGAGGTATCTATAGCGCCTGTATAAACAGCTGTTTTAGGGGAGAGTTTAAATCTCTGGGCTGCACTTTCAGAGATTTGTCCTGCATAGTCTTTACTGCCGGCGATTTCCGGCAACTGCGAGACGTTTACCCCAGCCAAATCGCAAAGCGTTGCACTCCATTCTTCTTTTCGGGCATTAACGAGTTGCAGACCGATAGCATCAGATAAATCCGTGGCGATATGCCCGGTCAGGCAATGGCGCAACCAGTCTTTGGCAGGTAAAATTTTATGTATTTCGCGTATAGTGTCTGAGTCGTTTTCTAAGAGCCATGCCAGATGCGCAAGTGTCCATGTCGGATTTGGCGCATGCAGACTTTCCGCCACAATTTTATCTTCAGCATCCATGAGTTTAGGCATGATGCTTGCCGCACGCTGGTCGCTCCACATAATTGCATTGCGGAGCGGTTGCATATCATTGTCACATAAAACTGCAATATGCGTACCCGCCGTAATGCTGAGTGCCGTGATGTCTTCAGGTTTAACAGCGCTATTTTTGAAAAGATTGTCCAGCAAAGTTTCAAGCATTATGAGCCATAGTTTGGGGTCTTGTTCAGCGGTAGCAAAAGTGCCTTCTGCGGGGCTGAGAGTTGCGATCGGCGCAGCTATATGCGCCACCGGTAACCCTTTAGCGTTGATGACAATAAGTTTGAAAGCGCTGGCGCCTAAATCAATGCCGAGAAATAACATTGCTGCATCATAAAGAAACTGCCTTAATAACACATTAGAAAATGTAGTGGGGGATAATAAAAAGGGGGCTGCTAAAAGAAGCAACCCCCCGTGATGGAATTCAAGATTAAATCCCTCTCATTATTTCACTAAAGGCCGCCATGAAGGCTGCTCCACGGCTCCTGTGACAGATGGGATTTTATACCCTGAAAAATATCCTACACTAGACAATGGACCACCTCCTTTCAGTTGTTGATAACGAATCATATTTTACAGTATGAAACGAATCGGGGGAAGAAGAGGCTTGGCAAAAAAAGCAGAAATTTTGATTATAGGTTCGGGACTGGCTGGCATGTCTGCCGGGCAGTTTCTAAACGCGTCGGGTTATCAGGTTACCATTCTGGATAAAGGGTTTAGATGCGGTGGGCGTTATGCTACACGCCGCATTGATGATTTCAGTTTTGATCACGGGACACCCTATTTCAAACCGTCTCAAATCCCTGGCGATCTTAAAAATATATTATCGGAGCCTTATCTAAAAGGTTGGCCGGAAGACTTATCTGAAAATGCTAAAGCCTCAATTGTGAGTATACCTGCTATGCGAAGCTTTCCTGAGGAACTGGGTCGTGGATTGGATATTAGGCAGGGTATTCATGTTGAAAAGCTAAATTTTAGGGATGACGTTTTTTTTGCTGAAACGGTAGAGACATCCTCTAAAGACACACCCATGTCCGATGAGTTTAGCGGGCCTTTTGATGCCGTTCTTCTGACAGCGCCAGGCCCGCAAACAGCTGATTTGATTGAGGGTCTATTACCCATTGGCTCAGATTTATTGAAAGCCGCCAGAAAAGTTACTTATACACCTCAATTCTCTGTTCTTGTTGGTTATGACTTTTTGAGTGATGCGCCGTCAATAATCCATAATCCGACATCGAAAATCGCTAAAATTGTTAATCAGGCAAAAAAACCTGAAAGACCAGAAAAATTGGCTTTTGTGGTTTTTTGCTCGCCGGAATGGAGTCTAAAAAACCTTGATAAACCAAAAGGTGAGGTAGCTGAGATTATTCTAAAAGACCTTGAAAACATACTCTCAGAGTATGGTGTAGCAGTTGACGGCTTGGGTGACCCCGCTTATCTGGCGGCTCATTCTTGGCGTTATTGTCGTCTTAAAAACCCGGCAGGTTTATCCCCTGAAGCTCAATTAGATTCAACATCAACTATTGCTGTTGCCGGAGATTGGATTATGTTACCTGATACATATGGTGCCTTGTTGAGCGGTATTAATGCGGCAAGGCAAATTGAAACAAAATTAAACAATAGGTCATGATATGCGCTCAGTTATTTTAGGTTTCTTTTTGGCTTTGTTTTCCAATCAAGTCAAAGCAGAAGGATCTGCACACGATTACTCATTCAGCAATATTGACGGCGACCCCATGCCATTTTCCAACTATAAAGGAAAAGCTCTCCTAGTAGTTAACACTGCCTCCAAATGTGGATTTACAGGACAATATGACGGACTTCAATCCTTGTGGGAAAGTTATAAAGATAAGGGGCTGGTTGTTATTGGCGTACCTTCCAATGATTTTGGTCGCCAAGAGCCAGGCACAAAAGAGGAAATTAAAGAGTTCTGTGAAGTTAATTTTAATGTGAATTTCCCAATGACGTCTAAAGTTGTCGTAAAAGGCGAGAATGCACACCCTTTCTACCAATGGGCTAATAATGTTGCAGGTGGCCCAATGTGGAATTTTCACAAATACCTCATCACACCAGATGGTGAGATGGTCAAAGGATTTTCGTCTTTGGTAGGGCCCGAGTCTAAAAAACTTACAAAAGCTATCGAGGGAGTTTTGCCGAATTAATCCTAAAACTTTTTTTGAAAGTTTCTATAAACTCGTTTGATGAACCATATACTTCATTATCAAATTATTCCAGTGACCCCGCTTCAGCAGAATTGTACAGTTTTCTGGTCTCCCGAAACCAATCGTGGGGGCATTGTGGATCCGGGTGGCGATTTAAGTCTCATTCGAAATTTTCTGAGTGAGAACGACATCACGCTGGAGAAGATATTATGCACGCATGGCCATCTTGATCATGTTGGGGCTGTCTCTGTGCTCGCAAGAGAATTGTCCCTGCCAGTCATTGGGCCTCATAAGGATGATTTATTTTGGATTGAGGGTCTCCCCGAAGCCGCCGAGACATACGGATTCCAAAATGTTGAGACATTTGTTCCTGACCAGTGGCTTGAGGATGGGGACAAGGTTGAAGCTGCCGGAGTGACATTTGATGTTATTCATTGTCCAGGGCACACGCCAGGTCATGTGATTTTCTATCAGCCTGATGATAATGTTGCGATGGTTGGAGATGTGATTTTTCAAGGGTCGATTGGACGAACAGATTTTCCAAAGGGTGACCATCAGCAACTCATCACGTCAATTACACAAAAACTATGGCCATTAGGACAAGATGTTACTTTTGTGCCGGGACACGGACCTACTTCAACATTTGGTGAGGAAAGGCGTTCTAATCCTTTTGTATCGGATATGGCGCTTGGTTACGTTTCTTAAATATTTACTTAATGTTGTATTCAGAAAAATCTGGCTTGCGCATGTTTAACATATAACGAGTTGCAGACATGGGCCATATTGTGAAATTCTGCCCATCGCTATCTTTATACCAACTTGAACAACTACCCTGCCACACTGTACCTTTGAGCTGTCCTTGAATGAAGGAATTGAATTTCTCTTGGCTTGTCGGTTTTGGGTCTAATGAGGTCCAACCATTTTTACGCATTTTCTTAAGGCACTTGACGATATAACTTACCTGCGCCTCAATCATTAAAATTACCGAATTATGCCCTAAAGCGCTGTTGGGGCCTAGTAGCATGAAGAAGTTTGGGAAACCCGAAACCGCAACTGTTTTATGAGATCGGATATTTTCCCGCCAGCTCTCTGAAAGTGTTGTCCCGCCGATTCCTTTTACTTCCATTGATGAGAGGATGTTAAATGGGTTGAACCCTGTGGCATAGATAATCACATCAAAACTACGGCTCTTATCATCGGCATCAGTAATACCGTTTTTTGTGACGGCCTTGACTGCTAGGTTCACCAATTGCACGTGATCTTTTTGTAAAGATTGAAGATAGGAATCAATAAACAGTACCCGCTTACATCCAACGGAATAGTCAGGTATCAGTTTGCTGAGAAGTTCGGGGTCTTTAACTTCACGTCTCAGAAAAGCCTCAGCTCTCATGCGTGCAAGCTTTTGCATAAAGCTGTTTTCACGGAAAGCAGGATGGAGAACAAACTCAGCCCAAAGGAAAATTCTTAATCTTTTTAATAAAGGTATTATAGGGATTAATCGCATAAGCTTTAGGGCTCTTCCCGAATATTTTTTATTATCCCTATCCATCATCCAATTGGGTGTGCGCTGGAAAATGGTGAGAGAGGCGACTTTATCATCTATCTCTGGAACAGCCTGAACGGCGCTGGCGGCATTACCGATAATGGCAACGTTCTTACCGGTCAAGTCGACATTATGGTCCCATTTAGCTGTATGGAAAGATGCTCCCTTGAAATCTTCAAGTCCTGGAACATTTGGATATGCTGGGCTGTGTAAGCCGCCTAGACCAGAAATAATATAGTCGAATTTTTCTTCTTTGTTATTCGCTGATGCGTCAGTGAGGCTGACAACCCATTCATCATTTTGATAAGTAGCCCCGGTAATTTCTGTGTGAAATTGGCATAAGCGAATTATGCCTGATTTTTCTGAAACATCTTCAAGATAAGCCTGAATGTCTGCACCGCTGGAATATAATTTTGGCCAATCAGTTTTTTGTGCGAAAGAAAATGAATATAAATGGGATGGCACATCACAAGACACCCCGGGATATGTGTTTTCGCGCCAAG
>NYTN01000099.1 GCA_002683515.1 Rhodobiaceae bacterium
GGATCGGAATGTCTCAGGATATGATGCAGTTGCCGGCGCACGTGTGCCATCAGGCTCGAAGTTGGTGTTTTCTGAAACATCACCGGCTGAGCCTTATGTTATCCGTAAGCGTGTCATGGTTAGCGGAGAGCGCCTTGTCGATGCCAGTGTCGGCTTTGACCCACAAACCGGTGAGCCGGAAGTTGATTTCAGATTCGACTCTACAGGTGGCAGAAAGTTTGGCGATGTAACCAAAGCTAATGTCGGCAATCCGTTTGCTATTGTGCTTGATGATAAAGTGATATCTGCTCCAGTTATACGTTCACCTATTTTAGGGGGATCAGGCCGTATTACCGGAAGTTTTTCTGTCGAAACCGCGAATGACTTGGCTATTTTACTGCGCGCAGGTGCGCTTCCTGCGCCTTTGAATATCCTTGAGGAGCGAACGGTTGGTCCAGGGCTTGGTGCTGACTCAGTTGACGCGGGTACACGCGCTTCCATAATCGGTTTTATTGCAGTGATGGTGTTTATTTTAATCAGCTATGCCATGTTTGGGCTGTTTGCCAATATTGCCCTGATTTTAAATATGATGCTCATCGTTGGGGTGTTATCACTTTTACAGGCAACACTCACCTTACCGGGAATTGCAGGTATAGTTCTGACAATAGGTATGGCGGTCGATGCCAATGTTCTTATTTTTGAGCGGATTCGTGAGGAAATTAGGAATGGTAAGTCGGCTTTGATGGCGATTGACTCAGGTTATAGTCGTGCTCTTGGGACTATTCTGGACGCTAATATTACGACTCTAATTTCAGCCATGATTTTGTTTTATTTAGGCTCAGGCCCAGTTCGTGGTTTCGCTGTTACTCTGGGTATAGGGATTATCACGTCAGTATTCACGGCGTTTACGGTCACGCGCTTAATGGTAGCGCTGAAATATAGTTCTAAAAATCGCATCGAAAAACTGACAATATAAAGTGGATTTATTATGTGGACATTAAAACTCGTTCCAGCCGAAACTAAAGTCGATTTTATCCGCCTTCATATAGCGAGTTTTATTGTCTCAATCAGTTTGGTAATTGCTTCATTGGGTTTGTTTTTTACGCAAGGCCTCAATTTCGGTGTCGATTT
The DNA here is from genome assembly GCA_002683515.1 of Rhodobiaceae bacterium. Lineage (GTDB taxonomy): Bacteria > Pseudomonadota > Alphaproteobacteria > RS24 > RS24 > Micropelagius. The sequence continues at coordinate 1,111 of NYTN01000099.1, forward strand.
TAAAGGTGGTACGCTTATTGAAATTGGCACGAATGGCTCTGCTGACATTGCCGGTCTTCGGGATGTTATTGGCAACCTAGATTTGGGTGAGGTGCAAATTCAAGAATTTGGCAGCCCTGAGGATGTGCTGATACGCGTTGGAGAAAAAGCCAATGCGACTGATAATGCTGAAAATCTATCTGCGGTAGATCAAATCCGTAACACACTCTCGCAGGATGTTACGTTCCGAAGGGTTGAGGTTGTTGGTCCTCAGATAAGTGGTGAGCTTGTTCGCGCAGGTTTTCTGGCAGTGACTGTCGCGATTGGTTTGATGCTATTTTATATCTGGTTACGTTTTGAATGGCAGTTTTCTGTTGGCGCGGTTTTGGCGCTTATACACGATATTATTCTGACTATTGGTGTTTTCTGTCTCATTCAATTAGAGTTTAACCTCTCTATTATTGCGGCTATATTGACGATTGTCGGTTATTCAATGAATGACACAGTTGTTGTTTATGATCGCGTGCGAGAAAATCTTCGGCGTTTCAAAAAAATGCCTTTGTCTGACTTGGCCAATCTTTCAATTAATAGCACATTGTCGCGCACAGTTATGACTTCCGTCACGACCTTGTTGGCACTTTTCTCGCTTTATATCTTGGGCGGTGAGGTTATTCGCGGCTTTACTTTGGCGATGATTTGGGGCGTTTTTGTCGGAACATACTCATCGATATTTATCGCTTCACCGGTTTTAATGTATCTGGGCGTCAAGCGAGACTGGTCTGAGGCAGCAAAAGACTAGACTAGGGGCGGTAACTTAGATTTTCCGCTTGTCTCAATACCAAGGCAGCTTTAAGTTTGTTTTATAGATTTTAATGATGGAGGGTTCTATGGCGTCAATTTTAACTTCACTTCGAAACACTGTAATTGCCGGTTTTGTTCTGGCAACTGTTCTACTGGTTATTTACGGGCAGCTTCATATGGGTGTGTTTGATCATAATTTTGGGGCATTCGTTCTTCGTTATCTCCATGTGTTGGCTGGTATTATGTGGATTGGTATTCTGTACTATTTTAACTTTGTACAAATTCCAAATATGCCGAATATTCCTGACGAACAAAAGCCTGCGATTGGTAAAGTGATAGCGCCTGCTGCCCTTTGGTGGTTTCGCTGGGGCGCCATGATAACAATCGTTTCTGGACTTCTTTTGGCGGGTGCCAATGGTTATCTGGTAGAAGCGATTACCCTCGGAGTTTCAGAAGGTTTTGCTGTTGAAAAACATACTATGATTGGTATCGGCATGTGGCTGGGTACAATTATGTGGTTCAATGTCTGGTTTGTTATTTGGCCCAATCAAAAAAGAGCACTAGGGATTGTTGAAGCTGACGCAGAGACTAAAGCCGTATCAGCCAGAACGGCAATGCTGTTCTCACGAACAAACACAATGCTATCCGTTCCTATGCTTTTCTCGATGGTTGCAGCACAAAACCTTTACTAGGAACATCAATTTATAGAGGCTGCACGGATCTTAGTGATGCGTGCAGCCTTTTTTATGAGCGAATGATAAATGCAGGATATAGCAGTTTTCAGAGATGAACTAAGAAGCCTCGATGGGGATTTGTTTCTTTGCCATCTCTTTACGCCTGAGCATCTGAGGGCAGATATGCTCACCCTTTATAGTATCTACGCAGATAGCGCGCGAATTCCCTTTATCGTAAGTGAGCCTATGCTTGGGGCAATACGCTTCCAGTGGTGGCGTGAAGTAATTGATGGAAAACATCTCGATACTGCTCCCGTCAGCAGTTTTCTAAATACATCCAATTTGCCTCGCGACTTGTTACATAAGCTGATAGATGCTCGCGAAGGGTTATTTGATAAAGAGCAACCCAGCCTATCTGATATTGAACATTCAGCTTCCGAAATAGGTCTGCTTTTTATGAAAACGGCATTAAGTGTGTTAGGCGAAAACACTAAAGATGACTTGCCAGAAGGTTTGTTAGACGCTGCTGGGAGTGGGTTTGAATTGCTCCGACTATCGACCGCGTATCCTGATGAAATTCAAGATAACATTATCGCTGAGGCAAAGTTACAACTTCAAAAAGCTGCTGGGTTGTTTAATGGTATGTCACGAAAGCAACGCAAAACTATACTCCCAGCCTTTTTAATTATCGGATTGTCCAAAAAGCACAGTCAAAATTTTGATAGAGCAAAGTCACTTTTATTTTACCAGCTTCAGTTATTAAAAATGGCTTTCACTGGAAAGTTATAATTTTACCCAGCTCACTCATATCTCAATGAGAGGGGCGCCATATTTCGAAATCTTGTCTTGCGCGGCTGGTGAAGCCAGTTTGCCGCGCACGTTTTTTGGCATGCATGCGAGCTTTACCTCGAAGTTTCTCACCGGTTTCAGAGTGGGTGAACTTTACTTCGGTTTGATCAATTTCAGGCATCAAGCCAAAATTAATATTCATGGGTTGGAATGTATCCATATTGGCGTTTTTTGTAATATGCGCCAATAAAGCCCCAAGTGCTGTGGTCATTGGGGGTGGGGACAGACTTTTGTTTTGAATTTGAGCCGCGGTAAATAACCCTGCTAGCAAGCCAATTGATGTGCTTTCAACATACCCTTCAACACCTGTAATTTGCCCTGCAAAACGGATGTTTTGGGCAGTTTTTAAAGATAAATCTTCGCCTAACAAGCATGGGCTGTTCAAAAAAGTATTACGATGCAAGCCGCCTAATCTGGCAAAACGAGCGCCTTCAAGTCCAGGGATAAGGCGTAAGATATCCGCCTGAGCACCATATTTCATTTTTGTTTGAAACCCGACGATATTATAAAGTGTTTTCAATGCATTATCTTGACGAAGCTGGACTACTGCATAAGGCTTGACTTCGGGATAATGCGCATTTGTGAGACCGCGTGGTTTCATTGGGCCATGCCGTAAAGTTTCGCGTCCACGGGAGGCCATGACTTCAATTGGTAAACATCCGTTGAAATATGGCGTATCTTCTTCCCATTGCTTGAAATCTGCGGTTTCGCCATCAATTAAGGCGTCTATAAATTCGTGATATCGGGCTTCATCCATCGGGCAATTTATATAATCCTTACCATCCCCGCCTGGTCCTGATTTATCATAACGAGATTGTTCCCAGCAAATATCCATATTAATGCTGTCGCGATAAACAATTGGTGCAATCGCATCAAAAAAGGCAAGTTTGTCGCTGCCAGTCATTTTTAAGATTTCTTCTGATAGAGCGGGTGAGGTTAGGGGGCCGGAGGCAATAATCACATGTTCCCAATCAGGGTTAATCGACGTGACTTCTTCACGTTTAATTGTTATCGACGGATGTTTTTCAAGTTCTTGCGTCACCGCCTGAGAGAAACCTTCACGGTCAACCGCAAGTGCCCCCCCAGCGGGCAATTGATGCTTGTCAGCACAATTCATAATCAGACTATTCGCGTCTCGGAGTTCCGCATGTAACAGGCCGACAGCATTGGTTTCTGCGTCATCGGAACGAAATGAGTTCGAACAAACAAGCTCTGCAAGCCCATCCGTAACATGCGCGTCGGTTTTCCGGTGAGGGCGCATTTCATAAAGTGTTACGGGAACACCAATTTGCGCTATTTGCCATGCCGCTTCTGACCCGGCAAGACCACCACCAATAATGTGTACTTTATTACTGCTCATATTCGACAAGCTCCTTGGTCACTCATAAATCAAGCAGTAACGAGATGGAAGCTTTATTCAGCAGCTTTAGCCGTTGTTCTTCGTGTTTTGGAGGAAGGTTTGTTATCAGGCTTTGGCTTTTTGAGTAGTTTTGACAAAAACTGACCTGTATAACTTTCTTTGACAGTTGCCACCTCTTCCGGTGTTCCAGATGCAACAATCTCTCCGCCACCATGACCACCATTTGGACCCAAATCAATTACTTTGTCAGCAGTTTTTATCACTTCGAGGTTATGCTCTATCACGGCTATCGTATTTCCGGCATCAACCAGTTCATGCAAAACATCTAATAGTTTTGCTACGTCGTGAAAATGAAGGCCTGTGGTTGGTTCATCAAGAATATAAAGAGTGCGACCTGTGGCACGTCTTGAAAGTTCTTTAGCAAGTTTGACGCGCTGGGCTTCTCCACCTGAGAGCGTAGTCGCTTGCTGACCAACTTTGATATAACCAAGCCCGACACGTTGTAGCGTGACCATTTTATCTCTGATAACTGGCACGGCTTTAAAGAAATCTGCAGCCTCATCTACTGTCATATCGAGAATATCAGCTATGTTTTTGTCTTTAAATTTAACTTCCAGTGTTTCGCGATTATAACGCTTGCTGTTGCAGACATCACATTCAACATAGACATCAGGCAAGAAGTGCATTTCAATTTTGATGACACCATCTCCCTGACAAGATTCGCAGCGACCACCTTTTACATTGAATGAAAAACGGCC
>NYTN01000100.1 GCA_002683515.1 Rhodobiaceae bacterium
GTCAGCAAGGTTGTAGTTGCGAAGGCACCGATTGTCATGGCCAGCACAGGGAGGGAAATATGCCAGAGATAGTCAATAATCTTACCGCCGGTCGATAGACTGTCGAAATTGTCAGATGTCAGACCCCGTAAGGGAAATAAGTCAAAATAACTTCCGCCGGCAAAAACGATTATAAGCAAAACGGCAAATAGAAATCCCGGAATGGCATAGCCAATAATAATCACACCGGATGTCCAAATATCAAAACTGCTACCGCTGCGCCGCGCCTTGGCGATGCCCAGCGGGATGGATATGAGATAAGTGATAAGTGTGGTCCATAAACCCAATGAGATGGAGACAGGGAGTTTTTCGGCGATCAGTTGAGACACCGGCACATCTCTGTAGAAGCTGTTACCAAAATCAAACTGTGCGTAATCACCAATCATAATCAGGAAACGCTCATGTGCCGGTTTGTCAAAACCGAATTGTTTTTCCAGTTCCTCAATAAAAGCCGGATCCAAACCCTGAGCCCCACGATATTTGCTTCCCCCATCAAAATTACCGCCGGAGAGATTATTCATTTCAGATTGTCCGCCTGCAAACCTTGCTGTGGCGCCGACATCATGACCCTGTAGCTGGGCGATAATGCGTTCCACCGGCCCGCCGGGAGCAAATTGGATAATTGTGAAGCTGATGAGCATAATCCCCAGAATGGTGGGAATCATTAGGGCAAGGCGACGCAAAATATAGGCAGCCATTATCCTTTATCCTCCAAACAGTGAATTCTATGAAAGAACATTTTCATCACAGCGCATTATGCCATGAAATCAGAATTTATCATCCCAATATAAGATGCTTTCGACGACTTAAAGTTTATTTTGGTTTATCTTCATTTGCCCACCAAATATTTGGAAAGCCATGACTATAAAGTGGCAGGTTATCTGGTCTGCTGATATTATGCCAATAAGCTAGTCGGTGGGTTGGGATATGCCAATGCGGCACAACAAAATGATGTGCCAGAAGAACGCGGTCTAATGCTCGGGTTGCCGTTATTTGCTTCGCCCGATTGGGTGCAAAAATAATATGCTCGACAAGCTTGTCGATAGCAGGGTTTTTAATTCCTATCAGATTGCGCCCGCCCGGACGATCAGCATTTTCTGCGCTCCAGTAATTTCGTTGTTCGTTGCCGGGCGACAAGGACTGACCGAAACTATGCACAATAATATCGAAATCATAATCCATCACTCGGTTTTGATACTGGGTCGGATCTATGGTGCGAATATTTGCCATGACCCCCAGTTTTTCAAGATTTCTAATGAAGGGGGCAACTATGCGTTCAAAAGCAGGTTGTACCAGCAGAAACTCAACCTCAAGAATTTCTCCATTCTTTTGAAGCTTCCCATTGGTGACATTCCAACCGGCTTCCTCAAGCAGTTTCTTGGCTTTTCTCAAATTCTGCCGCAAGGCATTAGGGTCAGGATTTTCAGGATTCCGGTAGGTTTGCGTAAACACCGAAGCCGGTAGCTGGTCTTGCAAAGGCGTCAGTAATTGTAACTCTTCTGGAGATGGTAAACCTGTTGCCGCAAGTTCGGAATTATCAAAATAACTTCCGGTTCGAACATATTGTCCGTAAAAAAGTGTGTTGTTAGCCCACTCAAAATCATACGCATGATTAAATGCCTGACGCAGTTTGAGGTCTTTAAATTTATTTTTACGGGTGTTGAAAATAAAACCCTGCATGCCCTGAACCGAGCCATTGGCGGGCATTTCGAGGGTCATTCTCCCGTCTTTCGTTGCGGGGACATCATATCCTGTTGCCCAGTTTTTGGAGTTATTTTCGTCCCTAAATTGAAGATTACCTGCTTTGAAAGCTTCAAATGCAACGGTGAAATCTCCGAAATAATCATAACGCACACGGGCAAAATTATACTTACCTACAGAAACGTTTAAACCTTTTGCCCAGTAATCAGGGTTACGGCGATAGGTCACGTAACGGCCTGTTTCGAATTTGTCGATGATATATGGCCCACTGCCAACTGGCGGCTCCAGAGTTGTTTTTTGAATATCTTTACCTTCACTTGCCCAGTAATGCTTGGGCAAGACAACGAGTTGCCCAACAATTTGAGGTAATTCCCGATTACCCGATTTTCGGAACGTAAATTTAACAACGCGTTCAGAGATGGCCTCAACGCTATCAACATCGGCATAATAGGCGCGGTAGAATGGGTGATTGGAAGTCAGTGTTTTAAAACTCCAAACCACATCAGCGGCTTTAACGCTGACACCGTCATGAAAACGCGCACGCTCATTAAGGGTGAATGTCACGGACGCGAAATCATCGGGATGCGCCATTGATTTTGCCAGTAAGGCATATTGTGTGCCGGGTTCATTAAGGCTCGATGCTGTCAGTGTGTCATAAATAAGCCCAAGCCCCTGAGCAGGCGTCCCTTTTAGAATATAAGGGTTGAAGCTGTCAAAGCTGCCATAGGCCGCTTCGCGAACCTCGCCTCCCTTGGGCGCATTTGGGTTAACATAATCAAAATGGGCAAAGCCCTGTTCATATTTCGGGTCACCAAACAAAGACAGTGCGTGACGAGGCGCATCTGCATAAGTGGGTTTTATGACAGCTTGAAAGGTTAGGATGAAAAAACTGAAGGCGGCAATAAGCTTTATTGAAGAACTAAACATTTGTATAAGCTAGGGCCAAAAAGAACCATCAGCAAGTGGGGAAAGAGCTATCAACAAGAGAGATGACGAATTATTCTGACGGCGTATCTGCTACCAAATCTGAAAACATGTCTTCAGTAGCGCCGGTAACGGGCCCATCTTGAGATTCATCTTGTGAAGCAGGAGTTTCTTCAATCTGCGCTTCCGCCGCAGGTTCTTCTGCAGGTACACTCTCTGGTTCAGCAACTGGAGGTGTGTATCCAGTGGTAAAATCTGTTGGTGTGTCGCCCTGTGCGTTCAGATAGGCAATTATTGCCGCACGATCTTGTGGTTTTCTGAGTCCGGCAAAAGCCATTTTAGTTCCAGCAGCATATTTTTTGGGATTTTCGAGGAAACCGTTCAGGGAATTATAATCCCAGTCTCCCGCCATCTCGTTAAGCGTACCGGAATAACCAAAGCCATCAACGCTGGCAATATCACGATTTACAATACCCCAAAGTGCGGGGCCAATCTTGTTTGCTCCGCCTTTCTCAAAAGCATGGCAGGAAACACATTTTTTAGCGACTTTAGCGCCTTTATCGACTGAAGCAGTTTGCAGCAATGCCAAAATGTCCACTTCGGGTTCAGCAGATGCTTCTAATGCCGAAACAGCATTAACTTCTAGGCCTTCAACAATATAGGCATTGGTATCAGCAGGCTCGATATGAAACAGGATGTCGCCCAAATTTTGCAAACCAAGATAAACTAAAAGTGTGAAGAAAACGGCGCCGGCAATTTTATTGAGTTCAAAGCTATCCATGACGATCTAAATGTCCTTTAATTCCCGACGAGAGCATGTAAATTTAATACCTCTTTAGAGTTCTAAAAACTTGCGGCGAAGCGTCGCACAATGTAGTTCAATGCTAGGTTCAGAAGTTCGAGTTTCAAACGAAGTTTATCAAATGTCCGAAATAAGTAAGAAACTAATAGTTACAATACCTGCAAGACTTGCGGCGACACGATTACCGAATAAGCCACTGGCGGATATTCATGGTCGCCCAATGATTGTGCATGTTTGGGAACGTGTCGTGGCGGCTGTCGGGTCTGCAGATCAAGTGATTGTTGCGGCTGGGGATACTGAAATTGTTGATGTGATGCAGTCAGTTGGTGGTCGGGTGGTATTAACTGACCCGGAGTTACCCTCAGGTTCTGATCGGGTTTTCAGTGCTTTACTGGAAATTGAGAAACAGGATGGCATTTCACTAGAGCAAGTTATTAATGTGCAGGGCGATCTACCGACATTGGCACCCGAACTTATAGAAAAAACGGCTGCCTTGTTGCAGGACGGGTCAGACATGTCGAGTCTTGTAGCTGAAATTACAGATTCCAGCGAAATTGGTAATCCGAATGTTGTAAAGACTATTATTAGTTGGGACGAAGCGGTTTCTAGTAGTTCTAAATTGGGGCGGGCGTTGTATTTTACACGTGCTACGGCTCCCGCAGGTGATGGGCCGTATTATCATCATATCGGGATTTACGGTTATCAACGTGCTGCGCTAGAGAAATTTGTAACTTTATCGCCATCACCTCTGGAAAAAAGGGAAAAACTAGAGCAATTACGCGCACTTGAAGCGGGAATGACAATCCGTCTGGCCTGCGTTGACACTGTTCCTCTGGGTGTTGATACTCAAGAGGATTTGGACGAAGTCCGCAAAATTTTGCGGGTATGATTTAGGCACGAATATAAGCCCATAAAGAAGTATATATGTATGTACAGATTAATGAGCTGAAATATGTATTCCTTAAGGTGAATGATGACGCAAAAAGATAAACCAATCGCTTTTCAAGGTGAAATGGGTGCGAACTCCCATATTGCTTGTAACGATATTTTTCCGGACAGGGAGGTTTTGCCATGCACGACTTTTGAGGGGGCGTTTAAGGCTCTTGAAAACGGGTCTGCCGCGCTGGCTGTATTGCCTGTCGAGAATACTGTTGCCGGACGAGTTGCGGATATTCACCGACTATTGCCAGGTTATAATCTCTATATTATCGGTGAATATTTCATGCGTATTCGACATTGCCTTCTGGGTCTTAAAGGTGCATCTGTTGACGGGCTGACGCATGTGCATAGCCATGAAATGGCTCTGGGACAATGCAGGCATATTATCAATGAACTCAACCTTGACCCTGTGGTTGCTGCGGATACAGCCGGATCGGCGCGTGAAATTGCTGAGTTGAATAACCCCGCACTGGCGGCAATAGCCAGCCCATTTGCTGCAGAAATTAATGGGCTCCAAGTTTTCAAAGAAAATATTGAAGATGCAAAACATAACACCACACGATTTCTGATCATGGCACCTGAGCCTGATGATGCCGAACCCAATTCCGGTGATGTCATTACAAGTTTTATCTTTCGCTGCCGCAATGTTCCTGCCGCGCTTTATAAAGCGTTGGGCGGCTTTGCGACTAATGGGGTGAATATGACCAAGTTGGAAAGTTATCAGGTTGAAGGCAGTTTCATGGCGACGCAATTCTATGCGGACATTGAAGGCCATCCCGACGATGAGGCTGTAAGATTGGCGTTGGACGAGCTAAATTATTTTTGCTCAGCGCTTAATATACTGGGTGTCTATCCAGCGGCTGAATTTCGTAAAACAATGTAATGTCGGCATTAGCCCTTCATCTCAACAAATGCCTTGATGAGATGATGCGCAATTGCCAATGAAGGTGGAATATCAAATTCCGCCCTGCCGTTAAAGGCGTCTTTAATTTCAGCTGCGCTGAACCAGCGCGCCTCTGCGAGTTCTTTTTTATCCACTGTAATTTTGTTATTTTCGGCTTCTGCGAGACAACCAATCATCAGTGAGCTTGGAAACGGCCAGGGTTGTGTTGAATGATATTGTGCTGAGTTAATTGTGACGCCAGCTTCTTCCATTGTCTCGCGGGCAACAGCTTCCTCAATGGTTTCGCCTGGCTCCATAAAGCCTGCAAGGGCAGAAAATAGATTTTCCGGCCATCCGGCCTGTCTCCCGAGCAGACACTTGTCACCAAGATAGGGCAACATGATAACAACAGGATCGGTTCTGGGGAAATGGTCTGCTCCGCAGGCAGGGCAACTCCTTTTATACCCGCCTTCTGCAATGACGCTTTTAGCCCCGCATTTTGAACAAAAGCCATGAGAATTGTGCCACTCAAGCAGTCCTTTGGCTTGCGCCAGTATTGCCAGTTCGGACGGTGGCATATCACCGACCATGGCTAGAGTGCGTAAATTTTCAAAAATGCCGCCAGCCTGACATAGTGCGTCAAACGGGGCAGTTTGCTCAGGGTTTTCCAATGGGCTGATATCCAATGCAAAACGAGGGGCGTTATTTCTGTTCAGACCCAGAAAAATAATATCATTATCGAGATAGCCAGAAATAGCGGCTTTGGGTAGCCATGCCACATCGCGACCTTGTTCAGCAGCAGCTTCGGGCAATACCAAAGCATCTCCGCGCCAAAGTGGAACAAATAGGGTATTATGAGCAGCGATTTGGGAGGCCAACCATTCGTCATCGGTTCTTAAGTGTCCGGCACGATCAAGCGGATTATTGGCAAACATATTTAATCTGTGCGAGAGAGGCATTGAGAACTCCAAAAAGCCTAATTGATAAGGCCTGAACTAACGATTACTCGTGGGCGCGGTTAAACATTCACTTAAACCACTTTATCCACAATGACCATGTTTAGACAGGTTAAAAACACTCTAATCTCTTGGCAAGCCTTGTCCTCTGTTTTGAAAAAATGATATGTTAATCATGAGAGGTTGGCGGCAGACGCATCCCTCGCCAACCGGGTCAGATCCGGAAGGAAGCAGCCCTAACGAGCTCGGTGCGGGTTGCCTGTCCAGCCTCTCACTTAAATTTCTGGCAAATCTAGAAATTTTCTAGATGAAAAATTTAAGTAAATCTAAAAGTGAATTCTAATTAATTCAAATATTCTACTTAGTTTTCATTACAGCCATCATAAATGCCATCACAGAAAAGCTATCGTATATGAGCGACCAAGATCAAGAAGAAAACATCACCACCATGGCACCCGACCCAGATACAGAGCCGGGGTTTGGTTTGATTGCCGAAGCTGATGAAGAAAATAATGTGTCGTTAAAATCAGAAGCCTATGAGGTTTTGGCGCGTAAATATCGCCCACGCATATTTGACGATATGATCGGTCAGGAAGCGATGGTGCAAACCCTCCGTAATGCCTTTGAAACTGGTCGTATTGCTCACGCCTTTATGCTGACAGGTGTCCGCGGGGTTGGGAAGACAACTACCGCGCGAATTTTGGCGCGGGCGCTGAATTATCAAACCGCAGAAGCGAGTGCGCCTAATGTTGACATGCCGGAGCTGGGGTTTCATTGCTTAGATATTATGGCTGGCAGCCATGTAGATGTGATTGAGATGGATGCAGCTTCAGCAACCGGCATTGATGATATTCGTGAAATTATTGAGAACGTCCGATATCGCCCGAGCGCGGGGCGGTATAAGGTTTTTATCATTGATGAGGTGCATATGTTGTCGAACCAGGCTTTCAATGGCCTGTTAAAGACGCTGGAAGAGCCACCCTCTCATGTGAAATTTGTTTTTGCAACTACTGAAATCCGAAAAGTACCGGTGACTGTTCTTTCCCGCTGTCAGAGGTTCGATTTACGACGTTTAACGATTGAGGAAACCCTTCAACTCCTCAATAAGGTCTGCGCAGCTGAAGGGTCGGCATTTCAAGAGGAAAGTCTGGCATTGATAGCGCGTGCCGCAGAAGGGTCAGCGCGAGATGCATTATCACTGCTGGACCGAGCGCTTGCTCACGGCTCAGAAGGCGAGGCTGAAAGTGGTCCGGATGCTGATGCGATGCGGCAAATGCTTGGACTAGCTGATCGCGGCAGAGTTTTTGATTTGTTTGATTTGGTTATGCAAGGCAAATTGCCTGAAGCGCTCGGTGAGTTCGAAATGCAATATAATCTGGGGGCAGACCCGATTGTTATTCTCGCGGATTTGGCAGAGCTTACCTATCGTTTGACACGCATGAAGTTTGTCCCGTCTGCGGTGGATGATATTACCATGGCAGAGGAGATGCGTTACCGGAGTAAGGAAACGGCAGACGCGCTTTCCACTCAGGTCTTGTCGCGTTGCTGGCAAGTGCTGTTGAAGGGGCATAAGGAAGCTATGACTGCGCCAGATCCGATGGCGGCGGCTGAAATGGTTTTAATCCGTCTTGCACATATGTCAGATTTACCTGCGCCGGAGGAACTTTTAAGGCAGATACAAAAATCAATGCCTTCTAAAAGCGAAGCTCCGTCCCCGACTGTGGCAGCCCCAACTACTGAGTCCGCTCAGGTGCCCCAAAATTATGCAGAGACGGCTGGCATTACGGGTGTTCAAGCTTCCTCTCAGACTTCCTCCCCTCAGGCAGCCGGTGGCTCAGTGACGGAGCGCCTAATGCAAACTGAACCGCAAGCTGAAATACAAATTAATTCTGCACAATCTCCTCATGTCCATGAGGCCCTTCAAGTAATGCCTTGCCCGGATACGTTTAAAAAACTTGTCGCGCTGGTTGGGCAAATGCGGGAAATAAAACTTAAAACAGTTTTAGAAACTAGCGTTCATCTTGTCAGCTTTGAGCCAGCCTCGGAGCTAAAGGCCGGGGTGATTGAATATCGTTTAGCAGAGGGCGCAGAAGATATCTCACGCCCCTTGTCGCGTTTACTGAAAGAGTGGACTGGCCTTCAATGGGTCGTGAGCCTCTCGCAGGATGCGGGCGCGGAAACCCTCTATAAGGAAGTACATGATGATGCTTCGCGACGCAAAGACAATGCCGCTGATGATCCGTTGGTTAAAGCCGCTTTTGAGGCATTTCCTGGTGCAGAGATTGTCAGTGTGACCAATATGGATGAGTTTTCCGTATCTCTTTCTGCAAATCTTGAAGGCGAGCAGGATGGTCAAGAACCCCCTAATGATGAGGATGAGACTTGAACGCTTGGTCTTGATTGGTAATGATTGGTCCTGAAATTGAAACCCTGATAAATTTGCTCTCGCGCATGCCTGGGCTTGGCCCGAGGTCGGCACGTAGGGCGGTTTTGCATCTTGTACGAAAGCGCGAAAGTCTTCTTTTGCCATTGGCTGACGCGCTTCAGATTGCCCGTGACAGTATCGTTACTTGCGGCTCATGCGGTGCGATAGACACAACAGACCCTTGTACCATATGTGCTGACCCGCGCCGAGATGATAGCGTTATTTGTGTTGTTGAGGATGTTGGTGACCTTTGGGCGCTGGAACGCGCTAAAGCCACCAAGGGAAGATATCATGTGCTTGGAGGCGTTTTGTCCGCCTTAGATGGAGTAGGACCTGAAGATTTGAGCATTGCCGGTCTTAAAACACGTTGTATCATTGGCGTTGTGAAAGAAGTTATTCTTGCGACCAATGCCACAGTCGAGGGACAATCTACAGCGCATTACATTATGGATATGCTCAAAGACTGTGACGTTACGGTTTCCCGTCTTGCTCATGGCGTGCCGGTCGGTGGGGAGTTGGATTATTTGGATGATGGCACACTTGCTGAAGCCATGAAGTCTAGAACTGAATTTTAGGGCAAGTCCGTTACGACGACAGTAAACCGTCTGTTGGGTCGCTTATTTTATCGCCTGTATTATTACTGATTTTCTCTTTATCTGTTTTTGGTTCTTCAACTTCCAGCGCGGTAATTTTCTCGCCGCGTCGTGAGATTTTTGTGCCAGAAGTCTCGATCATTTCTATATCCTTATTGGCTTGATCAAAATGACTTCGCAATTTGGTGATACGGTCATTCAAGCGCCCCACATCCTCAATCATGACATGCACTTCTTTTTGAATAATGTTGGCCTGTTCACGCATTTTTACGTCCCGCATAATTGCTCGAACCGTATTCAATGTGAGTGACATGGTATTGGGTGAGACAGGGTAAACCCGCATGGATCTGCACTTATCGACGATATCGGCGCGGCGCAGATGTAATTCGGAAAAAATACTCTCCGAGGGTAAAAACATCAGCGCGGCATCTGCCGTTTCGCCAGTAATGATATATTTATCGTGGATTGCCTCAGCATGTTTTAATGTGTCTTGTCCGAATTGGTGCAAGGCAGCTTTTTGTTCAATCTCATCGGCGGCTTGCTTGAACTTTTTATATGCCTCAAGCGGAAATTTACTATCCACCACAACAGGCCCGGGCGGGTTAGGAAGGTTAATTAGACAATCAGCCCGCTTGCCGTTTGAAAGCGTATGCTGGAAAAGATAAGCGCTTTCGGGTAGGCCATCTATTACAATGTCGGCCAATTGTGCTTCCCCGAACGCCCCACGTGCCTGTTTGTTATCAAGAATATGCTGAAGCTCAACGACTTGCCCTGAAAGAGCCGTTATCTGCTGTTGTGCTTGATCTATAAGAGAAAGCCTTTCGCCAAGTTCACCGAGTGTCTTAGTGGTTTTTTCACGGCTTTCCTGCAATGTATGAGTGACATTTTTTGAAACACTTTCAAGCCGTTCAGACAATGTACGGTTAATTTCACCCTTGGCGGCCTCTTGCATTTCGGCAAAACTGTTAAGCCGTCCGGTCATTTCGGATTGCTGACGATTAATATCGGCAAGCATTGCGTCAAGGTGGCTAGGTGTTTTGTCTTTGCGTCTCATCAATAGGCCAACACTCACCCCCAAAAGGGCAGCGAGAATCACAAGGCAGGCAATTGTGACTTTCATCATACTCATAAAAACTTTTTATCAGATTCGCTTTCATTTAGCCCGACTTCACTCGACATGACTTGACGAAGGTGGAAGCACATCGTATCTCAGATATATGACAATAAGACCTATAATAGCTGTGCCAGACCCCAGATTGAAGCAAGTATCCGAGCCTGTTGAGGCAGTGACTGATGATTTACGATTGCTCATGGATGATATGGTTGAAACTATGCATGATGCGAAAGGCATTGGATTAGCGGCCATTCAGGTGGGTGTCAGTAAGCGTATTATTGTCATGGATTTATCGCCCAGTGAGTCAGCTGAAGAGGGCGAAAGCGAGGACAGATACGATCTCTCTGAACTTATAGATGAACCTATTAGATATTTTGTGAATCCCGAGATTGTCTGGACGTCTGAGGAGATGAATAATTATCAGGAAGGGTGTCTGTCCGTTCCGGGTTTTTATGACGATGTTGAACGCCCCCAAGCCTGCAAAGTTACTTATCTCGACTATCAGGGCGAACCCCAGGAACTTGATTGTGACGGATTACTGGCAACTTGTGTCCAGCATGAAATGGATCATCTTAATGGTGTTGTTTTTCTGGATCATTTATCACGTTTAAAACGCGACATGATTGTCAAAAAACTCCTCAAGCTAGCCAAAGAAGCTAATGTTGTTGAGTCCCGATAAAAGCGGGTGTCATCGACTTACGAAGGTTCCTTCATGCGTCTAATTTTCATGGGAACACCAGACTTTTCAGTGCCGGCTCTTAATGCATTGCATGATGCCGGGCATGATATTTGTGCCGTCTATACCCGCCCGCCTGCCAAAAAAGGGCGTGGCATGAGAGAAAAGCTATCCCCAGTTCATGAATGTGCGGAGGTTTTAGGTTTGAATGTGTTTACGCCTAAAAATTTTAAGTCTTCTGAAACAGTGGCAACATTTGCATCTCATCAAGCAGATTTGGCGGTGGTCGTGGCATATGGTCTGATTTTACCAGAAAGTGTTCTCTCTGTCCCTGAAAAAGGCTGCTGGAATATCCATGCATCCTTACTGCCAAGGTGGCGCGGAGCTGCGCCAATTCAAAGAGCGATCATGTCCGGTGACAAGAAAACGGGTATTTGCATCATGCAAATGGAAGCCGGTCTGGATACCGGTGCGGTTTTGTTGCGGCGGGAGATTGATATTGACCACACAGACACAGCCTCGAATTTGCACGACCGGCTCATGGAGTTGGGTGGCGATACTATTGTTGAAGCAATTAATGAATATGAAAACCTAAAGCCCATTCAACAAAGCGAAGCAGGCGTTACATATGCCCAGAAAATCGACAAACAGGAAAGTAGGATAAATTGGTTAGAGAATGCAAATCAACTTGATTGCTTTATTCGCGGCCTGTCTCCTTTCCCCGGAGCTTGGTTTGATGCTGAAGGTGACCGTATCAAGGTGCTTGCGGCCCGCCCAGTAGAGACCATACCGGATGTAAAACATAAAGCCGGGGAGGTTTTGGATGCTGGTAATGGGGCGCCAATTATTGCTTGCGGTATCGGTACATTGGAATTGGTGCGCCTTCAACGTGCCGGGAAATCGGCTATGACAGGTGAAGAATTTCAACGTGGCAAAGGTCTGAAGCTAGGAATGCTTCTTTTATGACGCAAAGATTCAAACTTATTATTGAATATGAAGGCACGCAGTTTTGCGGATGGCAAACCCAGCGCGGTGGCGGTGCAGTTCAGGATGCTTTATCGGAA